>NZ_AP025518.1:6000000-6300000 GCF_022179545.1 Mycolicibacterium fortuitum subsp. fortuitum | reverse complement strand
TGGTTCCGTCCGGCACGCCGGCCTTGCGGTCCACCTTCAGGTGGGTGACACCCTTGATGCCCTCCCGAGCCAGCAGAGTGATTGCGGCGTCGCACAATTCGCGCCTCCGCTGTTCGGGGTTCTGCTTGCCTGCCACGCCGCTCCTATCGCCGGGCCGGCACGGCGACGTGTTCGGGACGTACCCCGGTACCGACCAGATACGCCGGGATCGCGGTGAGCTGAGGAAACCGGCGGACGATGCGCACCAGCGTCCCGGGTGGAGCGATGTCGGCCCCGGCCATCACGGGCGCCATCACCTGACGGTGCAGGATGCGTTGGAGCCCTTGGGTGATCGCGGTGGGCAGACGGCGACGCCGTTGCACTGCGGCGAGATCGGATTCGCCGACCCGGTGCTCACGCAGCGGCTGGTACAGCAGGCGCGCGGCGGCCGCTGCGTCCTGGATCGCGACATTGATCCCCACACCACCCACCGGCGACATGGCGTGCGCGGCATCGCCGATGCACAGCAGCCCCTCTCGGTGCCACCGTCGCAGGTGGTTGAGTTGCACGTCGAGATGCTTGACATCGTCCCAGGAGGTCAGCGTCGCCGTATCGGCCTCGGGGATGAGCTCGGCGAGTTCGGCGTGGAAGGCGTCGAGGCCGCGCGCCCGCAGCTGCCTGTCGCTGCCCTTCGGGATCAGGTAGGCCACCTGGAAGTAGCCGGTGCGGGGAATCATGATCAGCGCGCGCCCGGGGGCGGTGCGCGGGATCAGCGAGTACTGGCCATCTTCGGTGCGCGGCAGGCGGAACCACCACACGTCGAAGGGCACCGGATAGTCGCGCGTACTCAGATCGGCCTCCCGCCTGACCAGCGAGGTGCGCCCGTCGCACGCCACGGTGAGCTCGGCGTGCAGTTCACCGGCGCCGTCGGGGCTGGTGTAGCGCACTCCGGTGATGCGCTCACCTTCTCGCAGCAGGCCGGTCACCTCGGTCTGCATCCGCAGGGTGAAATTCGGTTCGTCGCGTCCGGCGTCGGCCAGCAGGTCGAGGAAGTCCCACTGCGGCACCATCGCCACGTACGGATGGGGCTGGCGCAGCCGACGGAAGTCGACCAATGTCACGGGTCGGCCGTCGACCGGGAACTCCGCCTTCTCCACCAAGCTGTAGCCGATCTTGTCGAATTTGCCGAACAATCCCAGCTCGTCGAGCATCCGCATGGTGCTCGGATGCACGGTGTCGCCGCGGAAGTCGCGCAGGAAATCGGCGTGCTTCTCCATGACGGTGACCGCCACCCCGCAGCGGGCCAGGATCAGCCCGAGCATCATCCCGGCGGGGCCGCCGCCGACGATCGCGCAGGTGGTGTCAGACATCGACCAGTCCGTTCAGTGCTGCGGGCAGCGGTTCGGTGTGCAGCACCCCGAGGCGTTGTGTCGCGCGGGTGAGGGCGACGTACAACTCGGCGGCGCCGCGGTCACCGTCGGCCAGAATGCGTGCGGGCTCCACGACGAGCACCGCGTCGAACTCGAGGCCCTTGGTTTCCGACGGCGCCACCGCGCCGGGCACCTCGGGCGGACCGATCACCACGCTGGTGCCCTCTCTACCGGCTTCATCCCGCACGAATTCCTCTACAGCGCCAGGGATTTCAGCTGCGGTCAACCGCCGCGACCAGGGCTGAACACCACAGGACCGCACCGACTCGGGCGGCTGGACGCCGGGGGCGAACTCCGCCAGCACCGCTCCGGCCACCGCCATGATCTCGGCCGGGGTCCGGTAGTTGACCGACAGCGTCCGGTAGATCCACCGGCCCGGCACATACGGCTCGAGCATGGCGGCCCAGGATCTGGCCCCGGCCGCCGAGCGGCGCTGCGCCAGATCCCCGACCACCGTGAAGGACCGTCGTGGGCAGCGACGCATCAGGATCCGCCAGTCCATCTCGGACAGCTCCTGGGCTTCGTCGACCACAACATGACCGTAGGTCCAGTCCCGGTCGGCCGCAGCACGTTCGGCGAGCTCGCGGGTGTCGCGCTCGAGGAAGCGGTCGGCCAGGTCCTCCGCGTCGATCAGGTCGGCGGCCAGCAGGTGGTCTTCGTCGTCCATCAGATCCTCGCGGGCGACCATCAGGTCGAGCACCCCTGCGGCGTAGGCGGCTTCTTCCCGGCGCTCGCGTTCGGCGGCTTCGTCGGCCGCCTTGTCGCGCCCCAGCAGGTCGACCAGTTCGTCGAGCAGCGGCACGTCCGAGACGGTCCAGGCGTCGCCGTCGGCGCGGAGGAAACGGGCGTCCGCCCCGGCCGCCTGCAACCGGTCTGGGGACGAATACAGCGTGGAGAGCAGGCTTTCCGGGGTGAGGATCGGCCACAGCCGGTCGAGTGCCGCGGCGAACGCGACATTGTCGTCGAGTTCGCTGACCACGCTGGCCCGCAGTTCCTCCCAGGCCGCCTTGTCCGCACGGGTCAGCCAGGCCTTGCCGATGCGGGCGACGGCGCGTTCGGTGAGGACGTAGGTGACGATGTCGCGGAACGTCGCTCGCGCCTCGTTGTGCGGGAGTCCGGTCTCTCGGGCCTCCTCGATGGCCCACTGCGCGGTCTCGGCGTCGATGCGCACCGTGACGTCGGGCAGGTCGATGTAGATCGGCTCGTCCGGCACCTCCTGACGGTCGGCCACCGCGGCGGCCAGCACGTCGAGAATCCGCAGCGACCCCTTGAGCGCGGCAACCTCGGGCACGTCCTCCTCGGCGGTGACGTGCAGCCCGGGCACCAGGTCGCCCGGCGTCATGAACACCGCGTCCGACTCACCCAGGGACGGCAGCACCCGGCCGATGTGGTTCAGGAACGCCTCGTTGGGGCCGACCACCAGCACGCCGTGCCGCTCGATCCGCTCACGGTGGGTGTAGAGCAGATAGGCCACCCGGTGCAGCGCGACCACGGTCTTACCGGTACCGGGCCCGCCCTCGACCACGAGCACGCCGGTGTGCCCGTTGCGGATCACCTCGTCCTGTTCGGCCTGGATGGTCGCCACGATGTCGCGCATGCCCTCACCGCGCGGCGCGTTCACCGCGGCCAGCAGGGCGGCGTCTTCATCACCTCCGTCGCCCTCGGTGGGCCGGCCCAGCACCTCGTCCGTGAAATCGAGAACACGGCGGCCGAGGGTTCGGAACTGGCGCCGCCGGCGCATGTTCTCCGGATGGGCTCCGGTCGCGGTGTAGAACGGCCGCGCCAACGGTGCCCGCCAGTCCAACAGCAACGGTTCGTAGTCGTTCTCGCGATCGAACAGGCCCAGGCGTCCGACGTAGAGATGTTCTCCGGCAACGGTTTCCAACCGCCCGAAGCACAGGCCGTTGTCGGCCACGTCGAGCCGGTTGGCTTCCTTGGCCAATGCGCGCACCTCGGCGTCGCGTTCCACCGCGGTACCGCCGTGCTCGCGCAGTGCGGTGCGGTACCGGTCACGCACCCGGGCGCGCTCGGCGTCCAAGCGGGCGTACAGCCCGTCGACATAGGTCTGTTCGCTCTGTACTTCGGCGTCGTGGTCGTCTGCTGGCACGTGCTCCTCGTTCATCCTCGGCATGTTCAGGCCAGCGATTGTGCGCCATCACCCCGGCCTTGCCGCAAGGCCCCGGGGTCGCGATAAAATGGGAGCCAGCAATCACCTATCCCATCCGGCCGACATCGACGATACGCAGCACCGCAGCGCCTTCCTCGTCGCTGGCGGTGAGGTCCACTTCCACGTCGAAGCCCCAATCGTGATCTCCGGCAGGATCGTCGAGGATTTGTCGAACTCGCCACACCTGCGGCTGCTTGTCGAAGATCAGCAACGCCGGCCCGCGGGCGTCGGCGCCGGTCCTCACCTCGGCGTGCTCGTCGAAGTACTCCTCACCGATTTCGGCCCACCGATCGGCGGTCCAACCTGACGCGGCATCCAGCGTGCCGAGCTCGTCCCAGCGGGCCCGGGCGAACAACTCCACCCGCCGGAACAACGCGTTGCGCACCATCGCGGTGAATGCCCGATCGTTGCCGGTGAGCGGGCGCGGCCGGGCCGGCACCGCCACCGGCACATCGTGCGGCTGGTCGGGGCTCGTCAGCTGCTCCCATTCATCGAGCAGGCTCGAATCCACCTGCCGCACCAATTCGCCCAGCCACTCGACGATGTCGGCGAGCTCCTCGGTGCGGGCGGTGGCGGGCACTCCCGATCGCAGCGCCTTGAACGCATCGGACAGGTAGCGCAGCACCGCCCCTTCGGAGCGGGTCAGCCCGTAGAGGCTGATGTATTCGCGGAAGGTCAGGGCCCGCTCCCACATTTCGCGGACCACCGACTTGGGGGACAGATGCCCGTCGGCCGCCCACGGATTGGTCTGGCGGTACACCTCGTAGGTGTGCTCGAGCAGTTCTCGTAGAGGTTTGGGGTAGGTGACCTCGTCGAGCAGCTCGATGCGTTCGTCGTACTCGATCCCGTCGGCCTTCATCTGGGCCACTGCCTCGCCCCTGGCCTTGTTCAGCTGGGCGGCCAGGATCTGGCGGGGATCTTCAAGGGTGGCCTCGATCACCGAAACCACGTCCAGCGCATAGCTTTCCGAATCCGGATCGAGGACGTTGACGGCGGCCAGGGCGAAGGTGGACAGGGGCTGGTTGAGGGCGAAGTCCGGCGGCAGGTCGACGGTCAGCCGGTAGCGGCGACCATCGGCCTCGGGTTCGTCGAGTCGTTCCACGACGCCGGCCTGCAGCAGTGATCGGGCGATGCCGACGGCCTCCCGGATGTGCTTCAGCTGACGCTTGCGCGGTTCGTGGTTGTCGGTGAGCAGTCGGCGCATCGCCTCGAACGGGTCGCCGGGACGGTCCACGACGTCGAGAATCATGGCCGTCGAGACCCGCATGTTGCTGGTCAATGCTTCGGGTGCGGCATCGATCAGCCGGTTCATGGTGTTCTCACCCCACGGCACCATGCCCTCGGGCGCCTTGCGCCGCACCAGTTTCCGACGCTTCTTCGGGTCGTCGGCCACCTTGGCGAACTGTTTGATGTTCTCGACCTCGTGGTCGGGTGCCTGCACCACGACGGTGCCCACGGTGTCGTACCCGGCCCGGCCCGCCCGCCCGGCGATCTGATGGAACTCGCGGGCATTGAGCAGCCGCATCCGGGTGCCGTCGTATTTGGACAGGGCAGAGAACACCACGGTGCGGATCGGCACGTTGATGCCGACGCCGAGGGTGTCGGTGCCGCAGATCACCTTGAGCAGCCCGGCCTGGGCCAGCTGTTCCACCAGGCGACGGTATTTGGGCAGCATTCCGGCGTGGTGGACGCCGATGCCGTGCCGCACCAGCCGCGACAGCGTGGACCCGAATGTCGTCGAGAAACGAAAGCTGCCGATGTGTTCGGCGATCGCGGCCTTCTCTTCCTTGGTGCACACGTTGACGCTCATCAACGCCTGGGCTCGTTCCAGCGCCGACGCCTGGGTGAAGTGCACGACGTAGATCGGTGCCTGCTTGGTCTCGAGCAGATCGGCGATGGTCTCGTGCATCGGGGTGGTGGCGTACGAGTAGAACAACGGAACCGGGCGCTGCGCGCCGGTGACCAACGCCGTCTCCCGGCCGGTGCGCCGGGTCAGATCCTTGCGCAGGAACGTCACGTCGCCCAGGGTCGCCGACATCAAGAGGAACTGGGCCTTGGGAAGCTCCAGCAGCGGCACCTGCCAGGCCCAGCCGCGGTCGGGGTCGCCGTAGAAGTGGAACTCGTCCATCACCACCAGGCCGATATCGGCATCGGCCCCTTCGCGCAACGCGAGGTTGGCCAGGATCTCGGCGGTGCAGGCGATGATCGGAGCGTCGGCGTTGACCGATGCGTCCCCGGTGAGCATGCCGACGTTGTCTGCCCCGAACACGTCGCACAGCGCGAAGAACTTCTCGCTGACCAACGCCTTGATCGGGGCGGTGTAGAAACTGACGCGGTCCCCGGCCAGTGCCGCATAGATCGCCCCGGTGGCCACCAGAGACTTACCCGATCCTGTCGGCGTCGCGAGGATCACGTTCGCCCCGCTGACCAGTTCGATCAGCGCCTCCTCCTGCGCCGGGTACAGCGTGGTGCCGTTGGCCTCGGCCCAGCCGGCGAAGTCGGTGAACAGCGCGTCGGCGTCGCCGCCCTTGGCTTGCAGTGCCGAGAGGTCGTTCGGATCGTCGAGCAGGGGAGTGGTCATATTGATGACCAGCGTGCCAGTTCACCCCTGCCGACGATCGTCCCGGTCGCGCTTACCCGAACTGTCCCGGCTGGTAGTCGCCGGCGGGCATCTGAACGATCACGTTCAGGCGGTTGACGGTGTTCATGAACGCGATCAGGCACACCAGCGCCGCCAGCTGATCCTCGTCGTAGTGTTTGACCGCGTTTGCCCACACCTCGTCGCTGACCCCGCCTGCGGCGTCGGCGATCCGGGTGCCTTGCTCGGTCAACTCCAGTGCGGCGCGTTCGGCCTCGGTGAACACCGTTGCCTCCCGCCAGGCCGCCACCAGGTGCAGGCGCTGCTGGGTCTCCCCGGCGGCAACCGCGTCCTTGGTGTGCATATCGGTACAGAACGCGCAGCCGTTGATCTGGCTGGCGCGCAGCGCCACCAATTGCTGAGTGGCCTCCGGGAGTGACGAGTCCGTGATCACCTTGCCCGCCGACGTGACGTATTTGAGCATCTTGGCGGCGGTCCGGTTCTCGAACAGGTTCAGACGAGCATCCATGGTCACTCCTATGTTGTTGGTGCTTACCCCCTCAAGACACCGCGACTCGGCGAAATGTGACATGCGGCGATAATCATCGGGTGCCGATGCCGTCCACTGTCGAGGTCGTACTGCTGGTGGTTGTCGTCGTGCTGTTCGCGGCGTTCGTGACGTTCCTGGTGTTGTTCATCGTGAGCCGCCGGCAGCTGGCGAATGCCCGCCGCGAGATCGAGCGCATGAAGCTCGAAGACGAGGACCGCCGGAGGAAGCGTCGTCGCGGTGTGGCGCCATTGGCCATCAAGACGGTGTTTCAGACCGCGGACATGCTGATCAACAAGGGACTCGGCGCCACGGTGCGCAACTCGATCGAGGACCTTGCCGGGTGGGCCCAGGTGGAGCGTCCCGACCTGGCCCGGTTGACCGCCGACGGGCGGGTCGTCATCGTCTTCTCCGACATCGAGGGCTCAACCCAATACAACGCCGCCATGGGTGACCGGGCCTGGGTGAAGCTGTTGGAGAAGCACAACAAGCTCGTTCAGGCTCGCGTCGGCAAGCATGGCGGTCACGTGGTCAAGACGCAGGGCGACGGGTTCATGATCGCGTTCGCCGATCCGGAGAACGCGGTGCGCTTCGCCACCGACGTTCAGTGCGCGCTCGCGGTGAATCCTGGTCGGTGGCAGGCCATCCGCGTCCGGATCGGGGTGCACATGGGCACGTCGGTGCGCCGGGGTGACGACCTGTTCGGCCTCGACGTCGCGCTGGCGGCCCGGGTGGCCGGGCAGGCCGACGGCGGCGAGATCCTGGTCAGCGAGCCGGTCGCGGAGGCGGTCAAGCACCTCGATGACCTCGAACTAGGTGCTCCGCGAGAAGTGGAGTTGAAGGGCCTACCCGGAAGCCATCGGCTCTATCCCGTCGTCAGCGCCGAGCAGCGGGCGTTGGAGCCGGCTGGACATGACGGGTGACCCATTGTGCGGCGAGCTTGATCAGGCCCGACTTCGGATAGGTGATGTGGGCGTTCCAGTCCCGGCCGAGCGAGCAGATGGGGTCGTTGGTGTTGCACAGGTCCGCTGTCCTGGCGCCGAAGTCCGGGCTCATGCGGGTGAGCGGCTGACCGAGGCGGGCCGACGGGTTGCCGAAGACCACGACTGACGCGACGCGCGGCACCACCGCAGCGGGTAGCGGGGCGGTGTAGCCCAGGCCGGCAATCGGTGAGGTTGCCACCACGTCGACCACCGCCGCGCCCTGTGAGTAGCCGCCCATCACGATCTTGGTCTTGGGGCAGCGGGCGGCGGTGGCCTGCACCCGCTTGCTCATGTCGGTGGCTCCGGCGGCGGCCTTCATGAAGTCCCACGACGCCGGGTATTTCACCGCGTAGGTGCCGACCGTCGAACCTTTGACCATGGGGCGCAGCGTGTCGACGAATGCCTTGCCGACATTGCCGATGCCGGCCGGCTCGTCGGTGCCGCGGGCGAAGACCACCTCGATGTCCGGACAGTCCGGGGCAGCTGACGCAACGGGCGTAGCGAGGGGAGTCCATACCGTGCCCAGCGCGGCGGCCGCAGTCACTGCTGCGATGCCCGCGAGGGCCGATACCTTACGGACACCCACAAATCACTTCTACCACTGTTTTAACAGTAATGCCCAGGCATACCAGCTCTGGGTAACGGGTATCACGTAGCGGTGACCAGCCAAGTTCTCGACGAACTCCTGCACATCGAGCGTGCCGGGTGGGATTCGTTGTGCGAGTCGACCGGCGCGGATTTCTACGGCGAGCTGATGTTGCCCGAGGCCGTCATGGTGCTCGCCAACGGCACGGTGATGGACCGCAACACCGTGGTGGCCGCATTGTCCGAATCACCGCCGTGGCGTGCCTACGAGCTCAGTGGCGTGCACGTGATCGTCCTCGACGACGACAACGCCGTCCTGGTCTACACGGGCACGGCCTACCGCGACGAGGAGGAGCCCGCGTTCGTCGGCGCCATGTCCAGCGTCTATCACCGGGTCGACGGCGCCTGGAAGCTGGCGCTGTATCAGCAGACCCGCAAGCCGGACCAGTAGGCGTTACCTCGGCGGCCCGGCCTGCCGCGCTGCGCATATGGTCGAGCGGTGACGATCGCCTACGACGAAGCCCTGCGGAAACGCATCGGGGCACATCTGGCGGGGCACGAGCGCCGCGCCGTGACCGATCCGACGAAGCGGCACGCGGCCGTCGCGGTGGTCCTGGTGGATTCCGAACTCGGAGAGGACCGGGTGGACCCGGCTCCGGTCGACGAGTGGATCGGCGGGCGGCCCATGCCGGAGCCCGGGCTCGACGGCCGCATGGTCGACGTGTCCGGCGGGGCGGCGTTTCTGTTGTGCCGCAGGACATCCCGGCTTTCGTCTCACGCCGCGCAGTGGGCGCTGCCAGGCGGCCGGCTGGATCCGGGCGAGAATGCGATCGAGGCCGCGCTGCGGGAACTCGATGAAGAGGTCGGGGTCAGCCTTCCCGATTCGGCGGTACTCGGCCTGCTCGATGACTATCCGACCCGGTCGGGATACGTCATCACTCCGGTGGTGATCTGGGGCGGCGGGCGGCTGGATCTGCGTCCGTCCCCTGACGAGGTGGTGGCGGCCTACCGGGTGGGGCTGCACCAGTTGCAGCGCGAGGATTCCCCGCGGTTCATCACGATCCCGGAGAGCCCGCGCCCGGTGGTGCAGATTCCGTTGGGCAACGATCTGATCCACGCACCGACCGGTGCGGTGTTGCTGCAGTTGCGCTGGTTGGCTCTGGAAGGCCGTACCGATCCGGTCGACGAACTCGAACAGCCGGTCTTCGCCTGGAAGTGATGCTCAGGCGTCGTGGCCTGGCTTGAGGTCGGCCACGTCGGTGAGGTCGACCCACGGCTGCGGCTCGTCGGGCGCCTGACCGGCCACCGGATTCAGGAGATATCCCACGTGGTCACCGAGGTCGAAACGGTCGAGTTTGGCGCCGACGAACCAGGCCGGCGAGGCATCGAGGATCGGGGTCCCGGTCGGGCCGGGATGCCAGCGGCAATCGGCGAATTTGTCGACCTCGTCACCCGTCTGCCCGCCGAACCACCGGGCCAGCTCCAGGTCGCCACGGGCCAACAGGTGCACTCCCAGGTGGGTGGCTGATTCCGCGGCGGCGAAGGTGTGGTTCTGCTTCGAGATGCCGACCAGGAACCGGGGCGGATCGATGCTGGCCTGTGTGGTGAAACCGACCAGACAACCCGCCGGCCCGTCCTGACCTTGTGCCGTCACGACGAACATCGGGTAATCGAGCAGTCCTGCGAATCCGTCGAAACCTTCCCAACTTTGCGCCACCACACCATTGTCACCACAGCGGCGCCGGTTTGGCGCGGGCCTGGCGGGGTAGCCCCACCTGCGACACCGCGAGCGATGGGAGCAGATCTTGAAAGCCGTTACCTGGCATGGCCGGCGGGACGTGCGGGTCGACACCGTGCCCGACCCCGAGATCCAAGAGCCGACCGACGCGATCATCGAGGTCACCTCGACCAACATCTGCGGCTCCGATCTACACCTTTACGAGGTGCTCGGTGCCTTCATGCATCCGGGCGACATCCTGGGCCACGAGCCGATGGGCATCGTTCGAGAGGTGGGTTCCGCCGTCGGCAGTCTGACGGTGGGTGAGCGGGTGGTCATCCCCTTCCAGATCTCGTGTGGGCACTGCTTCATGTGCGACCAGCAGCTCTACACCCAGTGCGAAACCACCCAGGTCCGAGACCAGGGCATGGGTGCGGCACTGTTCGGTTACTCGGAGCTCTACGGTCAGGTGCCCGGTGGCCAAGCCGAGTACCTGCGGGTGCCCCAGGCCCAGTTCACCCATATCAAAGTGCCTGAGGGACCGCCGGATTCGCGGTTCGTCTACCTTTCGGACGTGCTGCCCACGGCGTGGCAGGCCGTCGCGTACGCGGACATCCCCGATGGCGGCTCGGTGACGGTTCTCGGGCTCGGGCCGATCGGCGACATGGCCGCCCGCATCGCAGCGCATCTGGGCTATCGGGTGATCGCCGTGGACCGGATCCGCGAGCGGCTGGCCCGGGCCGAGGAGCGCGGCATCACCACCATCGACTTGAGCTCACTGGACGAATCGGTGGGCGATGCGGTGCGGTCGATGACCGACGGCCGAGGGACGGATTCGGTGATCGACGCCGTGGGCATGGAGGCGCACGGCTCACCGGTGGCCTCCACGCTGCAGAAGATGACGGCACTGATGCCCGATGCCATTGCCAAACCGCTGATGCAGACAGCCGGGGTGGATCGGCTCGACGCGTTCTACACCGCGATCGACACGGTGCGCCGCGGCGGCACCATTTCTCTGATCGGCGTCTACGGCGGCATGGCCGATCCACTGCCGATGCTGACGTTGTTCGACAAGCAGGTCCAGCTGCGGATGGGCCAGGCCAACGTCAAGAAGTGGGTGGGCGACATCCTGCCGTTGCTGGGCGACGACGACCCCTTGGGCGTCGACGGGTTCGCCACCCACGTGCTGCCGCTCGACGAAGCGCCGCACGGCTACGACATCTTCCAGAAGAAGGAGGACGGCGCCGTCAAGATCATCCTCAGGCCGTAGGCGTTTCGCGGCCCGCGCGGTGGGAACCCGGACGTCATGAAGATTGATGTGCAGCCGGGAACTGTCGTGGTATTCACCGACGTGGTGTGCGGGTGGTCGACCGTGGCGCTGCACCGCTTCTACGCGGCGCGGGAGAAAGCCGGTCTGACCGAAGCAGTCCGGGTGGACCATCAACTGTTCCTGCTCGAGGACGTCAACGAGTTTCCGATCCCGAAGCGCTACCTCGACAGCGAGATTCCGGTGGTGGGCGCACTGGCACCCGAGTTCGGCTGGAAGCCGTGGCAGGGTGACGCGTCGACCTGGCCCATCACCTCGTTGCTCACCAACGAGGCGGTACACGCGGCCAAGCGGCAGTCTTTGCCGGCGGCCGAGCGGCTCGACATGGCGTTGCGGCACGCGTTCTTCACCGACAGCAGGCCGGTCTCGTTGTTGCACGAGATCATCGGGGTGGCGCAGCGGTGCTCAGGTGTCGATGCCGGAGCCTTGCGCCGTGACCTTGAGCAGGGAACGGCCAGGGCGGAGATGATGCGGGGCTATCGCGGTCACCGCGACGAAGTCCAAGGAAGTCCGCACTTCTTCCTGCCCGACGGGTCCGATGTGCACAACCCGGGCATCGAGCTGCACTGGGTGGGCGAACCGGGCGCCGGTTTCCCCGTCGTCGATTCCGACGATCCGGCGGCGATGGACGAACTCGTGAAGCGCGCCGCAGGCTAAGGGCTGCGGGTCCGGCGGCCACGGCGGACGGTGGGGGCCACCGGCGATACCGGACGTGGTGGCGTCTCAGGCGGCTTCAGTCGCTGAAAAGATTGCTGGATCCGATCGCGATCGCCGCCGAGGCCGACCAGAAGGTTGGTGACGTGCGGGGCGAGTACCCGTGAGACCCCGGCGCCCTCGGTGCCGAAGACGCCGATGATCTCGGCCAGCACGTAGCCGTGCATCATGGTCCAGATCTGGGCGGCGACAGCCACCGGATCGCCCTCGTCGATGGCCCCGGTGTCCATGCAGCGCTGCACGAACGCCGGGATCTGGGCGTATACCGAGTTGATCTCGGACAGCTCCGCCGGATTGCCGTCGACGGTGACGTCACGGCCGACGGGCAGTGCGATGGACGGAGACGTGATGCCGAACATCAGCCGGTAGCGCTGCGGGTAGGTCAGCGCGTACTCGCGGTAGGCCAGTCCGGAGGCGAGCAGGTCGGCCACTGGATCGTCGGTGTCGGGGCGCCGGCTCAGATGTTCGCCGAAGCGGATGAAGGACTCCCGCACCAGGGCCTCGTAGAGGCCGGGCATGCCGTCGAAGTGGGTGTAGACGGCCATGGTGGAGGCGCCGATCCGCTTGGCCAGCATGCGCGCGTTGAGTGCCTCAGGCCCGCTCTCCTCGAGAACCTGCAGGCTTTCCTCGATCAGGCTTTCGCGAATTCCCATGGTCGACATCGTCCTGGACATGCTGCCATAACAATGTTATACCTGCCAATAACATTGTTATGGAGGGTGGGGAGCGATGTTGACGACGATCGCGCGGGCGGCAAGCAGATGTGCGCTGCTGGTCATGGCGGTGTGGGTGTTACTGGCCGGCGTCGGCAACATCGCGGTGCCGCAACTCGAACACGTCGTGAAGGAGCAGTCCCGGGCGTTCTTCCCGACCGATTCGGGTGCGACCCGGGCTGCGCAACGGATGGGGACGCTGTTCGGGGATTCCGACAGCAACAACATCGCCTACGTCGTCCTCGAAGCTGATCGGCCGCTGGGGGAGTCCGACCGCTCGTACTACCGCGCCCTGGCCGAGCGGCTTCGCACGCAGACTCCCGGCGTCGAGTCGGTGATGGATCTGTGGGACGACCCGGCTGCCTCAGCCGTCTTCGAAAGCCGGGACCGCAAGGCGGCCTACCTGATGGCCAGGCTGTCCGGCCAACTGGGCAGCAGCACGGCCACCGATGCGGTCGCCGCCCTGCGCGGGGCCGTCGACCTGACCGGCCGGCCAGAGGGCCTGCGCACCCATGTCACCGGGCCGGGCGCCAGCCTGGTCGACGAATTCGCCGCTCTGGACGCGCAATTGGCGCGGATCACGGTGCTGACAGTCGGGATGATCGCCGCGCTGCTGTTGTTCGTCTACCGGTCGCCGATCACCGCGGCCGTACCACTGGCATCGGTGGGGCTGTCGCTGGCGGTCGCGCGTCCCGTGGTCGCACTGCTCGGTGAGCACGGCGTGATCGAGGTGTCCGTGTTCTCGGTGGCGTTGATGTCGGCGATGGTGCTGGGTGCCGGGACCGACTACGGCATCTTCCTGCTGGGCCGCTACCACGAGAACCGGCGCGCGGGTCTGGCGGCACCGGAGGCGCTTGCCGAGGCTTATCGCCGGGTCGCGCCGGTCATCGCCGGGTCGTCCGCCACCATCGCCACCGCGCTGTTCTGCCTCACCTTCGCCAAGGTGAGCTTTCTGCGCAGCGCCGGGATACCCAGTGGGATAGGCATTCTCGCAGCCATGCTCGGGGCGCTGACGTTGGCCCCGGCCATGATCGGCTGGTTCAGCCGGCGCGGGTGGGTCGAGCCGCGAGCCACGCGAATCAACCGGCGCTGGCGCAGGGTCGGCACCGCCGTCGCCCGGTGGCCGGGGCCGGTGCTTGTGACCGCCGCAGCCGTTCTCATCGTCTGCACGGTCCCACTGCTCGGCGCCAAGATCAGTTTCGCCGAGTTGTCCGCGCAGCCGGCCACCACCGATTCCAGCCGCGGATACCAAGCGGTGCACGGCCGTTTCCCGGACAACCGGTTGCTGCCCGAGATCGTGTCGATCCAGGCCGACCGCGATCTGCGGACCCCGGCCGGGCTGATCACCATCGAGCGGGTCACCCGAAAGGTGCTGGAGGTGCGCGGAATACGAACGGTGCAATCGGCCAGTCGGCCCGCCGGAACCCCGGTGCGCCAGGGTACGCTGGCTTATCAGGCCGGCCAGATCGGCGAACAGCTCGACGGCACAGCACAATCCGCGCTCGACGGGATGTCCTCTGTCGATACCGTGACGGCCACCATCGGTCGACTCGACACCGCGCTCGACGGTATGCAACGAGGGTTGACCGGTGCCGTAGACGGACTGAACCGGGTGGGGGCCGGTTCCCAGGACATCGGGGCGGGGATGTCCGGACTACAGGGCAACCTGCAGCAGGTGTCCGGATACGCCGACCCGTTGCGCCAGTTCGTCAGCGCCAACCCCGACTGTGCCGCCAATCCCATCTGCGCCGCGGTGCAGAAAATCGTCAAACCCCTCGATGACGCGGTCAGCGCGACGGGCACCCTGGCCGGCGGAGCAGGAGCGCTCAAAGACGGCGCCACCAGCGCCACCAACTCACTCGACGGTGCGGCCAGTGCGGTGGCGACCATGCGCGGTGCGCTGACCCAGTTGCGCGGCCTCACCACGACCTTGCGCTCCAGCCTGGACACCGTCGGCCCGCAGATGCAGCAGATGACCGGCTACCTGTCCCAGCTCAGCTCGGACTTCGCCGGCAGTCCGGAGGGTGGGTTCTACCTGCCGCCAAGGACTTTCGAAGACCCCGAATACCAGCGGGTGATGGACATGATGTTCTCCCCGGACGGCCATGCCACCCGGCTGCTCGTCTACGGCGACGGCGAGTCCTGGGGACAGGACGGCGCGGACCGTTCTGCCGAGATCCGCGTCGCCGCGGCCGAGGCACTCAAGGACACTCCGCTGGCGGCCGGCGGAGTCGTCGACCTCACCGGGGTGGGCACCGCCACCGCGGAACTCATCGACTACGTGCAGCACGATTTCGCCCTGCTCGTCCTCGCCACGCTCGTGCTCATCTTCGTGATCGTGGCGGGCATGCTGCGCAGCCCCGTCGCCGGGATCGTGGTACTGGCCACCGTCACGATCTCCTACGCGTCGGCGTTGGGAGCCAGCGTCGCCATCTGGCAGTTCGGCATCGGCCAACCGCTGCACTGGGCGGTACCGGCGCTCGCGTTCATCGCCCTGGTCGCCGTCGGCGCCGATTACAACCTGCTGTTGGCCATGCGGCTGCGCGACGAGGCCGCCGCCGGAGTGCGGACGGCGACCATCCGGGCCTTCGCCGGAACCGGCAGCGTCGTCACCATCGCGGGAATCGTGTTCGGATTGACCATGTTCGCCATGCTCGGCGCCAGTGTGGTGACGATCGCCCAGGTGGGTTCCACGATCGGCATCGGCCTGATGATCGACACCCTGGTGGTGCGGACCTTCGTGGTCCCGCCCATCGCCGTGCTGTTGGGCCGGTGGTTCTGGTGGCCGCGGCGCACCGTCCGGCTCGTCGGGCGAGGTCAGGTCGCCGAGCCGGTGCCGGCGTGAACACCGGTCAGCAGACCGGTCATCTGTCCCACCTCGATGAGGTAGCCATCCGGATCCCGCATGTAGCAACGCACTTCGGCCTTCCGGTCGATGGGCGGGGTCAGGAACTCCGCACCCTTGGCACTCCATTCGCGGTAACACGCGTCGATGTCGGCCACCCGGATGTTCAAAAAGCTGGTCGCGGTGTGCGGATCGGTCGGCGGGTGCAGCGTCACGTCCGGTTTGTCGGGCGTGGGCCCGCCGCCGGGGTTCATGATCAGCCAGCCGTTGGCGAGCTTGACGATGCACGGGTCCTCGGCGATCACCACCTCACCACCGAGCACATCGCTGTAGAAAGCCCGTGATCGGGCCACATCCGCGACGGTGAGGAAGTGGGTCAACAACAACCCGGTCGCGGGGGCCGGGAGGTCCTGGCTTTCCATCGGAGTTCCTCTCCGCTCGGTATTCGGCTTTGTGGCGTATGGCTCAGATACCCGCGCGGCCGCGGTGGCTAATCTCCGCGATGACGTGCCACGGCCTCACGTACCGCGGGAACGATCTCGTCGGCGAACACCGCCGCCTGTGCCGCGTCGTCGTCGGCAGTGCCGAGCAGGAACGTGTCCATTCCCGTTTCCACGGACAGGGCGGTCAGTTCATCCGTCCACTGGGCCACAGACCCTCTGAAGGCCTCGGCGTCGCCTGCGCGGGTTACCGCACCGAAGATGTTGTAGGCCCGCACGATTGCCGAGGGGTCCCGTCCGGCGGCGAGTGCCGCATCGTCGATCTGACGCTGCATGGCAGGTAGTTTGTCCGGTGGAAAGTAGCTGTTCGACGGCACCCACCCATCGGCCTTGGTGCCCAGGAAACGCAACATGCGCGGCCCGCCGACACCGAGCCAGATCTGGATGTCGTGGGCGGGAGCCGGACCAGGGTGCACTCCGGACAAGCGGTAATGCTCGCCCTGGAATCGAACCGACCGCTGATCCGACCACATCAGGCGGATGACCTCGACTGCTTCTTCCAGAGCTTGTGCGGCCTCACCCGGAGTGCGGTTCGGCCCACCCATCGCCGCGATGGCTTGCCAGAACGCGCCCGCCCCGAGGGCGAGTTCGAAGCGGCCACCCGATATGACGTCGAGGCTGGCTGCCGTCTTGGCGAGTACCGCCGGTGGGCGCAGTGGCAGGCTGGCGACGTCGGGAATCACCTTCACCCGTTGCGTCCGGGCCAGCACGGTAGCCATCAGCGCCCATGAGTCCAGGAACTTGGCCTGGTAGGGATGGTCTTGGACGGCAATGAAATCCAGGTGCTGGTCAGCGAGTGCGGCGAGCGCCAGCGTGTTGTCGAGCATGTCGGCACGGGGTGTGACGAACAGCCCGAACTGCAACGGGCGGCCATAGTCGGTCATTCTCGGGCACCCTCTCACCTCGGCTGTCTCCCGACGGTAGTCGCCGCAGGCATTCAGCGCCGGGGCATGAGAAAGGCAAAGTCTGGGTACATCGACTGGGTCTGGGAAGGGGGACGACCGAACCGGAGAGGATCCATGACCGCACCGCGATTGCAGGCTGACCAGCGCGATGCCGCCGAAGCTCAGCGCATCGTGGGCGCGGTGACCTCGGCGTTCTCCGCGCGGGTGGTGGGCCAGGACCATTTGCGTGAATCGATGCTGGTCGCGCTGCTCGCCGGTGGACACCTGCTGCTCGAAAGTGTGCCGGGGCTGGCCAAGACCACCGCCGCTCGGGTGGTGGCCGAGTCCGTCGACGGCAGCTTCCGCCGTATCCAGTGCACACCCGACCTGTTGCCCAGCGACATCATCGGCACCCAGATCTACGACGCGACCAGCAACTCGTTCGCGACCCAACTGGGCCCGGTACACGCCAACATCGTGCTGCTCGACGAGATCAACCGATCCAGCGCCAAGACCCAGAGCGCGATGCTGGAGGCGATGGAGGAACGCCAGACCACGATCGCCGGCGTCGAATATCCCATCCCCGACCCGTTTCTCGTCATCGCCACCCAGAACCCGGTCGACCAGGAGGGCACCTATCCGCTGTCGGAGGCGCAGACCGACCGCTTCATGCTCAAGGAGATCGTCGGCTATCCCTCGATCGAGGACGAGGTGGAGATCGCCGCCCGGATGGATGCAGGCCTCTACGACCGCAGCCACCGGGCCGCACCGGTCGTCAGCATCGATGACGTGCGTCGCGTGCAGGACATCGTGCGGTCGGTGTATCTGGACCGCGCACTGGTCGAATACGCCGGCCGACTCGTCGCCGTCACCAGGGAGCCCGGACAGCACCTGCCTGCCAACCTGGCGCGGGTGATCGAGTACGGGGCCAGCCCGCGAGCCACCCTGGCGTTCTGCCGGACTGCGCGCGCTCTGGCCGTGCTGCGCGGGCGCGACCATGTGGTGCCCGACGACATCGCCCGGTTGGCCCACCGGGTGCTGCGACACCGGCTGATCCTCGGCTTCGAGGCCGCCACCGCCCGCATCACCCCCGACATCGTCGTCGACGCGGTGCTGCGCGCGGTCCAGGTCCCGTGAGGCCTCGATGGGCAGATATCTGGACTCCGCCAAGGCGTACGCCGGCCGCGACATCGGCGGGCTGCTCGAAGGCGGCCGGTACGCGCTGATCCACACCCGCAGCCTGGAATTCGACGAGCTGCGCCCCTACGTCCCGGGTGACGATGTCCGCGACATCGACTGGAAGGCCACCGCACGCTCTGGGCACACCCTGATCAAGCGGTTCGTCTCCGAGAAGCACCACAAGGTCCTGGTGGTCGCGGACGCCGGGCGCAACAGCTGCGCGCTGGCACCGTCGGGTGAGGTGAAAAGGAGTGTGGCCCTACACCTCATCGGTGCGATCGGGTTGATGACGCTGCCCCGGTCCGACGAGATCGCCATGGTTCTCGGTGACCATCGCGGCAATGTGGACATCCGGCTGCGCCGAGGCGAGACCCACATCGAGAGCATGCTGCACCGGTTTCACCACCACGCCACAGACCATCCCGGTCCGAGCGACATCCTGGTGCAGCTCGAGTGGGTGGCACGCCACTACCGCCACCGGCTGTTGATCTTCGTCGTTTCCGACGAACCGGAGGTCAGCGACCGGCTGGCCGAGGTGCTTGGTTCGTTGACCGCCCGCCACGACGTGCTGTGGGCGCTGGTCAGCGACATGCCGGCGGTGAGTGCACACCGCGACGCCGGTCGTAGCTACGAGGTCGCCGACGGCCGACCCATCCTGGCCGGTCTGGACCAGCAGGTCGTCGAGGCCTACCGGCAGGCCGAAGTGCAACGCCGCGAGCAACTTTCCGAGTTCCTGACCCAGCAGCGGGTTCCGCACGCCCGGGTGACCGGCAGCCTGCGGATCAGGGCGGCGTTGACCGCGATGACCGGGGTGTACGCCCGTGCCGGATGACCTGCTGGAGCACGTGATCGGTCCCACGCCGTACTCGTCGGTGTGGCTGTGGATCGCCATCGGCCTGACCCTGCTGCTGGGCGGATGGTATGCGGCCGTCTTCGTACTGACGTCACAGCGCCGCCCCGTGCGTGAGCTGCCCGTCCTCGGCGCGGCCCGCGCCGAACTTCTGCGCCGACGGTCGGCCCGCGCTGTCCGGCACATCGGAAACCGTTATCGCGCAGGCGATCTCACTGCTGCCCGAGCCGGTGCCGCGCTCAGTGCCGAGTTGCGTGGATTCCTGCATGCCGCGACCGGGGTGCAGGCGCAGTACATGCAGGTCGACGCGATCGCGGACAGTGTCGCTGCCCCTGCCGCACCGATCTTGCAGGAGCTCACCGACATTCAGTTCAACCACCGTTCGACGCTCGATGCCGGCACGGCCAGCGCCACCACCGAGGAGTTGATCCGCGGATGGACCTGATCTGGTGGGCGGTCGCGGCCGCGGGTTGCCTGGCACTTGCCGGGTGCGTGGGCCTGGCATTGCTGCCGAAGGAGTCGGTCGGCCCGGATGAATTCGTGCCGCTGGCCAACACCCGGCGGCTGACCCGGTTGCCCGAGTACGTGCGGGCAGCGCGCCGGCGAACCGTGTCGGCCGTCGTCGCCATGGTGACGCTGCCGATCGCTTTCGCTGCTTCGGCGTTGATCGCGGCCCGCCCCACCGGCCTGCCGTCATGGAGCCGTGCCAATCAGGTCGCGACTCCCGAGGACATCATGGTCTGTGTCGGTGGCCCGCTCACCGATCCGGCCGTCGGTGCCACGCTGCGGTACTTCGCCGATCGGGTCGGCTCCTTCGGCACCGAGCGGGTGGGCTTGACCTCGGCGAATCGGCGCGTCATCCCGCTCACCCGGGACTACCAGTACGCCGCAGCACAATTCGCCGCATTCGCTCAGCGGGAAGGTTCGCGGCCGTTCGTCGTACCGGTGTCCTACATCGACTACGCGGCCAGTGTCGAGGACGTGCTGGCGATGTGTCTGACCGGCTTCCCGTCCTTTTCAGAACCGTCCGCGCAGCGACGCTCGATCATCTACGTCGGTCCCGAATCCCTGCCCCGTCCCGGCGAGGTGGCACCTTTGTTCGGTACCGACCGACTCCGCGACCTGGCGGTGACGGCAGACGTGCAGGTCAACGCGATCACTCCGGGATCCGGGGACGGGGTTGCGGCCGATCTGGCCCGCGGCACCGGCGGCCGGTGGTTTTCCGATGCCGCCGATGTGGATGCGCACCTGACCGAGATCCGGGACCACCCGCCGAGGGCCGGGTCGACCGGCGAGTCCGCGGATGTTCGATCCGCCGAAACGCCCGGGATCCCGGTGTTGGTCGCCTTGCTGGCGATGGCGGTGTTGTGGTGGTGGCCGGCGGTGATGCGGCGATGAGGTTTGAACCGCTCCTGCCGCCGCTGCTGATCGCGGTGCTGGCGGTGGCGCTGCTCGCGGCTCGCGCCATCACCTTCGGAAAGGTCCGCGCCGAGGGTGACGGTTGGGCGGCGGTGTCGCGTTGGTCGGCACTGACCACGGCGGGGTTGCTACTGCTCGTGGCCGCGCTCGGCCCCGTCGCGGGTCGAACCCACGACACCGTGCCCCGGCCGGCCGGCGACACCGAACCCAACATCTTTGTGCTGCTGGACCGTTCCGCGGATATGTCGGGGCCGCAGATCGCAGCGGCCCGTGACGACGTCGCGGCCCTCATCGAACGGTATCCGCGCGCCCGCTTCGCGCTGATCAGCTTCGCCGACCGCCCGTCGGTGGACTGGCCGCTGTCCGCCGACACCTGGAGCCTGCGCCCGGTGGTGGCCGCGACCAATGCCGCACCGGACGCACCGGACACCCCGGATGCCAACGTCGGCGCCGCCGCCAACATCCTGCGCTACCAGATGATCAGCGCCGTGCAGCAGTTCCCGAGGGCTCGGAACCTCGTGTTCTATCTCGGCGCCGGCGCCCCGGAATCGCAAGCACCGCAACGCGGGTTCCAGCTGCCCGAGCACGCTGTGGACGGTGGCGCGGTACTGGGGTACGACGATGCCGGGGCGCAGGCGCTTCGGGCGGTCGCCGCGCAGATCGGAGTGCAGTTCGTGTCGCGCACCGATGCGACACCGTTGGGCGAGGCCCTTCCGGCTGACGAAACCCGAGAACAGGCTCCCTCGGCTGAACCGGTATCCACCGCCGTCGAGCTGTACTGGATCTTTGCCGCAGTGGCCGCGCTGCTGGTCCTGGTCGAGCTCTATCTGGTGCTTCGCGAGTTCCGGCGCACTCAGCCGATCGATATGGGGCTGCGGCCATGAGCGTGCGTCGTCGCCTTCTGGTGTACTCGGCCCCGGTGGCACTGCTGCTGGTGATCGCGATCGTCAAACTGTTTTCGGTTGTGGTGATCGGCAACTCGGCAGTTGCCGGGTTCACCGACCGTGACACCGAGGCACTGGCGAGTGATGTCAGGCGGCTTCAGGTGCTCGACGTGGTCGAGCCGGGCAAGGCAAGCTTCGCCGCCGGAGCGCTGGCTGTGCTCGAGGACCGGCTCGCAGAAGCCGATCAGAACTTCGCTGACGCGGCGGCCCGCCTGAATGGGGCTGAATCCTGTTCGGCCAGGGTCAATCTGGAGCTGGTGCGGGAGACACTCGGTGACCGTGCCGCTGCGACGTCCGACAACAGGGCGGCGCTGAGCCACTATCTCGCCGCAAGAGACGTGGTCGACCGGGCACCCGATGGATGCTTTGCCGGCGACGACGCGCCGGCGCGGCTGAACCGCAAGATCGGTGCGGCCGGCGCCGTCGTGGCCCCGAACCCGCCGCCCCCACCCCCGGCAGCGCAGGCTCCACCGCCGGGCCCTGCCGGTGCGGCGCCTACACGGTCGCCGAACCGGCTCGACCCCACCGCCGGCGACCCGCTGGACCGGCTGCAACAGATTCTGCGGGATGCGGCCAGCGGATAGATTCGAGTCAGTGAGTGCGTCGAGTCGGCTGTCCTCGGGGCCCGAGCGGGAGGAGTGGAATGGCGGTGGCAGAGGGGTTGTCCGCGCGTGAGGCCAAGCGCCTGCAGACGCGTGAGCGGTTGATGGGTGCGGCGATCTCAGAGTTCAAGCGCGCCGGCATGGCCGAAGCGGACGTGGGAGCGATCGTCACCGCGGCAGGCGTTGCGCACGGGACGTTCTTCTTTCATTTCCCCACCAAGGAGCACGTGCTCTTAGAACTCGAGCAGCGCGAAGAAGAGCGGATCGCCAAGCAGTACACCCAGTTCCTCAAGAAGCCGCACAGCCTGGAGGACGGGCTGCGCGAGGCCATGCGGCTGGTGGTCGGACTGGAGCGCCGGCTGGGCAGTGTGCTGTTCAAAGACTTTCTGGCGCTGCACTTCTCGCAGACCCGGCCGCCTGCGCCCGACAGTCAGGAGCATCCGGTGATCTCCGGTGTGGCTCATGAGATCGAGCTCGCTCAAAAACAGGGCGAGGTGGCGGCCGACGTCTTGCCGTGGAACAGCGCGGTGTTCTTCCTGCTCGGGTTCTATGCACTGCTGATCACCACCAACGACTGGCCCACCCGTGACGCCCTCCTGGACGACTACGTGGTCAGAACGATGCGGAGCCTGGCTCCCTAGACTCGACGGGTCCCTGTCCCGTCGGCCGGCGTGACTGTGGTCAGTCGAGTGTGGTGCCCGCGGACCCAGTTGTATTTCGAGGACCTAACGATTCGGTGCCGCCTCGGGTTTGACGACCCTGTAAGCAGCAAAGCCGTGGTTCAGTGGTAACCGATGTCTGGTGCCTGGTCCCCGCGTCGCTGTCTCACCGCTGCGGTGACAGCGGGTGTCACGTTGCTCGCGGTGGGAACGCCCTCGGCCACGGCGGCCCCGACCAGTGATGGCCGTGGGTATGTCGACTCCACAGCCCGGTGTGCCACTACGGAGGCCACCGTGCTGTTCGGCAGCACCGATGCCTCCCGGGTGGCGATCTGTTCGCTGCCGGGCGGAAAGTACGAATACCGCGGCGTCCGGCTGCGTGACGGTGCCAAGTTGATCGTCCCTGCGAAGCGCAACGACGACGGCGCCTTCCGGGTGGAGAACGCGGGGATCGAATACCTGGTGACCTCGAAGTCGCTGGTGCTCAGCGTGGGGGAGAAAGTGATCCGGGAGGAGGCGATGATCGACTTCCACCGCCCGGGGGCCCCCGCCGCCCAGGACTCGGCGAAATCCCCGGGTGCTGCCCCGGCGCCGACGACCGCGTCGCCCACGCCGACGACGCCGTTGCCACCCCCACTGGCCGCCGAGGTCGGTGGCAGCAGCTCGCGGCGCTGACCCGCCGAGCAGCGCACTGTCCGCCCGACTTGAGGGCGGATGTTGAAAATGATAATCATTAACGGCATGCGCGTGTGTTCGCCGATCCCGCTGACGGCCGATCTGGCGGGGCTTCTCGACCAGCTCAGGCTGGGAACGACCGGCCTCACTGTTCCGCTCGTCGACGATGTCGTACAGGTCGGCATCGGGGGTGACTTCGAAACCGCCACGTTGGTTGTCACGGTCACCTCGGAGTCAATCAGGGCTCGGCGTGCCGACGGCGGGCGGCTGCAGGTACACATCGTCGAGGACTGGGCTGATGTGACCGCTCCCGGTGTGGCGTTCCCGGTGTTCGACGAGCCGGTGAAAGAACTCGTCCTCGAACGGCGTGGCGGACGTTGGGTCTTCGGCCCGGGGACGTGCGCCCGGCGCAGCGAACTCGATCGGTTCGTCGGCACGCTGACCCGCTTCGCGCTGGCCAAGCAGTTTCGCGCCGGCGGCCTTGATCAGGCCGTGGGTGCGGCGTAGGTCTGCAGGTATTGGGTCAGCGCCTGCGCGCCTTCACTCAGGATCGCGCGGTCCTTCTCGGGGCCGGCGTGAAAAGCCATCTCCAGCAGGCGATCACCCATCTCGACGGCGACCATCGTCACCAGTGGATCGGTGCCCTCGCGCAGCAGGCCCCAATGCAGAAGTGCGCTGTGCAGGGCGTTGGCGAACACGGTCCGGCGTGCGCGCGGATCAGCGAGCTGCCCGCTGGCCAGGCTGGTGTAGTGCAGGTTGACCAGATGCGGATGGTTGCGCAGGTGTTGGTAGTGGAATTCAAAGATGCCGTGAGCGACCTCGGCCAGGCTGGCCGGTGCCAGTGCACCCAGAATCGCCGCGCCTTCGGCGTCGCGCCGGTCGAGGTGGTCGGTGACGATCTCCTGCAGGATCGCGTCACGGTTGGGGAAGAACTGATAGACCGTCGCCACGGGAACTTCGGCCCGCTGGGCGATGGCCCGGGTGGTGACGGCGTCGACGCCTTCGGTCTCGAGGAGCTCGAGTGCTGCAGCCCGGATTCGCTCGACGCGACGCCTGCTGCGCTCCTGTACTGGTTGGCGACGCCGTAGGGGCTTGTGGGTGACCACGCCCAAATCGTCCCATATCGCTTACACGAGCCATGTTCATGTTTCCCGCCGCTGGGCCCGTGTCCAGCGGTTTCTGGCCCCGCCTCCGCGCGCCGGTGGCCGGATTCACATATGGGTCCGAACATGGGCCGCGCCACGGCCGCGCCTACGCAACAGTCAATAAACGAACGTAGGAAGGCTTCCTGTGATCCAGACAACGAAATCCTCGGAGGCTGCTCGGGCCTGTGATCTCGGTGAGAGCTGTTGCAGCTCAGCGTGATCCGCCCGACTTCTGGTTCCTGCACGGAAATCCAAATCGGCTCCGGCCCGCGGTGATCGCGATAGCCTAATTCCGGTTGAGTACACAGCCGGTCACTGGTCGAGGGTCAACCCTCGCTCCCCCCCAACTAGGCGATGGAGTGCCATCATGACTGCTGTTCACTACTCGGATCGGCTGCGCTCGGTCTGTTCTTCCGATACCGCAGTCATCGACTGTGCAGGAGCGCGCGTCTCCGCCCATATCCGGGGACCGGCCACCGTGCTGGTGGTCGAGGGAGAAATCGACATGTGCAACGCGGACCGACTGGTTGCCGCGATCCGCCGTCTCAACCAACCGGGGACCCCGTTCGTGCTTGATCTGCGTGCGGTCGACTTCATGGCGGTCAGCGGTTTCCGCGAATTGTTGGCCTTCGCCGACGAGTGCAACCAGGCGCACGTGGGCTGGCACGTGGTAGCGGGAACTGCGCTGCGTCCGCTGCTGAGGGTCTTCCCCGACCATCAGCTTCCCGTCGTCGGCTCGTCCGGTCCGGCGGCCGGTTCCGGCTGAGCCGCCTGCTCACCGGCGGAGGGCCGTATACAACGTAAGCGGTGCAGGTAGGATGGCTTTCTGGGGCTGCAACCGCGCCCCAGTGAGTCCACCTCGAGCGAAACGTTGATGACGGCGAACGAAGACCTGGATTTCACCAGCGCGGACCTCGGCGCCACCGAGGACTTTCTGGCGCGCGCTTATACGAAGATGTCCATCGGCCGGGGGCCCGGCGAGCGTCCGACCACCCGCATCGTGCGCAAGTGGCTGGGGCCGATCAGTTTCGACGAACTCGAGCTCGACTACCACATGTCGTACGACGCAGATCCGCTGAACCGGATCTGCCTGGTCCGAGTGCACTCGGGCCGGATCGAAGAGAACTTCATCGGCGAACCGCAAGATGTGTTCGGACCCGGTGACGTCACACTGCTGTCTCCACCGGAGCTTCCCTACTCGGGCCGGGTGTGCCGGGCCGCCTACGACCTGACCATGTTCGACCCCGAATTGCTGGGGCGCGTCGCCACGACAGACCCCGCCGATGCGGGCAGATCGGTGCGCTTGACCGGCCATCGTCCGATATCGCCGCAGGCGGGCTACCAGCTCAAGGTGGCGATCGAGTACGTGCGCTCGGTGGTGCAGGGCAGGCCCGTTCCGGCGCTGCTGGCCTCGACGACGGCGTCCATGCTGGCCGCGACCGTGGTTTCCACCATGCCGACCAACGCCGGACTGGAACCTGGTCCGACCGACCGGCGCGACGCGAAACCGGCGCTGCTGCGGCGAGCCATCGCCTATATCGAGGCCAACGCTGACCGCGATATCGCCCTCGCTGACGTCGCGGAAGCCGTGTACGTCACGCCGCGCGCGCTGCAGTACATGTTCCGTCGCCATCTCGAGCTCTCGCCGATGGGATATCTGCGCCAGGTGCGTCTGAACCACGCCCGTCAGCAGCTGCTGAACGCCGATCCCGCGACGACAACGGTGCAAGCCGTAGCGGCGCGCTGGGGATTCGCCCATACCGGGCGTTTCGCGGCTGCCTATCGGCGCACTTTCGGTGAGAATCCGTCAGACACCCTCAATTGAACCAATTGAACTGACCGCTCATTCGAAGGAAAACGTGTCGATACTGTCCACCCCGATGCTGGCCGATGCCTTGGCCCGCCTGTTCGCCGTAGGAGTGCGGCCCGGGCCGATGCGCGGCGTCCGGTTCACCGAAATCCCCGGCCGCACAACACTGATCAAGATTCCTACTCGTCACGGCGATGTCGCGGCCACGGTCTATCACCCGGCGGCCGGCGAAGACAGGCCCGCGGTGTACGTGAACGTCCACGGAGGTGGTTTCGTCGTCGGGCACCGCGAGCAGGACGATCCGTGGTGCCGATTTCTTGCCGCGCACGCGAATGTCGTCGTGGTCAACGTGGATTACCTGCTGGCTCCGCATCACCGGTTTCCCACCCCGGCCGAACAGATCTATGACGTGCTGAGCTGGGTCTCCAAGCCTGATCATGGCTGGGATGGCAGCAGGCTGTGCGTCGGG
This sequence comes from Mycolicibacterium fortuitum subsp. fortuitum, assembly GCF_022179545.1. The sequence continues at coordinate 6,273,279 of NZ_AP025518.1, read as the reverse complement.
GGGCAGAGCGCGGGCGGCAGCCTGTCCGCGGCGGCCGCCCGGCTGGCGCTGGAGGGCGGCGGGCCGTCGATCGCGCTCCAGGTTCTGCACTACCCACCGCTGGACCTGGTCACCGCCACCAAGGACAAGCACTCTCCCTCCGGTGCCAAGGCCGTGTTGAAGCCGTGGATGGGTGAGGTGTTCGACACCGCCTACATTCCCGATCGGGCCCGACGCACCGATCGACTGGCGTCGCCGGCCTGGGGTGCGAACGCCGACGGAATCGAAGGCATCGCCCCCGCGCTGATCGTCACCGCCGAGTACGACCGACTACGGGACGAGGCCTGGCAGTATGCCCAGAAGCTGGACGCGGTCGGCGCCCTGGCCGAGTACTACGAAGTGCCCGACGTCGACCACGGCTACAACATCATGAGCAACAACGCCGACGTCACCCGGAAGGTCTACGAGCACATCGCCGGGCACGTGCGGCGCGCCACTGCACCGTGACGGGGATCTCGTAGGGGAGGTCTCACAACCAGCGCGCCTCTATTTAGGCTTGCCTTACCTAAATAGAAGGGCGCTCATGAGGAAGATCCAGGTAGCAGTCATCGGCGCGGGCCCGGCAGGCATCTACGCTGCCGACATTCTGACCAAGGAGTACGAGCACGCGCGCGTCGACGTATTCGACCGATTGCCTGCGCCCTACGGGCTCGTTCGCTACGGCGTTGCTCCGGACCACCCGCGGATCAAGGAGATCATCAAGGCGCTGCGTCGGGTGCTCTCCAGGGACGAGAGCAGCGTGCGGTTCATCGGCAATGTGCACTACGGCACGGATCTGCGATTGACCGATCTGCGGCGGCACTACGACGCGGTGATCTTCTCCACGGGCGCCAGGGCCGACCGGGCGCTGGACATCCCCGGAATCGACCTGCCCGGAAGCTATGGCGCCGCTGATTTCGTGTCCTGGTACGACGGTCATCCGGATGTGCCGCGTACCTGGCCGCTGACCGCGAAGCACGTCGCAGTACTCGGGGCCGGCAACGTGGCGCTCGACATCGCGCGGATGCTGGCCAAGCCGGCCGACGAGCAGCTCAGCACCGAGATTCCGGGCAACGTCTACCAGGGTCTGGCCGCCAACCGGGCCACCGACGTCCACGTGTTCGCCCGCCGTGGGCCGGCGCAGATCAAGTTCAGCCCCATGGAGTTTCGCGAGCTGTCCCACTCGCCGAGCGTCGACGTGATCGTGCATCCAGAAGGTTTCGAGATCGACGAGGCCAGCCAGCGCGCCATCAACACGAACAAGTCGACCAGGCTCGTGGTGGACACCATGATGAAGTACCTGCAGCGGGAACCGACCGGTGCGCCGCACCGCATTCACCTGCACCTGTGCCAATCGCCGGTGGCGGTGCTGGGCACGGACCGCGTCGAAGGCCTGCGTACTGAGCGCACCGAACTGTGTGGCGACGGAAATGTCCGTGGCGCAGGAGAATTCACCGATTGGCCGGTGGAAGCGGTGTACCGTGCGGTCGGCTATCTGTCGACCCATCTGGCGGATCTGCCGTTCGACCACCATGCCGGCGTGGTGCCGAATGACGCCGGGCGCGTGCTGGACATCGACGGCGGGCTGATCGATGCCGCCTATGTGACGGGATGGATCAAGCGCGGTCCGATCGGGCTGATCGGGCACACCAAGTCCGACGCAGCGGAAACGGTCGCCAGCTTGCTCAGCGATCTGTCGGGACTGCGGGCGCCCGAAACCACCGATCCTGATGCGATATTCGAGTATCTGGCGGCCAACGGTGTCGACTACACCACATGGGCCGAGTGGGAGCGCCTCGACGCCCACGAGATGTCGCTGGGTGAAGTCCAGGGGCGTGAACGCGTCAAGGTGGTGGCCCGCGAGGACATGATCCGGGCCGGCCGCGATGCCCTGGTGCGCGACTAACTCAGCGAGCTGTGCAACGCCAAGGTGGCCGCGACGGCGTTGGCAGCCTCCGCGCCCTTCTTGACGAAGTGCTTGGTGAAGTAGTCGACGTGCTCGTCGTGCTCGTGGAAGTGATGCGGGGTGAGCACGACCGAGAACACCGGCACGTCGGTGTCGAGCTGCACGCGCATCAGCCCGTCGATCACCGCGGTGGCCACGAAATCATGGCGGTAGATACCGCCGTCGACCACGAGTCCGGCGGCAACGATCGCCCGGTAACGCCCAGAGAGGGCCAGACGCTTTGCGGTGAGCGGGATTTCGAAAGCGCCCGGCACCTCGAAGAACTCGAGGGCGGCGCCGTCGAAGCCATGGGTGCCGATCTGTTCGGTGAATCCCTCGCGGGCCTTGTCCACGATGTTGCGATGCCAGGTGGCTTGCACGAAGGCGATCTGAGTGGCTGCGTCAGACATGTAGCGACGCTATCGCACGTCCAGGTAGGCGTCGGCCCAGGCGCCGATGATCCGGCCGGCGCGTTTGGCCTGCCCGGGCCCGGTCAGCAAGTGTTCGGAGCCCTCCAGCGAGACGAAGCTGCGCGGATGGCGGGCCGCCCAGAAGATGTCGCTGGCGTTCTTGATGCCGACGGTGTTGTCGGTCGGGGAGTGCAGGATGAGCAACGGCAATTTGAGGCCTTTGATCTTGTCGAGCAGCTCGGTGGCCCGGACATCTTCGACGAAAGCCCGTTTGAGCGTGAGCGTCTTGCCGCCGACCATCCACTGGCCGCTGCCCTCGGCGCATACCTGGTCGATCACCGCGTCGTACTGCCGCTCGACGTGGGTGGGGTCGAACGGCGCACCGACGGTCACCACGGCCCGCACGCCGGGGGACTGGCGGGCCGCCGCGATCACCGCCGCGCCGCCCCACGAGTGCCCTATCAAGAGGTCGGCCGGGGTACCGCGCTCGGCCATGAACGTGCAGGCTGCGGCCACGTCGTTGACCTTGACGGTGAACGAGCCGTCGCCCCAGTCGCCTTCGGAGTCGCCCAGGCCCAGCGCATCGAAGCGCAACATCCCGATGCCGTCGGCGGCCAGTTGTTTGCAGATGCGGGACGCGGCCGGCGAGTCCTTGCCGAGGGTGAAGCCGTGTGAGAACACGCCCCACCCCCGCACCGGCCCGTCGGGCCGGTCGATCACCCCGGCCAGCGTGGGGCCGGTCGAACTGGGAAAGGTGACGCGCTCAGCCATGCCGGAGGTTTACCACGCCCAGAGCGAAGCGGCGACGGTGGCCGCGCTGGGCGTTGAGCGGAGGTACCTGTGTGGTCGCCAGGCCGGCTCCGTAGGGTGGGTGGACCGGCCGGTCATGGTCAATGCCGCCCGTGACGCCGTGTCTGAATGTATTGAGAGTGTGGAGCAATCAGGTGCCTCTGAACACCATCGCGCTGGAACTCGTCCCGCCCACCCTTGAACGCGGTGTGCAGTACCCCGTCGACGAGGCGCGAAAAGTGCTCGCCTTGGCAGCTGAGACCGGTATCGAAGGCCGGATCCGCCACGTCATGATCCCCGGGATGATCGATGAGGACGACGACCGTCCGATCGAGATGAAGCCGCGGATGGATGTCCTGGACTACTGGAACATTCTCCGGCCCGAGCTGGACGGCATGCGCGGTCTGTGCACACAGGTCACTTCGTTCCTCGACTCCGAGGCGCTGGGCAAGCGCCTGACCGATCTGAGCGCGGCCGGGTTCGAGGGCATCGCATTCGTCGGCGTACCCCGCACCATGAAAGACGGTGAGGGTGAGGGCGTCGCCCCCACCGATGCCCTGTCGATCTATGAGGACCTGGTACCCAACCGTGGCGCCATCCTGATCCCCACCCGCGAGGGTGAGCAGGGCAGGTTCAACTTCAAGTGCGACCAGGGCGCCACGTACGGGATGACTCAGCTGCTGTACTCCGACGCCATCGTCGGCTATCTCAAAGAGTTCGCCGAGACCACCGACCACCGGCCCGAGATCCTGTTGTCGTTCGGGTTCGTACCGAAGATGGAGACCAAGGTCGGCCTGATCAACTGGCTGATCCAGGATCCCGGCAACGAGGCAGTCGCCGCCGAGCAGGCGTTCGTCAGCGATCTGGCCCAGCGGGAGCCCGCGGAAAAGCGTCAGTTGATGCTCGACCTCTACAAGCGGGTCATCGACGGGGTGGCCGGGCTCGGTTTCCCGTTGAGCATCCACTTCGAAGCGGCCTATGGAGTCTCCAAGCCGGCCTTCGAGACCTTCGCCGAGATGCTGGAGTACTGGGCCCCCGACCAGGGCTAGGTTTCCTGGCCGCAGCCACCGGTTTTGTCGGTGGTCGAATGTATGTTCGAGTCATGCAGGTGGGTGTGGTCGACGCGGTGGCGGGGTTACGCGCGGCGTTCGATGCGTTCGCGGCGTGTGATGTCGGTGCGTTGTCGCGGGCTGAGCTGCTGGCGGTGCTCGATGAGTACGAAACCCTGCTGTGTCGGTTGCCTGCTGTGGGGCATCGGCTGTTGTCGCAGTTGCAGGTCGAGGCCACACCTGGGGAGTTGGGTGCCAAGTCGTGGAATGAGGTGTTGCGGACGCGGTGGCGGTTGTCCACTGCTGAAGCCGGTCGGCGGTTGGGTGAGGCCGCCGAGTTGGGGCCGCGGCGCGCGTTGAGTGGTGAACCCCTGGCCCCGGTGTTGCCGGCGGTGGCTGCCGCGCAGGCGGCGGGGTTGCTCAATGGTGAGCACGTCAAGGTGCTGCGCGATGCGGTGCACCGGTTGCCCGGGTTTGTCGATGCCGCCACCGCGGAGCAGTTCGAGGCCGATCTGGTGCGGGTCGCGGTCGGGGTGGGTCCCAAAGAACTCAAGGACACCGCCGAGTTGCGGTTGTTTCTGCTCGATCAGGACGGGCCCGAACCCGACGACACCGAACGGGCCCGCAAACGCGGGTTGTCCACCGGCAAGCAGGGTCGTGACGCCATGACCCCGTTGACGGCGAATCTGACGCCGGAGGCGGCTGCGGTGTGGGAAGTGTTGTTCGCCAAGTTCGCCGCCCCGGGGATGTGCAACCCGGATGACGAGCAACCGTGCACGTCTGGCACGCCGACTCAGGCTCAGATCGACAATGATCACCGTAGTCTGGCGCAGCGTCAGCACGATGCGTTGCTGGTCGTCGGGCGGATCGCGTTGATGACCGATCTCGGTCAGCTCAACGGGTTGCCGGTCTCGCTGATCATCCGCACCACCGTGCAAGACCTCGAATCGCGTGCCGGGATCGGGATCAGCGGTGGGGGCACCAAAATCCCCATCCGCGACGTTATCCGCATGGGCGCCCACGCCCACCATTTCTTGGCGGTTTTTGATCAGGCCAGCGGATCGGCATTGAATCTGTTCCGGGCCCGGCGTATCGCCAGCCCGGCCCAACGCATCATGCTGATCGCCCGTGACGGCGGGTGCACCAAACCGGGCTGCACGGTGGGTGCCTACGGCTGCCAAGCCCACCACGCCACCGCCGACTGGGCCGCCGGTGGGAACACCAACGTCGATGACATGGCCCTGGCCTGCGGCCCCGACAACCGTCTGGTCGATGACGACGGCGGGTACAGCACCACCATCACCTCCGACGGTGTCGTGCAGTGGCACCCGCCGCCCGAGCTGGATCACGGCCAGCACCGCATCAACTACCTTCACCGGCCCGAACTTCTGCTCACCCCACCCGAACCACACCCACACCCAGAGCTGCGGCCCCAACCCGAGCTTGACCCAGACCCGGACTGGGACATCAAGCCACACCAGCAACACGAGCCCGACACAGAGTGGGACATCGACTGGAACGCGGACTGGGACAACGACTTCAACCCACCCACACCGTCCACACCCAGCGTCGAACACCTCTGGGACCCAGAACCATACGCCCTGGAAATCATCGAACCAGAAATCCCGGCCGGCTGGACACTGCTCGACACTCCCGACCCATGGCAACCCACAAGCACCGGCAACGCCGTCAGCGGCAAAGCAGTACGCGGACCGTAGGCCCACTCGCGGGCGGACGGGACTCTCAGCCAAATGACTCCACGCGTGCGGCGAGGGTCGCGGTCCATTCCCGCAGATACTCGTCGTCGGCCGATTGGGTCGTCGGCCGACGGAAAAGGTTGGACGCGAAGCGTTCTCCGAGCAGGCTGTTGATGCCGAGCGAGGCCAGCGCCCGGGTCTCGTCGGGTGACTTGTTCGGCGCCCATGCGCCGATCCACCCGTTCAGTTCGGCGCACAGCCCGTCGACGAGCGCGGCGTACGCGGTGTCCAGACGGTCGGACAGTCCTGCCGGCGTGCGGGCGGCGATCTGGAGTAGCTCGCTTTCCTGGTCGATCACCGAGAGCAGGTAGCGCCCCAGCACGGTCAGTTCGGTGTGAAGGTCTCCGAGGCCGGCGAAGAGTGCGCGGATGTCCTGCATGGCTGCGCGGCGGTCCAGTTGGCGGTCGATGCCGGCTGACAGCAGGGCGTCCTTGGACTTGAAGTGGCGGTACAGGGCGCCCGAGCCGGCGGACAGGCCAGCCGCGGCTTCGATCTGGGAGACGCTGGTGGCTTCAAATCCCTTGTCGCTGAACAATTTCATCGCTTCGGTGACCAGCCGCTCCCGGGTTGATCCGGCCGCCATCGTTGACCTCCTGCAAGTGATCACTTACTCTTCGTATGAATGCACTGTACTACGAGACCAACCCTGTGGGAGCGGTTCGATGGCAGAACATCACGACCATGTACCCCAAGGCCGGCTGCGGCGGACGATGCCGCTGGCCGGATTCACCGCTCGTGCCGCTGGTGGGCGTCTCATCGCGGGCTTGCAGCAGCGAGCCGGTGACGACCGTGCGGTGCAGCGGTTCCACGAGCGCACCGCCGACCGCTATGTCGAGATGCTCGGCCACTCCAAAGGTGCCCTGATGAAGGTCGGGCAGCTGATGTCCCTGATCGACCCTTCTGACGTCGGGACCGGCGGATTTCAGCCCTATCAACAAGCACTGACCCGGCTTCAATCGGATGCTCCACCCATGGCTCCGGCACTGGTTCACGACGTCCTCAACGATGAACTCGAAGACGGGGTGCGGACTTTCGCCGAGTTCGACGACGAGCCGATCGCCTCGGCATCTATCGGCCAGGTACACCGCGCAGTTCTTCCCGACGGACGCGACGTTGCGGTCAAGGTGCAGTATCCCGGTGTGGCGCAGGCGATCCGCGAGGATCTGGCGAATACGGAACTCATCGCCACCTTCCTGCGATTCGTCGCCTCCGCGTCGGGCATCGTCTTCGACCCACGCAAGCTGGCGCGCGAGTACACAGCGCGCATCGCCGAGGAAGTGGACTACGGGCGTGAGGCGAAAATGATCGCCGCGTTCCACGAACTGTATGTCGACCACCCGTTCTTCCGGGTTCCCGCCCTCGTCCGGCACGCCTGCACGGACCGGATCCTGACGATGACCTACATGCAGGGGTCCGGTTGGGCCCAAGCGCAACAAGCCGAACAAGATCTCAAGAACCGCTGGGCCGAAGTGGTGACCCGCTTCAGCTATTCGAACCTGCGGCACAGCAATCTGCTCCACGCCGATCCGCACCCGGGCAATTACCGGTTCGGAGACGACGGCAGTGTCGGATTCGTCGACTTCGGCTGCATCAAGGTACTGGCGGAACAGAAGCGCAGAATGTGGATCTCCATCGTGCGCAACACGATCGACAAGCGCATCGATGATCTGCGTGCAGATGTGATCGAAGCGGGATTCATCACGGAGGACTTTCCGATCACCGGCCAGGAGCTTTGTGATTTCTGGACACAGGTGTTCTACGACATCATCGCCGCACCGCAGCCGGTCACTTACACGCCGAGCAGCATCGCACGAACCACGCGGTGGATGTTCAGCCCCGACTCCGGCAACCCGTTGTCTCGCATGCTGGTGCCCGACGACTACGCCTTCGCCCCGCGGGTGAACCAGGCGCTGACGAACATCTGCGCCAAACTGCATGCCACGCTGCCCGCGCGCAACATCGTCGATGACATGGACGGGGTCGCCGAACCCACAACCGAACTGGGAAAGCTACACCACGCCTGGGTGCGTGACCGCGGTCTACCCGGCGCATTCGACGACCGAACAAGGCGCAGAAGGGAAGTCGGATGACACCATCGGACAACGTGGTGCCGCGCGGGCGCGTCCGCCGGACGATGCCGCTGGCCGGATTCACCGCACGCGCCGCGGGTGGTCGATTGGTGGCGGGACTGCGCGAACGTGCCGGCGACAGCGGAGCCGTCGAGCGGTTCCACGAACGCACGGCCGAGCGCTACACCGAATTGCTGGGCCATTCCAAAGGCGCGCTGATGAAGGCCGGCCAGATCCTGTCGATGGTGGATGCCGAAGCCATCGGCAACACTGGCTTCGCCCCGTATCAGAAGGCGTTGGCTCGGTTGCAAACCGCCGCACCGCCGATGCCCGCTGATCTGGTGCGTGCGGTCCTGAGGGACGAACTCGGTTCAGGTATCGAGTGTTTCGCCGAGTTCGAAGACGCGCCGATCGCGGCGGCATCGGTCGGGCAGGTGCACCGCGCCGTCCTGTGCGACGGGCGTGTGGTGGCGGTGAAGATCCAGTATCCCGGTGTGGCGCAGGCGATACGGGATGACCTCGCCAATACCGAACTGTTGATCACCTTCATGCGGTTGGGAGCCGCCGCGACCGGGATGACGATCGACATCCGGGCGATGGCCGATGAAATCAGCGCGCGGATCACCGAGGAAGTCGACTACCGGCACGAAGCCGCGATGATCACCGCATTCGCCGACCTCCTGCGCGGCCACCCGTTCATCCGTGTGCCCGAAGTGGTCCCGGAGGCATCGACCGGCCGAGTGTTGACCATGACCTATCTCGAGGGGATGGATTGGGCCGCAGCCCAACAGGCGGATCAGGACCTGAGGAATACCTGGGCGGAGGTGATCTTCCGGTTCATCAACACCGGATCCCGGCACGGGAACATCAGCCAGGTCGATCCTCACCCCGGCAACTTCCGCTTCAATCCCGACGGCACCGTCGGTTGTCTGGACTTCGGTTGCGTACAGACCTTCCCGGAGCGAGCCCGCTGGCTGTTCCTCGCGTCGATGCATGCCGGGATGGAGGGTCGCTACCAAGACTGCCGTGACCACATGACCGAGATGGGGCTGATATCGGCCGAAAAGCCACTGGAAGAACAGGACCTGCGGCGCATCATCTCGGACATGACGCGCGCGACCTCAGCACCTCAGCCGGTCACCTACACCTCCGACACCGCGGCGGGAAGCCTGCGGGCATTGTTCGGCGATCAGAACTTCCTGCCGGCCGGCCAGATGACGGTGACCCGCGAATTCGTGTTCCTTCCCCGCCTCCAGATCGCCTTCGACCACATCGCCACCGGGCTGCGGGCGACCGTCCCGGTGCGGTCCATCCTCGAAGACCTCTCGGGAATCGCCGAACCGACCACAGAACTCGGGAAGCTGCATCACGCCTGGGTGCGCGAACGTGGACTGCCCTGCGGATTGGATCACCATGACCAGCCCTGACGGCACGATCGCACGACTTCCGTGGGACGCCGCCGACCCCTACCCGTTCTACGACGCGCGGCGTCGTGACGGTGAGGTGGTTTGGGACGATGCCGCCCAGGCCTGGCTCGCCCTCGGCTATCACGCCGCCCGCGACGTGCTGGCCGGACCGCAGTGGACCAGCGATCCCCGCGCAAACAGGGGCGCCGCGGCTGCGGCGGAGTTCTTCAACTCGACCCCCGTCGAAGCCAGCATGCTGTTCACCGATGGACCGGCCCATGACCGGCTGCGTGGCGCGGTGCGCGACGTGTTCGGCCGCGCATTCATCAACCGGCTCACCGATGGCGTCGAATCGATCTGCCATGAAACGGTTTCCGTGATTCCGTCGGACCTCCCCTTCGATGCGATGTCGCAGATCGCCCTCCCGCTGCCGATCGCGGTGATCGGCGCATGGTTGGGCCTGGACTGCGAGCAGTGCTCCGCGCTGCGTGAACACTCACCGTCCATCATCCGCATCCTCGGTGGATTCACCGATCGGGAAGAACTCGAAGCCGGAATAGCAGCAGCCGCGGCATTGCTCACCGAGATACTGCCCGCGGCCGCGGACCGGCGTGCCAGGCCGCGCGATGATCTGCTCAGCTACATCGCCGCCGACCCGACTCTTTCACTGGACGAGGTCGTCATCACCGCAATTCTCGTCGCCGTCGCCGGGCACGAAACGACGGCGAACCTGCTGGGCGCCGGGCTGATCCGACTGCTTACGCCCGATGCCGATGGCACCCGGCCGGCAGATGAGATCGACCCCGCGGACCCGGCTGTGGTCACCGAACTGCTGCGCCTCGACAGCCCTGTCCAGGCGACCAGTCGCACCGCCACTGCCGACCAGACGCTGGCCGGCGTCGATATCCGATGCGGTGAAACGGTTCTGGCCTGCATAGCGGCTGCCAACCGCGATCCCGTCGTCTACGACGCGCCGCACCTGTTTCGCCCCGGGCGCGCCGGGCCGGCGCCACTGACCTTCGGTCACGGAGCGCACTACTGCCTGGGTGCCCCGTTGGCCAGGCTGGAGACCAGCCTGGCCCTACGCCACATTCTGTGCCGTGGGCCCGTACTTTCGGGCATGCCCACCTGGCGCGACACACCGGCGATCCGAGGACCGCTGACCGTTCCCCTCCGCTTCACGGCGTAAACGACTGTCAGGCGCCCATGGGGCAGCGGGTCAGACGCGCCGCCGATCGGGTGAGCCGATCGTGAAGCTGAACTCCGCGACACCTGCGACGCCACCGGAGACCACATCGCCGGGGTGCATCGGTCCGACCCCGGCCGGGGTGCCGCTGAAGATCAGGTCGCCGGGGGCGAGGTCGACAGCGGTCGAGATCGCGCTGATGACCTCGGGAACCGACCAGATCAGGTCCTTCAGGTCGCCGTGCTGCCTGAGCTCGCCGTTGACGCGCAACCAGATCTCGCCGCTGTCCGGGTGGCCGACGGCGGCGACCGGGTGGATCGGCGTGCACGGGGCCGACGCGTCGAACCCCTTGGCCCAGTCCCACGGGCGGCTGAGCTTCTTGGCCTCGTCCTGCAGATCCCGGCGGGTCAGATCGACGCCGACGCCGTAGCCCCAGACCAGGCTCAGAGCATCGTCCGGTGCCACATCGCGGCCACCTGAGCCCAGCGCCACCACCAGCTCGATCTCGTGGTGGAACGACGAGGTCAGCGACGGGTAGGGGACGATGCCCTCGGCATCGATCACCGCGTCGGCCGGCTTCATGAAGAAGAACGGCGGCTCTCGGTCGGGGTCCTTGCCCATCTCCCGGGCGTGGGCCGCGTAGTTGCGTCCCACGCAGAACACCCGCCGGACCGGGAAGCGCTCCGGCCCGGTGCTCACCGGGAGTGACGCCTGCGGTGGGGGAGAGATCACGAAGTCGGCCATGGACACCATCTTCCCCAGGCGGCGTCAGAACGCGTCGTTGTCCAGCTCCATGACGTGCCCGTCGACCGACTCGACCACTTCACGAACCGCCGTCAGCAACGGCAACATGTTGTGCGCGAAGAACTTCGCCACCGCGACCTTGCCTTCGTAGAAGGCCCGGTCGCGATCGCTCGTGGTGCCCAGCGCGGCCTGAGCGATTTCCGCGCCGGCCAGCAGGCGCCAGCCGATCAGCAGATCGCCCACCGCCAGCAGGAACCGCACCGAAGCGAGGCCGACCTTGTAGAGCTGCTCGGGCTGTTCCTGAGCGGCCATGAGGTAGCCGGTGAGGGTGGCGGCCATCGACTGCACATCGTTCAGCGCGGTGGCCAAACGGGCGGTCTCGGGTTCCAGCCCGGCGATTTTGGCGTCCACGGTCGCCGAGATCTGGGCGGCGACGTGGGCCAGCGCGCCGCCCTGATCACGGACGATCTTGCGGAAGAAGAAGTCCAGCGCCTGAATGGCGGTGGTGCCCTCGTAGAGGGAATCGATCTTGGCGTCGCGGATGTACTGCTCGATCGGGTAGTCCTGCAGGTAACCAGATCCGCCCAGCGTCTGCAGCGATTCGGTGAGCAGCTCGTAGGCGCGTTCGGAGCCGACGCCCTTCACGATCGGCAGCAGCAGATCGTTGACCCGATGCGCCAGTTCAGCGTCGGCGCCCGAAACATGTTGCGCCACCACAGAATCCTGGTGCGCTGCGGTGTACAGGTAGACCGCACGCAGACCTTCGGCGTAGGCCTTCTGGGTGAGAAGGCTGCGCCGCACATCGGGGTGTTCGATGATCGCCACCCGCGGTGCGGTCTTGTCGGTCATCTTGAGCATGTCCGAGCCCTGGATTCGGTCCTTGGCGTACGCGAGTGCGTTGAGGTACCCGGTGGACAGCGTGCCCGCCGACTTCACCCCGACGGTCATGCGGGCGTTCTCGATCACGCGGAACATCTGCGCGATGCCGTTGTGCACGTCGCCGACGAGGTAACCGACAGCAGGGATACCGTGCGCGCCGAACGTGAGCTCGCACGTCGGCGACGACTTGATGCCCATCTTGTGCTCGAGGCCGGTGACGAAGACGCCGTTGCGCTCGCCGAGCTCGAGGGTTTCGGGGTCGAAGTGGAACTTCGGGACGTAGAACAGGCTCAGTCCCTTGGTGCCGGGGCCGGCGCCCTCGGGACGTGCCAACACCAGGTGGAAGACGTTCTCGGCGGTATCGCCCACGTCGCCACCGGAGATGAAGCGCTTCACTCCGTCGATATGCCAGGTGCCGTCGGGTTGGGCGATGGCCTTGGTGCGCCCGGCGCCGACATCGGACCCGGCGTCGGGTTCGGTCAGCACCATGGTGCCGGCCCAGCCCTTGTCCATGCTCATGCGGGCCCAGCGCTGCTGCTCTTCCGTGCCGACCTCGGCCAGGGTGTGGGCCATCGCGGGGCCGAGACCGTAGAAGAACATCGCAGACGGGTTGGCGCACATGATCATTTCCTGGATGGCCCACACCAACGACGCGGGTGCCGGGGTGCCGCCGGCGCTCTCGGCAAGACCGATGCGCCACCATTCGGCATCCTTGACGGCCTGCACGGTTTTGGCGAGCGGCCCCGGCACGGTGATGTCGTGGGTGGCCGGGTCGAACTCGGGCGGGTTGCGGTCGGCGTCTGCGAACGACTCTGCGACAACGCCTTCGGCGAAGCGCGCCACCTCGTCGAGCATCGTGCGCGCAGTGTCGGTATCGAGGTCGCCGAATGCGCCCGAGTCGATAACCGGGCCCAAGGCCAGCACCTGGAAGAGATTGAATTCGATATCGCGGACATTGGCGATGTAGTGACCCACGATCGGCAAGCGTCGCCGAGGTTGAACGGGGTACGCAAGCGTAGGTTGGGACAGCCTACGGCTACGGAACCGGAGGTTGCCAGCTCTGAGCGGGATGTGATCTATAACACATTTGCTTGAGCCCCTATCCTTGACCGAGTGTCCGAACCGTCAGTCGCCGAGCTGCGCTCCCGCCTCGACGGTTTGACGATCCGCGACGCCGACCGGTTGCGCCGTCGGCTCCGGAATCTCCGCGGTGGTGACACGGCCAAGATCGCCGAACAGATCGCGTCCGCGGAAGGCCTCGTGCTCACCCGCCAGGCCGCTGTCCCGGCCATCACCTACCCCGACCTGCCGGTCAGTGAGCACCGCGACGAGCTGGCCAAGGCCATCAGCGAGAACCAGCTGGTCGTCGTTGCCGGCGCGACGGGTTCGGGCAAGACCACCCAGCTGCCGAAGATCTGCCTGGACCTCGGCCGCGGTATCCGCGGAACCATCGGCCACACCCAGCCCCGCCGGCTGGCGGCACGCACCGTCGCGCAGCGCATCGCGGATGAACTCGGGACCCCGCTCGGGGAGGCGGTCGGTTACACGGTGCGCTTCACCGATCAGGCCAGTGACTCGACGCTGATCAAGCTGATGACCGACGGCATTCTGCTCGCCGAAATTCAAAGGGACCGCCGGCTGCTGCGTTACGACACGCTGATTCTCGATGAGGCGCACGAGCGCAGCCTCAACATCGACTTCCTGCTGGGCTACCTGCGTGAGCTGTTGCCGCGCCGCCCCGATCTCAAGGTCATCGTCACGTCCGCCACCATTGAGCCGGAGCGGTTCGCGGCTCACTTCCATGACGCGCCGATCGTGGAGGTGTCGGGGCGGACGTACCCGGTTGAGATCCGGTACCGGCCCCTTGAAGTCCCGGCACCACCCTCAGAGGACGACGATCCCGACGACCCCGATCACGAGATCGTGCGCACCGAGGTCAGGGATCCGACCGAGGCCATCGTCGACGCGGTCCGCGAGCTTGAATCTGAGCCACCTGGTGATGTGCTGGTGTTCCTGTCGGGCGAGCGAGAAATCCGGGACACCGCAGAGGCTTTGAAGGACCTCCGGAACACCGAGGTGTTGCCGCTGTATGCCCGCCTGCCTACCGCCGAGCAGCAGAAGGTATTTCAGCCCAGCCACAGTGGCCGGCGAATCGTACTGGCCACCAACGTCGCCGAGACCTCACTCACGGTGCCCGGCATCCGCTACGTCGTCGACCCGGGTACCGCGCGGATCTCCCGCTACAGCCGCCGCACCAAGGTGCAGCGGCTGCCGATCGAGCCGATCTCGCAGGCCTCGGCCGCCCAGCGGGCCGGACGCTCGGGACGTACCGCCCCGGGTGTGTGCATCCGGCTGTACTCGGAGGAAGACTTCGAATCCCGGCCCCGCTACACCGATCCGGAGATCCTGCGGACCAACTTGGCCGCGGTCATCCTGCAGATGGCCGCCCTGAAACTCGGCGACATCGCCGAGTTTCCATTCCTCGATCCGCCCGACGCCCGCAGCATCCGCGACGGGGTCCAGCTGCTGCAGGAACTCGGCGCCTTCGATACCGCGGGTGCGTTGACCGACGTCGGCCGCCGGCTGGCCCGGCTGCCGCTGGACCCGCGCGTCGGCCGGATGATCCTGCAGGCCGACACCGAGGGCTGCGTGCGCGAGGTACTGGTGCTCGCGGCCGCACTGTCGATTCCCGATCCGCGGGAACGCCCGAGCGACAAGGAAGAGGCGGCTCGGCAGAAGCACGCGAGGTTCGCCGACGAGCACTCGGATTTCATCTCGTACCTCAACCTCTGGAACTACCTTCGCGAGCAACGGAACCAGCGCTCCGGCAACGCTTTCCGGCGAATGTGCCGTGAGGAGTTCCTGCACTACCTGCGGATCCGGGAGTGGCAGGACCTGACCGGGCAGCTGCGCAGCATCGCCCGTGACATCGGCATCCGCGAGAGTGACGAGGCCGCCGAGCCTGCCAGCATCCACGCGGCGCTCACCGCGGGCCTGCTCTCGCACGTCGGGCTGCGTGAGGGCGAGGGCCGCGACTATCAAGGCGCCCGCAACTCCAAGTTCGTGCTGGCGCCCGGCTCGGTGCTGACCAAGAAGCCGCCCCGCTGGATCGTGGTGGCCGACCTGGTCGAGACCAGTCGGCTGTTCGGCCGCATCGCGGCCAAGGTCGAACCGGAGGCAGTCGAACGGGTCGCCGGTCATCTGGTGCAACGCACCTACAGCGAGCCGCATTGGGAGGCCAGACGCGGCGAGGTGGTCGCCTACGAGCGGGTGACGCTGTACGGTTTGCCGCTCGTTCCCCGCCGCAAGGTCGGCTACGCCAAGATCGAACCGGAAACCAGCCGCGAGTTGTTCATCCGGCACGCGCTGGTCGAGGGGGACTGGCAGACCAGGCACCACTTCTTCCGCGACAACGCCCGGCTGCGTGCTGAACTCGAGGAGATCGAGGAGCGGGCCCGCCGGCGTGACCTGCTGGTCGGCGACGACGACATCTACGCCCTCTACGACGCTCGTATCCCCAGTGGCATCGTCTCCGCACGCCACTTCGACGCGTGGTGGAAGAAGCAGCGGCACAAGACACCTGACCTGCTCACCTTCACCCGTGACGATCTGTTGCGGTCGGAAGACGGCGCGGACAACCCGGACACCTGGCAGACCGGTGATCTCGAACTGCCGCTGACCTACCGGTTCGAGCCCGGGGCCGCTGATGACGGTGTCACGGTGCACGTGCCGGTCGGCGTACTGGCCCGCCTCGGCGGTGACGGCTTCGCCTGGCAGGTACCCGCGTTGCGGGAGGAACTGGTCACCGCACTGATCAAGTCGCTGCCCAAGGATCTGCGCCGCAATTTCGTTCCCGCTCCGGACACCGCGCGGGCAATCCTCGGGGACATCGATCCGTCCTCGGGCTCACTGCTCGACGAGGTCCAACGCGAACTGCGCAGGCGCAGCGGCATTCTGGTGCCCATCGACGCGTTCGACCTGAGCAAGATCCCGGATCACCTGCGGATGACCTTCGCCGTGGAGACGGCCGATGGCAAAGAGGTGGCCCGGGGCAAGGACATCGATGCGCTGCGCGAGCAGCTGGCCGTGCCCGTCGCCCAGGCGGTGGCCGATGCGCTGGGCGGGGATCTGGACCGCACCGGGCTGAGAACCTGGCCCGAGGATCTCGACGAGCTCCCGCGCACGGTCGAGAGCGTCAGCGGTGGGCACACGGTTCGCGGGTACCCGGCCTTCGTGGACAACGGAAACTCCGTCGACATCAAAGTGTTCGCCAATCCGGCCGAGCAGGCCGCGGCCATGCGCCCCGGTCTACGGCGGCTGCTGCGGCTGTCCGTGCCGTCACCGGTCAAGGCGATCGAGCGGGGCTTGAGTACCCGGACCCGGCTGGCGCTCAACGCCAACCCCGACGGAACGCTTGCCGCGCTGCTCGAGGACTGTGCCGACGCCGCTGCCGACGTGCTGGTACCGAAGCCGGTGTGGACGAAGGCAGCTTTCGACGAGCTGGTACGGCGGGCCGGAAAAGAACTAGGTCCCACCACACAAGCCGGAGTGAATCGGGTAGAGAAAGTGCTGGCCGGCGCGCACGAGGTACAGGTGGCGCTGCCCGACAAGCCGTCGCCCGCGCAGGCCGATGCCGTCGCCGACATCCGATCTCAACTGGATCGCCTGTTGCCCAAGGGTTTCGTGACCGCTGCGGGGATCGCGCGGTTGAACGATCTGGCGCGATATGTCACCGCCATCGCGCGGCGGCTGGAGCGGTTGCCGCAGGCGCTGGGCGCCGACCGTGATCGGATGTCGCGCGTACATGCCGTCGAGGAGGCCTATGACGAACTGTTCCAGGCGCTTTCACCGGGCCGGGGCGCAGCGGATGACATCCGTGACATCGCATGGCAGATCGAGGAGTTGCGGGTCAGCCTGTGGGCTCAGCAACTCGGCACGCCACGGCCGGTCAGCGAGCAGCGCATCTACAAGGCGATCGACGCAGCTGCCCGATAGTCAGGCGATCCGATGTTCGATGCGGCCGATGTCGTCGATGGTCAGCGTCAGGGTGTCTCCGGGGCGCAGCCACTGCCCGGTCTCCATGCCGCTTCCGCCGGGCAGCGTCCCCGTGCCGAACAGTTCTCCGGGGAACAGCCTTTCGCTGCGTGACGCGTGTGCCAGCACCTCGCCCAGAGTGTGCTGCATACCTGCGCTGCTTACAGTGCTGACCGATTTCCCGTTGAGGGCAACCGAACCGGTGAGGGTGTCGATCCTGGGCAGGATCTCGTCGGCGGTGACGGCCGTGTCCGACATCGAGCTGGCGAAATGCTTCGACTTCTGCGGCCCGAAGCCGCTGAGCATCTCGGGGCGTTGCACATCACGCGCGCTGAAGTCGTTGAGAACGACGAACGCGCCGATCGCTTCGGCTGCCTCGTCGGGTGTCGCATTGAACAGCGGCGCGGCCAGGACGAATCCGATCTCCAGCTCGAAGTCGAGCGCCTGCGAATAGTCCGGGATCGCAACCGGCGTGCCGGTGGGGACGAAAGTCTGTGCGTTGGACATGTAATAGATCGGCTGACGGTAGAACAGCGGCTTCGGCTTGAACTGGGGCACCGGCCGGCCGGTGATTCGTTCGTACAGCGAAGTCACGCGGTACAAGCCGGGGTTGAATCGCCGGATCAGGCCACGGGCGGCATCGATGTTGTGCTGTTCGTACAGCATGAAGTCACGGAACGACACCGGTTGGAACGGCAGCAGTTGGTCGCTGTGCTGAAGCTCACGTTCGGCTGCTGCCGCGAGCCAGGCGTCGTCGAACACCCTGCCACCGAGCGGGGTGAGGTCGGCACCATCTGACCAATTACCCTCGGAATCAAGGGATTGCAGGCTCAATCCGGCAGGTGTGCGAATACGGCGCAGTTTCACCGGGCCCTCCCGAGTTGCCTGCGCAGGAACGCGGTGACGTGTTCGGACACCAGGTCGGGTTGCTCGAGCCATGGCCAATGGCCTGTACCCGGCACGGACTGCACCTCGCAGTGACGGAAGATCCGGCGATAGTCGTCGGTCTGACCGAAAGGCACGTAACGGTCGTCGGCGCCCCACACCACCAGCACGTCACCGTCGAATTCGGCGAGCCGATCTACATAGGGAGCAAGGGCATTCGGACCGGTCGACCGGTACAGCTTCAGCACCGCATCGGGTGTTCCTCGGACGAACATGTGCTCGGCGATCTGGCGTGCCGCATCGGGCGGCAGTCCGGGATCACTCATGGTGAGCACGCGGTGCAGCACAGCAGGGTTTCCCATGCGCGACAACGCCTCGGCCAGCACCGGTGTCCGCCACAGCTTGGCGGCGAAGTGATTGATCACCACGGGGGCGTTGATCAGCGTGATGCTGGCTACCGAATCGAGATTGTCCACGGCCCAGGCGAGCGCCCACGGGCCGCCGAAATCGTGCGCGATGAGGTGGGCGCGCCGAACTTCGAGTTGTTCGAGGATCGCGCCGAGATGTGCCGCATAGGAAGCCACCGTGTACGGCCATTGGGCCGGTTTGTCGGCTGCGCCGAATCCGGGCATCTCCGGAGCGATCACCCGCGCCAAACCGGCCACCGGCAGCAGCAGGGGATCCCACTTGGCCCCGGCGTTGTTGCCATGTACGAACACCACGGCCTCGCCGGTGTCGGGTCCGGCATGACCGGTCACGACCACGGGCGACCGCACCCCGTCGACAGCCAGCGTGCGGTGTTCGACGGGGCTGTCCATCAGCGGGATTGTACGGTCGCCCAAGGTCTGCCGCGAGGTTTCAGGCGATCACCTCGTGCCTGTCGCCACCCACGGCACCCGGTCGGCCGGGGCATCGTCGAGCACCATCTCGGCCACGCGTGACCGGTGCGCTTCGGCACTGCCCAACAGCGCGGCGTCGGTGGTGGCGCGCTTGAAATACAGGTGTGCCTGGTGCTCCCAGGTGAATCCGATGCCGCCGTGCACCTGGATCGTGTCGGCGGCGATCTTGGCAAATGCCGACGAAGCCGTGGCCTGCGCGATGCTGACTGCCAGCGCAGGGTCGTCCGTGCCGTCGGTCAATGCCCACACCGCGTGATAGGTCGCCGAGCGGGCGTGCTCGAGGTCGACCAGGCAGTCCGCCAGCCGGTGCTTGACCGCCTGGAAGGACCCGATCTGCCTGCCGAATTGCAATCGCGATTTCGCATACTCCACCGACAGATCGAGCAGATGCTGTGCGGCGCCGACCTGTTCGGCGGCCAGCAGCGCCGACGCCACGTGGAAGGCGTGCGTGATGACACGCTCGGCCTCGTCGGGGCCGGCCACCAGTTGGGCGCGCGCCGCGGTCAAGACGATCGTGGCCTGCGGCCGGGTGAGGTCGAGCGTGGTCAGCGGGGTGCGTTGCACTCCTGCGTCTGACGCGTCGACCACGTACAGGCCGACGCCGCCGGATCCGGCGGCCGCCACCAACAAGGTGTCCGCGGCGTCGCCGTCGACCACGCGCTCGACCGTGCCGGTCAACGTCCCGTCTTCGGCGACAGCCACATTCACCGCGGCGGGGTCGAACGCGCCTGCCTGGTCGGGCACCGCGAAGGCTGCGGTGCGGGTGCCTTCGGCGAGGGCGCCGAGCAGTTCGTCGCGCACCGGGCCGGCCGAGGCGGCGACGAGCGCCGGGATGGCCAGCAGCACGGTGCCGAAGACCGGTCCGCAGGCCAGTGCCGCGCCGAGCTCCTCGACCGCGATGGCCTGGTCGACGAGCGTGCCGCCGGCTCCGCCGTCGGCCTCGGGAACGGCCAGGCCGAGCACGCCGAGCTCAGCGCCCAACCGCGCCCACACCGACGGGTCGAACCGGGGTTCGGACTCCATGAGCGTCCGCACCGTCGGCTCGGAGAAGTTCTCGGCACAGAACTTTCGGATCGCGGTGCGCAGTTGAGCCTGCTCGTCGGTGAAGCGGAACTCGGCATTCTCAACCACACCGTCGGGCTGATCCGCAAGCTTCTCAACTTGCCCGTCGGGTTGATTCGCAAGCTTCTCAACTTGCCCGTCGGGTTGATTCGCAAGCTTCTCAACCACGAGGAATCTCCTTCCACGGCATACCGGCATCCGCCCGCAGATCACCGGGCAGTCCCAGGATCCGTTCGCCCAGAATGTTGCGCATCACCTCTGACGTGCCACCTTCGATCGTGTTGGCCTTGCTGCGCAGGAAGCGCTGCTGGATGGGGCCGCGCCAGTCCTTGCCGGCCTCGTCCTCGTCGCGGTCACCGGTTCCGTAGCCGTGGTACAGGATCCCTTCTGGGCCAAGCAGATCCATGCACCACTGGTAGATGTGCTGGTTGAGTTCGGCGCCGACGAGCTTGCCGATCGAGCCTTCCGGACCCGGTCCGCCGACGGTGGCCGCCGCGCGGGAACGCTCTGCGGTCAGCCGCTGGGCTTCGGAGCGCAGCCAGAGCTGGGACAGCCGGTCCCGCAGCACCGGGGTGCGCAGATCCGGGCGTGATGCCCACAGTGCCACGGCGTCCGAGATGGTTCCGGCTCCGCGCCGGTTTCCGCTACCTCCCAGTGCGCTGCGCTCGTTCATCAGGGTGGTCATCGCGACGTTCCAGCCGTTACCGACCTCGCCGAGCCGATGGGCGTCGGGAATGCGGGCGTCGGTGATGTACACCTCGTTGAACTCGGCCTGGCCGGTCATCTGCCGCAGCGGCCTGGTCTCGACGCCCGGTCCGTGCATGTCCAGGACGAAGTACGTGAGGCCTTTGTGTTTGGGCACATCGGGATTCGTGCGGGCCAGCAGCAGACCCCATCGGGCTCGATGCGCCAAACTGGTCCACACCTTCTGGCCGTTGAGCACCCACTCGTCGCCGTCGCGAACTGCGGAGGTGGCCAGTCCGGCCAGATCCGATCCGGCGCCGGGCTCGGAGAACAACTGGCACCAAATGTGTTCGGTGCTGGCCAGCGGCCGCAGCCACGACTTCTTCAATTCGTCGGACTGGGCGTGTTCGCGGACCGTGGGTGCGGCCATGCCGTAGCCCATCGGGTTGAGACCCAGCGGCACCGGCCCGCCGGCGCCCTGCAGGATGCGGTCGGCCACGGCCTGCAGACCGCGCGACACCCCAAGACCGCCGAGACCATCCGGGAAGTGCACCCACGACAGACCCGCGTCGTAACAGGCGGCCAGGTATTCGGGGATCGGAACTTTCTTGGGGTCGTGGTCGGCCACGACCCGGCGGGCGAGGTCGGCGACCCGGTCCGCATCAGCGACGCTGCTCATCCAGCCACGATAGGGAAAGGGATCCGGCGGCCTGCAGGCGGGCGGTACCGTCCACCGACATGAACCGAAAGCGCGTGGTGATCGCCGGACTCGGCGATACCGGCGTGCTCACTGCGATCCGTCTGGCGCGCCGCTTCGACGTCGTCGGTATCTCGCTCAACCCGGGTCTGGTCAGCGGTCAGGAACTCGGCACGCGACTGGCCCGGCCCGACGACTGGGCGCGCAACTACTGGATCGCCTTCGACCGGTTCCGTGAACTCGATAGGGTCCGGACCGTGCACGGCACGGTGACCGGAGTCGATCTGGCCGCCCGTACGGTTCGTGTGCGCGATGCCAACGGCAGCTCCCGGGAGGAGGGCTACGACGCGCTGGTGGTCTCCACCGGCGTCACCAATGGCTTTTGGCGACAAGCGGTCCTGCAGTCCGCCGGCGACGTCGGCGCCGGGTTACGGGCCGCGCATGAGCGGTTGGCGTCGGCCCGCTCGGTCGCCGTCATCGGGGGCGGTGCAGCGGCGGTCAGCAGCGCGGCCAACATCGCCGTCCGGTGGCCCGGGATCCGGGTCGAGTTGTACTTCCCCGGCGAACATGTGCTGCCGCACCATCATTGGCGAGCTCGCAAGCGCATCGAAGGGCGGCTGGCCGCTGCGGGGGTGACGCTGCACCCGGGTCATCGTGCCGTGGTGCCCGATGGTTTCGACTGCTCAGCCATCACTTCGGAACCGGTGAGCTGGAGCACCGGCCAGCCGCCGGTTCAGGCCGATGCGGTGTTGTGGACCATCGGCCGCGTCCGGCCCAATACCGCGTGGCTGCCGGACGAGTTGCTCGACGACGGCGGTTTCGTCCGGGTGACACCCGAACTGCGGTTGCCGGGGCATGATGGCGTCTTCGCGATCGGTGACGTCGCGGCCACCGATCCGCTGCGCTCCTCGGCACGCAATCGGGCCGACGGACTGCTGGCCCGCAACGTGGCCGCCTACTTCACCGGCGGGCGGATGCGCAGCTACCGCCCGCCGTCGAGTCGCTGGGGATCGGTGCTCGGGGTGCAACCGGACGGGCTGGAGGTGTTCGCGCCCAACGGGTTGGCGTTCCGGTTCCCGGCCTGGTCGATCGAGCGGGTGCTGCAACCGTGGATTGTCCGCCGTGGCATCTACCGCGGCGTGCGGCCCGGAAATCGACCCATCGTCACCAACGGCTGATCGATGGGCACCACATAGGTGGAGACCGGGGTGGCTGTCGCGGCCCGACTCCGTGCCCACCGGGATCTCGAAGCGGGTCTGGATGATCTCGAAACCCGATGTGGGGGCCGCCGAACGCTGAAGTTCGGTGCGGGAGACCCCGGCAGTCGGATCGTCGGCGAGCGCGGCAGGAGCGGTTCGGTGATGACTCTTTCGCGTACGTAACGCCACGGCGAGATTGCGGCTGATTTTCCGCCGTGGGGTTACGAACGCGGCTCAGGCTCGCGGCAGCGCCACGGGCACCGTCTGCAGGCCGGGGCTCACTGGGGCCACGGGTGCGGGAGCCACACCGGGTACCCCTGCCACCCGAGGTACGCCGGCCACACCGGGGACCTGGCCGGGTAAGGCAGGTGCTGCCGCGACGCCCGGCACTTGAGCGACCTGGCCGGGAACCTGGGCGACCTGGCCGGGAACCTGGGCGACCTGGCCGGGAACCTGGGCGACCTGGCCGGGTAGGACAGGGGCAACTTGGCCGGGCACGGCCGGAGGGACCTGACCCGGCACTGCCGGTGCCGGAGCCGCCGGCGGGGGCGCGGCTGCGGCCGCCGCGTTCTGACTGAGCACCCGCAGCAGGTCGGGCTTCATCTGCTGCAACTGGGACCCCCAGTAGTTCCAGTTGTGCGTGCCGTTGGGCGGGAAGTCGAACTTCGCGTTACGCCCGCCGGCGGCCACGTACTTCTGCTGGAACTCCTTGTTGGAGTTGATGGTGATGTTCTCCAGGAACTGCGCGCTGTACAGCGTGCCGAAATTGCCGCCGGGATCGTCGAGTTCGGAGGGAACACCGTTGCCGCAGTACACCCAGATCGCGGTGTTGTTGGCGACGAGTCGGTTGATGTTGACCATCGGGTCGTTGCGGCGCCAGGCCGGATCGTTGGAGATGCCCCACATGTCGGTGGGGTTGTAACCGCCGGCGTCTTTCATCGCGAAGCCGATCATGGTGGGCCACAGGCCTTGCGACGGATTCAGGAAGCCGGACAGAGCGCCGGCGAAGATGAACTGGGCGGGGTGCCAGATGGCCAGGGTGAGGGCCGCTCCGCCGGACATCGACAGCCCGACGACGGCGTTGCCGGTCGGCGACACATCGCGTTTGGCGGCCAGGTAGGCCGGAAGTTCCTGCGTCAGGAAGGTTTCCCACTTGTAGGTGGTGGTGCCGGCGCTTCCGGCCGCGGGGCGGTACCAGTCGCTGTAGAAGCTTGATTGCCCGCCGACGGGCATGACCACCGAGATGCCGGACTTGTAGAACCACTCGAACGCCGCGGTGTTGATGTCCCAGCCGTTGGCGTCGTCCTGCGCACGCAATCCGTCGAGCAGGTACAGCGCGTGCGGGCCGCCGCCCTGGAACTGGACGGTGATGTCACGTCCCATCGAGGCCGACGGCACCTGCAGGCGTTCCACCGGCAGGCCATCGCGCGAATAAGCTCCGGCGGTCGGTGCCGGCGCGGCCATGACCAGCCCGGGCAACATCAATCCTGTAATCGCCGCAGCCGCCACGCGACGCGACATCCGACCGAACATTCTCAGTCTCACACCGGCACGCTAACAACGCCCGAACTGCACCTACCGGGGCCGCGCCTGGCGTAACCCCTCTGTTATCAAGGTGATTCGGTTCCGATGCCGGACGGTTCAGCAGTGAACGCGGAGGGGTCGGCCAGGGGGATGAGCAGACTCGACGGCGCCTCCCCGCCCTGCCGGATGCGGTACGTTCCCGCCGCCAGCGCCTCGCGCGCCGGCTTGGTGGGGACGAGGTGCGGAAAGTCGTAGGTGGTCAGGGTCAGCCGCAGCCGATGACCCGGTTCGACCACCGCGGCGGTGGGGAAGATCTCCAGCTCGTACCGGGTCAGCTCACCCCGCACGACCGGTTCGGTGGCGGCGCGGGTACTGATGTGGTGCGGTCGAAGCACCGTCCCATCGGGGAGATACCAGGTCTTGTCCGGATCGAGGGCCCGGTGTGAGCCGAGCAGGGCGCCCTGGGTGAGTGGCCGGCTGGCCCCGTCCGGGGCGACATCGTCGAGATGAGCCACCCACAGCGTCTCGGTCGTGTCGGCTGTGGCGTGCACGGTCAGGGTGACCGGGCCGGCGATGACCCGGGTCTCGGTGAACTCCTGGGTGGTGTAGGTCAGGGCCTCACGCTGCAGCCGGCGGTTGTCCAGGTCGTAGCGGATGCGGCGTCCGGTCTGGGCTGCCATGAAGCTGCCCATTCCCAGCGTCCACTGCTCCAGGCTCCGCCCGGAAATCGGCCCGCGCACCGCATAGCGCAGCGTGGCGTCGGTCCGCTCGGCGGCCGGTTCGGTGACGAGGTGCCCGCCTTCGGCCAGATAGAGCCGCGTCGGGGTGGCCTCGGGGAACGGATAGTCCTCTGCCTGGAACCAGTTCGAGCTGCCGATCGCCTGGAACCGGATCGGCGGGCCGGTCACTTCGGCCGAGGCGTCGTCCTTGAGCCAGCGGTCGAACCAACGGAGCTGCAGCGCATGGACGTGCAATCCATCCATGTCCGAGACGTGGTACCACGGGCCCATCATCAATTGCACCCGGTCCGAGAGCGGCTGACCGGGCTCCATCGGAGCATCGAGGGGCCGTCCGGCGTAGGCGTTCTGCAGTCCGGTGTAGTTCAGCGGAGCGCCGCGCTGGAAAGCGTCGTGCCAGCCGCCGATCAGGAAGACGGCGACCTTGTTCTTGGCGATGTCGGACAGCACGTCCGCAGCCCGCATGGTGTCCCAGAAGGGCCCGTCGAACGCCGTGTCTCCGCCGGCGGTGGCGTCGCCGATCATGGTCCGGAAGTACTGCCGCTGGTCCCGTCCGCGTTGGCGCACCGCGGCCAGGCCACCGACGCGAGGCCGTTCGTGAGTGCCGCGCTTGGCGAACTCCAGCACAGGGTTGACCACGTTCAGCAGCGAATAGACCGCCCCGTAGGCACGCACCGTCCGCATGTGCGGAACCCCGCCCATGGTGACCACATCGCGGTAGAAATCATTGCCGGCCATCACCGGGAAGATCGCCTTCAACGGCGAATCGGGACCGACCGCGGCGGCGGTGAGGAGCTGGTTGATGGCCAGGTAGGAGATGCCGAACATCCCGACCCTGCCGTTCGAGTTCGGGAGCCGGGCAGCCCAATTCACCAGGTCGACGCCGTCCTGGACCTGCACCGCGCCGAGCATCTCGAACGATCCGCCCGAGGCGCCGGTGCCCCGCACGTCGGCCATCACCTCGATGTAGCCGCGCCGGATCAGGTACGGGGTGGCCCCGCCGCCGATTTGAGCGGCCGGCGGTGGGGCCTTCTTGCCATAGGGCGTGATGGACAGCAGCACCGGGAACGGTCCCGGTGCGGGTGCCCCGGTCTCGGGGACGGTCGGATAGTGGATGTCAGCCCGGAGCACGGTGCCGTCGGAAGCGCGGACCGCGACGTTGTGGTGAACTCCGACGCCGTAGCGAGCCGGTGGTGCAGTCCAGGCCGGCTCCAGCGGCGAGGGGTTGCGCTTACGGACCCGGGTCGCCGTTTGCCCGGCCACCTTCTTGCC
Organism: Mycolicibacterium fortuitum subsp. fortuitum; assembly: GCF_022179545.1. Next base: position 6,247,034 of record NZ_AP025518.1, on the reverse strand, counting down.
GCGGTTGCCTCGGACCACCTGCCACGGGTTCGCCATTCGTCCTCCTTGACGCGTGTCGGCCTGGCTCCACGGTATGACGTGAGGTTCAGCTGACTGGGCGGAGGGCGGCGGGTGCCCTCGATGCCGTTGACTCGCCAACGGGGTCGAGGGCACCGACCAGTGGACTACCCGGCCATGAACTCCGAATAGGCCGAGGCCAATTCGGGGGACAGTGCCGTGACGTTGCACGCACGCTGTGTATCCCCGATGGGGGCCAGGATGCCGCGCAGGTCGTTGTATTCCTGCGGGTTGGCGGTGAAGTAACCGCGCAGCGTCGCCGCGGCCTGCGGACGCGGTTGGCCGAACGCGGTGGTCACGGCCTGGTTGGCGCCCGGGTGGCTGTCGAGATAGGCGCGCGCGGCACCGGTGGTGCTGCTGACGGTGCCCGCCACCCCGCTGGCACTGCAGTCGGGTGCGGCAACCGCGCTCGGTGCGCCGATCATCGCTGCGGCGACACCGCCGAGCAGGCCGGCGGCACAAGTGCCGGCGATTCCACGGCGCGCGGTGATACCAGTGAATTTCATGATCATTTTCCTTCGGGATTCTGGGATTTTCATTGGGTCGCGATCCGTGATCGCTCTCCCCGGCCCGAATTCGAAAGTAACCGCATCGTCGTCGAGCAAAACCTCTGCGCTGTGAAACCGCTGTGACGGCTGTGGTCGCGTTACAGCGGGTGTGGTGAATTGCGCCTCAATATCACCCAATTCGGTCCGATGATCTTGAAATGTCTCAGAGACCGGGCGCCATTCTTAATTGATCGTGATGTGCGGCGCCGGGCCTGGTGTGGGCGTAGTAATCGAATTGTTATCGGCGGAACCTTCAGCAAACCGATCCGCTCACCGCTTCAGGGTTAGCCCGGCAAGCGAGTTGTGCAGACCGCCGTCGCGGTAGATCTGCACACCTGCCACGGCCAGCATCACGGCAGCGGTTGCCAGGTGCACGACCGCATCGGTGGTGTTGTTGGGGAAGGCGAAGATCACGGCCACCTGATTTGAGAAAAATGCCCAGATGCCAGGCAACGCTCCGGCCACCGCGGCCAGCAGGAGATACAGCACGGCCCAGGATTTCCACCGGCAGAGCAGCAGGCCCGGGCCGAACAGCGCCAGGCCGGCCACCGCATGCCAGCCGTTGTAATCCATGCCCAGAATCGGTGTCGTCGGCGCATCCGGTCCGATGGCGAAACTCGGTTCGGCAATAAACCCGATGATTGCCTGCACGACATGGAACAGCGAGATGATCAGCAGTCCCCATTGAGCGAAACTCCACCGCCGCATACCCGGACCGTACGTCTACTACAGTGTGTAGTCAACGACTGGCCGTATTGTCAGGGCGTGGAAATCCGTGCCGCCACACCAGAGGACATCGCCGAGATCGCGCCGTTCTTCCGCGCCATCGTGGCCGACGGTGAAAGTTACACGTATCCAGAAGGTTTGACCGACCTACAGATTCGTGACGCATGGCTGGCCGCTGAACCGGGTCACACCATCGTCGCGGTGGCCGACGGCGCCGTCGTGGGCACCGCACGGATGGGACCCAACAAGCCAGGACGCGGTGATCACGTCGGCACCGCGAGCTTCATGGTGGATCCGCGCTCGTCGGCCCGCGGTGTCGGACGGGCCATGGCGCAGTGGGTGATCGACTGGCACCGGGAAAACGGTTACCGGGCACTCCAGTTCAACGCCGTGGTGGAGACGAACACCCGGGCGGTGGCGCTGTGGCAGGGCCTCGGCTTCCGCATCATCGGCACCGTCCCGAAGTCCTATCGGTCCCGCACCCACGGCCTGGTCGGCCTGCACATCATGTATCTGGAGTTGTGAGCGTCACCAAGTGTCGACAAATCGGGCACGAGGTGCGGGGCGTTCGTGTTGTGCGGCTGCGGCCAAGGTGGCTGCTATCAATCCCCGGGTCTCCGCGGGGTCGATCACATCGTCGATCTCGAACAGCGAAGCGGAATTGAGCGCCCGGGCGTTCTCCTCGGCTGCTGCGGTGGCCGCCCGCACGGCCTGCTCGCGTTCGTCATCGTCGGCGATGGCTTCCAGTTCTTTCCGTAGACCCAACCGGACGGCGCCCTCCAGTCCCATCGGGCCCAGATGCGCACCCGGCCACGCCACCGTCAGAACCGGTTCATGGAGGCTGCCGCCGCACATGGCTTGCGCCCCTAGGCCGTAACCACGCCGCAGGATCACCGCTACCAGTGGCACCGTCAGCGCGGCACCGGCGACCAGCATGCGAGACCCGCGCCGTACCAGGGCCTCGGCCTCGGCCGCCGGACCCACCATGTAGCCAGGGCAGTCCACCAGTGACACCACCGGAAGGCCGAATGCGTTGCACAGCTGCAGGAACCGGGCTGCCTTGTCCGACGCCGCAGCGGTGATCGCGCCGGCCATCACCATGGTGTTGTTGGCGATCACGCCCACAGGCCTGCCGTCGATGCGCCCGAGAGCAGTCACCATCTCGGGCGCGTACTTCTCCCGGAGAAAGGTCACCGAACCGGTGTCGGCGAGCGTCTCGATGATCGGAGCTACCGGATATGCGCGCCGGGCGCGTTCGGGAATCATTGTGCGCAGTGCGGTTTGTTCGGCGGCGGGGCCGTGGTCCTTGGCGCCGGTGAAGTAGCCCATCAGTTTCTTCGTGGCTGCGACAGCGGCCTCCTCGTCGCTCACGATGACGTCGACGACCCCGTTGGCAGCCTGCACCGAGATCGGGCCGACGTCGTCAGGTGCGACGTCGCCGAGGCCTCCGCCGGCGATCATCGCCGGACCGCCCATGCCGATCGAGCTGTCCTCGGTGGCCACGATCAGGTCGGCCGCCCCGGCGATCACCGCATTGCCGGCGAAACACCGGCCCTTCACCACGGCGATGCGCGGCACGACGCCGGAAAGGCCCGCCCACAATGCGAACGCCCGGACCTCCAATGAGGACACCGTCGGATAATCGGTGTCACCCGGGCGTCCGCCGCCGCCCTCGGCGAAGAACACCGTCGGCAACTTCAGGCGCTCGATGATCTCGAACAGTCGGTCCTTCTTGCGGTGGCCGACCGCGCCCTGGGTGCCGGCCAGCACGGTGTAGTCATAGGACAGCACCGCACACGCCGCACCGCCGATCCGTGCGGTCCCGGCCAGCAGACCGTCGGCCGGCGTGCGTTCGATGAGGTCGTCCAGGCTGCGACGTTGCCGCTGCGCCGCGATCGCGAAGCGCCCGTACTCGACGAACGACCCGTCGTCGACCAGGTCATCGATGTTCTCCCGCGCGGTACGGCCCCCGGCCGCGTGGCGACGGGCGACCGCGTCAGGCCTGCCCGCGTCCTGCGTCAACGCCCTGCGGCGTAGCAGTTCGATGAGATCGTCGCGGAGTGGTTCGTCGGGCATCGGCAGGCTCCTGGAATAGCGGGCGGGCGGCCTGAGGTTGCGCACACATGTGACCGCCACCTCATCTAACCCGTCGTTCGATCCGCATGACCTGCTGGCCGAGGCCCGCTTGGGCGTGTTGGCCACCATCAAGGCCTCCGGCATGCCGCAGTTGTCTCCGGTGACGCCGTTCTACGACCGGGCCGCCGGGGTCATCTACGTGTCGATGACCGAGGGCCGCGCCAAGACGGTCAACCTGCGTCGCGACCCCCGCGCGGCGCTGGAGGTCACCAGTGCCGACGGCTGGGCCTGGGCGACCGCGGAGGGTGCGGTGACGTTGACCGGCCCGGGCACCGATCCGCGCGGCCCCGAGGTCCAGGCACTGGTCGATTACTACCGCAGCGCGGCCGGGGAACACCCTGACTGGGACGAGTACCGGTCGGTGATGGTGTCCGATCGCCGGGTGCTGATGAAGCTGACCGTCGAGAGGGTCTACGGCGAGAAGCTGCGCTGAGTCAGCCGGCCGGGATCTCGGCTGCGATCCGGTCGAGCACCGCGGGATACCGATTGGCCTCCCAGTGTGCCCCGGGCTTGCCGCTGCTCACGATCGCGGCCGACAGGCTGCGCTGAGGGTCGGCCCACACCGCGATGTCGACCAACCCGGTATGGCCGAAAGCCGAGGGAGTATTCCGGCCGAACGGCCCGAAGCGTTTCCCGCCGAGCATGTACCCGGTGCCCCAGCGCATCGGCTTGAGACCGGTCGCCACATCTGGGCGCATCCGCCGGCACGGTGTCGTCGCGGCCTGCAGTGTCTCGGGTTTCATGACCCGTACCCCGTCGAGTTCACCGCCGCGACGCAGGATTTCAGCGAACCGCGACAGTTCGTCGGCATTGGAGACCGTGGTCGACGAGGGAATGACACTGGTGAGGAACAACGGGGTGTTGCTGAGCGGAATGATCTTGTCCAGCGTCCCGCCCACTGCGGCCCGGAACGCCGCGGCGATGGGTGCGGGCAACGGCTTGCCGGTGACATGACTGGGCGCCACCAGTGGAACCTCTTCTGCGGCAACGCCGTAATTGGTCCATCGGAACCCCAGGGGGTTGAGGATCTCGTCGGCCAGGATGTCACGGATGTTGCGGCCGGTGGCGGCCGAGACGATCTCGCGGACCAGCGGGCCCCAGGTCAGGCCGTGATAGATGTGCACCAACCCGGGCCGGTACACCGGTTTGAGCAGGGCCAGCTGTTCGCGGGTGTACTCGCTGTCGTCGACGCGGGTGACGTCCGGGCGCGGCCCGGTGTGAATCGGGACCCCGGCGCTGTGGGTGATCACGTGCCGGATGGTGGTGCGGTCCTTGCCGTGGCTGGTGTAGCTCGGCAGGTAGTCGCAGACCCGGTCGTCGAGGGAGAAGTGCCCCTGCTCGACGAGCATGTGCACCACCGTGGTGCTGATCGCCTTGGCCGCCGAGTAGACGCAGAACGGGGTCTGGGTGGTGACGGGGATCTTCTCGGCGTCCGGCGCATCGTCGGGGCCGTTGCCCCAGCCGTGGCCGATCGCTCGGTTCAGCACGGTTTTCCCGTTGCGGCGCAGGCACACCTGGATCGCCGGGTGCAGGCCGGATCCGTACCAGTGGCGGACCGATTCCCAGATCCGCTCGACGGCTCTCGGGTCGATCTCCGAGTGGTCCTCAGCACCGATGTCGGTGACCGAGTCGAGGTCTGCGGGAAGGGCGATCTTGCCCGTCGTCGCGTGTTGGCTCATTCGCTCTTCCTGGTCAGGGTCGCGGAAAGGTGGTGTTGCAGTGGTTGTCCGACTGCGCCCATCTGCAGGTCGTACGCGAGCTGGTCGCCGGTCACCCGGACCGAACGAGCCAACGCCGCAACATTTTTGGCCGAAGCGGTCAGGCCGATGGTGGTCGCCGTCAGCTCCATGTCGATGCGTTCGCCGTCGACGCGCACCGTGCCCTCGCCGATCTCGGTGATCCCGGTGGGATGCGCGAGTACCCATTCGATCCGGCCCGGTTCGGGGACCCGCAGGTACCCGGTCTCGGCGTGCAGGGGGCGACCGTCGTCGCGTGCCCTGGTGCGCTGGCTGTAGGTGAGAAACGGCTTGCCGACGTGGCCGAAGCTGATCTCTTCGAGGTACTCGAACGCCTCGATCGTCGGATACTCACCGGCTCCGGGACCGGCCCAGGTGCCGAGCAGCGGAGCCAGCACGGTCAGGTTCGGGTGGAGGTCGGGCACAACGACAGGGTACGGGCCGGCTCAGCCCCCGGTGTAGGCCGCGGCCGTACGGTCCGCCGCAGCGCGGGCCTGGGCCGGGTCCGCGCCGGCGGCCAGGTCGGCCTGGTACCAGAGTTCGCTCGCCGCGGTCATGAAGCCGCGGCCCTCCTCGCCGGCGGCCCAGGCCGCACCCTCTTCCGGGGTGATGCGCGCGCCGCTGCCGAGGTAACCGGCCAGGCCGAGAAGTCCCGAGTCCCAACCGACTCCGACCGCTCCGGGGCCGAATTGCATCCAGAACTCGTCGTCGTCGCCGGAGTGCATGATGTGGTCGAGTGTGAACGTGGCCCGGCCCTCGCCTGCCTCGGTGATGGTCACCTCGACCCAGCTGGTGGCGCCCATGGATTCCCATGTCGTGGTGAAGGAGCGTGGCGGTTCGCAGGTGAGTACTTCACCCGATGCATTTCCTTCGAACTGGAAACGTCCGCCCACCTGCAGATCACCGCTGATGGGCAGGAACCAGCGCGGGATCCGGTCGATGCTCGTGCAGGCATCCCACAGATCGGCCGCGTCGGTGTCATAGGTCTGGCTGACGCTGACGACCCGGGCCTCACGTGCTTCGAACGTCGTGCGCCCCACGCTGCGGCGCACGGAGTTCAGCTGGTGTTGGACGTCGATCACGGGGAAGCCTCCTTGTTCGTCTTGGCCGTCGCTCTTCTTCGCTCGCGCTTGCCGCGTGCGATCTCGGTGGCCAGCGCATCCAGGTGCGGCGTCCAGTTGCGCCGGAACCGCTCCAGCCATTGGTCGACCTCGCGCAACGGTGCGGTGTCGACGCTGTACAGCCGGCGCGTGCCTTCGGCCCGCACACAGGCGAAACCGTTGTCCCGCAACACCTTGAGATGCTGCGAAACAGCAGGCTGGCTGATCTCGAACTCCGCCCGGATCACCTCGGTGATGGCGCCGGAGGACATCTCCTCGGATTGGATGAGCTCGAGGATCCGCCTGCGCACCGGGTCTCCGAGGATGTCGAAGGCGTGCACGAGGCCAGATTAAAAGCGATGACTTATATAAGTCAAGGCTGATTATCGATCCCCGCCGTGCGCGATGACCATGGCCTGGGCCGTGGGTTCACCCAGGTGTGGCTGACGTGCCCGTTTGGTGGTCGAGTACACCGTGAACCCGGACTGCTCCAGGGCGTCGCACACGGTGGTGACGTCATGGCGCAGGAACGTCAGCGCCACCTCCCGGCCGAATGCGTGGCTGTAGACCGCGTGCTCACCCTCGGTCTGAAATCCCAACAGCAGCCAACCCGGATCGGCCAGGACTCCGCGGTACCCGGCGAACAGCTCGGGCAGCAGCTCGGCAGGGGTGTGGATGATCGAGTACCAGGCGCACACCGCATCGAACGATCCCGCCGCATACGGGAGCTCGAACATGTCCGCGGTCTGAAAGCGCAGCTGCGGCCACTGCTGTGTGGCCAACGCGACCATGGCCGGCGATCCGTCGACACCCTCAGCGCGCAGTCCGCAGCCGGCGAGCTCGGCGGTGGCCTCGCCGGGCCCACATCCGACGTCGAGCACGGTGTTGCCTCCGGCATGTGTCACCAAGTCTGCGAAAGCCCGGAGAATCGCACGGTCGAACGGCCGGGATTCGAACTGGCCGGCGAACGTCCGGGCGTAGCCGGTGGCGATCAACTCGTACTGCTCGTATGCCCGGTCAGCCACGGCGCCAACTCTAGGCAGCCGTAAGATTCCGCAGGTGAGCACGTCAGCCGAGCATGCCGCGCGTCTGCGCGGGGGTTTGGTCGGCGCGTGCTCGGCACTCACCGCGACGGTCGCCCACACCGCTGCCGGCGGTATGGCTCCGACCAGCAGTCCGCTGATCCTGCTGTTGCTGCTCTGTTCGGTACTCGGTGCCGCGGTAGGTGGCCTGAACCTGCAGACCCGCTCGGCCAGGACATGGTCGTTGATCGCCGGCCTCGGCGCGGGTCAGTTGCTCGGCCACTGCGCGCTGGCGATCTCCGGCGGTCACCACCACCACGCGGACGTGCTGCTGACCGCGCCGATGGTCGGTATGCACGCCGCTGCTGCCGTGGGTCTCGGTGTGGTGATCGGCACGGCCGAGTACCTGTACGTGGTCTGCGCCTCGGTGCTGTGCTGGCTGCGGATCTTCGCCGCCACCCGGCTCCGCCCCTCGGTCCGTGTGCTCTGGTGGCCTTCGAATGTGGTTGTGGCGCGGCCTGTTCTGCTGCGCACCGGTCTGGGTATGCGGGCGCCACCGGCGGCCGCCGCCATGGGCTTCTAGCCCGCACCTTCATCTGAGCCCGTCATCGGTGACGGGCTGTTACGCGTTGTGCCCCGTGCGCACCTCTCCACGGTTCTCCTGAGCGAAGGCGTTTCCATGACCACCACCCCCGACGACCAACTACGCGAGGAATCCCCTCCACCCGTCAAGCCACAGTCCATCCGACCGTTTCTGGTGCGGCTGCATTTCTACGCCGGCGTGTTCGTCGGACCGTTCATCCTGATCGCGGCCGTCACCGGCCTGCTCTACGCGTTGATCCCGCAGATCGACACGATCGTCTACCGGCACGAGTTGACCGTCGACCAGGTCGGGGCCGAGCGGCTGCCGCTGGCCGAGCAGCTGGCCGCGGCCCGCCACGCCCATCCCGAAGGCACGGTGGAGAGCATCCGGCCGCCCGCATCCCCGGACGAGACCACCCAGATCAGCCTCCTGGTCGGTCCTGAATTCAAGGACGTCCCGGCGGATTACTCGCGCACGGTGTTCGTCGACCCATACACCGGCGAGGTGCGCGGCGCGCTGACCACCTACGGCCAGTGGATGCCGCTGCGCGCCTGGTTCGACGAGTTGCACCGCAACCTGCATCTGGGGGCGTTCGGCCGCAATTACAGCGAGCTGGCAGCCAGCTGGATGTGGGTGATCGCGCTGGCCGGGTTGGCGCTGTGGATCATGCGGCGCCGGGAGAACCGCGCGATGCGCGACCTGGTCCTGCCTGACCGGAAGGCCTCGGGCCGCCGGCGCACCCTGTCCTGGCACGGCGCGGTCGGCGTGTGGATTGTGGCGGTCCTGCTGGCGTTGTCGGTATCGGGAATCACCTGGTCCCGTTACGGCGGCGAGACGGTCAACGGCATCCAGGCGCGGCTGAACACCACGGCGCCCAGCGTGGACACCTCGTTGTCCGGCGCTGCGGCCGCCCCGGCGGCGCACCACGGTCACCATGGCGGCGGCCAGTCGGAGCTGCGGGGTATCGATACCGTGCTGCGGGCCGCCGAACAGGCCGGGCTGCGCGGCCCGATGTGGATGTACCCGCCCGCCGGGACTGGTCAAGCAGCCGAACAAGCGTGGAAAGTGGCTGAGCGTAAACGTGATTGGCCTACCCGTGCCGACGCGATCGCAGTCGACCCTGACACCGGGCAGGTTACCGACCGGGTGAACTTCGCGCAGTGGCCCTTGCTGGCCAAACTGACGGACTGGATCATCGATGCCCATATGGGCGTGTTGTTCGGGATTGCCAACCAGATCGTCTTGGCGCTCACGATGATCGGGCTCATCAGCGTCATCGTGCGCGGCTACCGAATGTGGTGGCAGCGCAGGCCCACCCGCGGATCGGTGTGGGCAGTGGGCCGCCCGCCGCTGCGGGGGGCGCTGCGTCAGCTGCCACCGTGGGTCTGCGTGACGATCGTCGTCGCCGCAGCCGTCATCGGATGGGCGCTTCCACTGTTCGGCCTGAGCCTGGTGGCGTTCCTCATGGTGGATGTCGCGGTGGCGTGGTGGAAGGGAAGAGCAGATGTCTAAGGTCGCGGCAGTTCTGACCGGGGCCGCATTGGCCTTGGCCGTAGGCCTGGGTGCCTGCACCGAGAACCATCACGACGAGAAGATGGCGGCCACTGTTCAGGTCAGCGATCAATGGGCCAGTGCAGCCGACGGCGGAATGACCGCTGTCTTCGGCACGCTCACGAACACCGGGCATCATGACGTCCGCATCGTGTCCGCGACCTCGCCCGCGGCCGGCATGGTGGAGTTGCACGAGGTCGTCGGGGACGGCAGTGGGCCGAAAGCCATGCGGCCCAAGGAAGGCGGGCTCTCCATCGCGGCCGGGGCCACGCACGAGTTGGTGCCGGGCGGCGATCACCTGATGCTGATGCAGCTCAAGGCGCCGCTTCAGCCCGGCGCCGACGTCGCGGTCTCCCTGGTGTTCGAGGACGGTTCGTCGCTCCCGGTCACGGCTCAGGTGCGCGATTTCGCGGGGGCGAACGAGAACTATCGGCCCGCATCCCCGCACGGGAATGGCTGATCCGTCTCGCCTGTCGGTCAGCCGGCGCCGTCTGATCACCGGCGGCGCCGCCGCGCTGGCCGGCGGTGCGGTGCTCAGTCAATCCGGTGCGGCCCATTCCGCCACGGCGCAAACGGGGTTCGGTACCGAGGTGGAACCGTTCTACGGACCGCACCAGGGCGGGATCGCCACCGCGCCGCAGTCCCACGGGCTGTTCGTGGCATTCGATTTGAACGACGGCGGGAAGCGGCAGGGCACGCGCACCGAGCGCGAGACCGTCGCCGCGATTCTGCGGTTGTGGACGGCGGATGCGGCACGGTTGACCCGCGGCGCACCCGCGCTGGCGGACACCGAGCCTGAACTCGCCACCCGTCCAGCCAGATTGACCATCACGGTCGGCCTGGGTACCGGACTGCTCGATCGGCTCGGGTCGGCGCGATCGCGGCCACCCTCGGCACGTGAGCTCCCGGTATTCGACGTGGACCGGCTAGAAGAGCGGTGGTCCGGTGGCGATCTGTTGCTGCAGATCTGCGCCGACGATCCGGTGACGGTCGCCCACGCCAACCGGGTGCTGACAAAGAACGTCCGGTCGATGACGACCCCGCGCTGGCGGCAGGCCGGATTCCGTAGTGCCCGCGGAGCCGACGCCGACGGCACCACCATGCGCAACCTGATGGGACAGGTCGACGGCACCGCGAATCTGACCGCCGGCGACCTCGATGACCTGGTGTGGATGAGCGGGCCGGTCCACCCGGGACTCGTCGGTGGCACGTTGATGGTCATCCGGCGCATCGCCATGCACATGGACACCTGGGACGAGCTGGATCGTCAGAGCAAGGAGTTCACCATGGGCCGGACTCTGGATTCGGGTGCGCCACTGACCGGCACCCGCGAGCATGATGAGCCGGATTTCGCGTTGACACACAACGGAATTCCGGTCATCCCAGAGAACTCCCACGTCGCGCTGGCCCACCATCGCGGCACCCGGGAGCGGTTTCTGCGGCGGCCCTACAACTACGACGATCCGCCCGAGCCCGGCCAGACGTCGAACAGCGGATTGATCTTCGCGACGTTCCAGCGCGACATCGACGAGCAATTCCTTCCGGTGCAGCGCCGCCTCGCGCAGTTCGACGCGCTGAACCAGTGGACCACCGCGATCGGATCGGCGGTTTTCGTGGTCCCTGGCGGGGTGCGGGCCCCGGGTGATTACCTGGGCCAGGAGTTGGTGGGTTGAGCAGCTTGTCCGCCCGGGGTGGCCGCTGCTGATCTAGGCTCGACACATGACCGATCACGACAAAGCCGCGGCGCGGCGCGAGATTGCCGACGCTCTGCTCAACGCCTTGAACCGGCGCCACGAGGTGCTCGACGTGATCGTGGACGCCGACGACCGTGCTGCCGCGGTCGAGGCGGTCGCCCACCTTCTCGGTACCTCACACCTGGCCTCGGAAGCGGTGGTCGGGTTGTCCTTCGCGCAGATCACCAAGGATTCACGGAAGGGGATCGCTGCCGAACTCGACGACTTGAACAGCCAGCTGAGCTTCACGGTGTCGGAGCGGCCGGCGGCCTCCGGTGAATCGCTGGAGCTGCGGCCGTTCGTCGCCGAGGCCGACCGCGACATCTTCGTCGCCCGGACCGAGGACGTGGGTTCATCGGGTGACGGCTCCGGCGCGCCGGCAGCCGATGTCGACGATGAGATCCGGGCCGCATTGGGCCGGGTGGACGCCGAAGAAGCAGCCTGGTTCGTGGCGCTGGAGGGCAACCAGAAGGTCGGCATGGTCTTCGGAGAGCTCACCCACGGCGAGGTCAATGTCCGGATCTGGATTCACCCGGACTTCCGCAAGCGCGGCTACGGTACCGCCGCCCTGCGGAAGTGCCGCTCGGAGATGGCGACGTACTTCCCGGCGGTGCCGATGGTGGTGCGGGCGCCCGGCGCCGTGCCCGGCGCCTAACCCAGGCTCGCCACAATGGTGCGTGCCGTGAGCTCGGCCCGCTTCCGGGAGTATGACTGCCCCTCGGACAGGATCGGATAGACCACCCCACCCAGCAGAGCGTCGGCGGCCGCCTGTGCGATCTCGGCGTCGATGTGCTCGGCCAGTAGCCGATTCCTCACGGATTCGACCAGTGGCCGGCTGAAACCGGCCCGCAGGCGCGCGGCGGTGTCCTCGTGCTCCAGTGAGGCCGCTGTCAGGATGCGCAGCATGGCGTTGCCTCGTTTGGTGGTCAAGGCGGCGGCGAGGGTGCCGGCCCATGCCACCAGATCCTCGGTCACGTCGTCGGTGTGGGGCATGGTGGCCAGGATCTTGTCGGCGTCTTCGAGCAGCACGTCGGCGACCAGTGCGGGACGGCTCGGCCACCAGCGGTAGATGGTCTGTTTGCCGACACCCGCTCGTGCGGCGACCGCCTCGATGCTCAGCCCGTCAAACCCTCGATCCAGCAGCAGCGCGCGGGTGGCCTCGATGATGGCCACCCGTGATCTCTCGCTGCGCCGCCGCGGAGTCCCTGAGTTTGTCGGCACGGCTTCCTCAGTGATCGGGTTCGTCGGCATGTCCTGGTCGGTCCTTTGCAGGGATCTTTACACGGAAAGCTACCCACCGTAGTCTCCCACAAGACGAGACGTAGCGTCTCGTAAACACGGAACGACGAACGCAAGGGCGCATGGCAACAAAGAAACTGGTCATCGGGGCCAGCGGATTCCTCGGCTCGCATGTCGCCCGGCGGCTGGTCGAGCGCGGCGAGGACGTTCGGGTGCTCATCCGCAGCACCAGTTCCACGCGGGGGATCGACGATCTCGACGTGGAGCGGGTCTACGGCGACATCTTCGACCCCGAGTCGGTGCGTGAGGCGATGGACGACTGCGACGTGGTGTACTACTGCGTCGTCGACGCCCGGGCCTGGCTCAGTGACCCGGCGCCGCTGTGGCGCACCAATGTCGAAGGGCTGCAAGAGGTCCTGGACGTCGCCGTCGAGGCCGGCCTGGCCAAGTTCGTCTTCACCAGCTCGATCGCCACCATCGGGATCGCCGAAACCGGCCTTGCCACCGAGGATCTGGCTCACAACTGGCTCGACGCGGGCGGCGACTACGTGCAGACCCGAGTGCTCGCCGAGCAGATGGTGCTGCGCTATGCCCGTGAGCACGGCCTACCCGCGGTCGCGATGTGTGTGTCCAACACTTACGGCCCGGGCGACTGGTTGCCGACACCGCACGGCGGGTTGGTGGCCGCCGCAGTGCGGGGCAAGATGCCGTTCTTCGTCAAGGGCGCTGCGGCCGAGACGGTCGGCATCGCAGACGCCGCCGAGGCGCTGGTCCTTGCGGGCGAACGAGGCCGGGTCGGCGAGCGCTACATCGTGTCCGAGCGCTTCATGTCCGCACAGGAGATCTATCAAACTGCTTGTGCGGCAGTCGGTGTCGCACCACCTCGGCACGGAGTTCCGATCAGGCTGCTGGCCGCCGCAGGAGCGGTGGTCGATCCCCTGGCCCGGCTACGCAAGAAGGAGAACCAGCTCAGCCCGCTGACCGTACGCCTGATGCATGTGATGTTGCCGATGGACCACGGCAAGGCCGTGCGGGAACTCGGCTGGCAGCCGCGCCCGACGACGGAGTCGATCGCCGAGGGCGCCCGCTTCTTCGCCGCCAGGAGGCGTGCATGAACACCCACGTTTGTATCGCCGTCACACCCGAACAGCAGCAGCTGAGCCAGGCGGTCGCACAGTTCGCGTCCCGGCACGCACCGGTCGATGCGACCCGGGCCGGCCTGGACGATCTGGCGACGGGCCGGCTGCCGAGCTGGTGGACAGCATTGGTGGGCAATGGTTTCCATGCCGTGCACCTGCCGGAATCGGTCGGTGGTCAGGGCGGCGGGCTGGAAGAGATGGCCTGCGTGCTGGAAGCCGCGGGGTCGGCATTGTTGCCGGGGCCGTTGCTCACCACGGCGATCGCCGGGGCGGCACTGGCCTCGAACCCGAGCCCCGCCGCCCATACCCTGCTCAAGGAGATCGCCGAAGGCGCCACCGCGGTCATGGTTTCCGGCGAGCAGGCCGAAGTTCGCGGTGCCCGCGACGGGGACGACTGGCGTCTCACCGGGTCGTCCGGTCTGGCCCTGGGCATGTGCTCGGCACAACGCGTCGTGTTGCCGTTCACCGACGAGGCAGGCGCCCTGCTCTGGGCGTTGATCGATCCGGCTGAGGGAGAGGTCGAGGCCCGCCGCGGCACCGATCTGACCACCGATCTGGGCATTCTGAGCCTGAGCGACCGGCCGGTGTCCGGCTCCGCGGTCCTGACCGGGATGGACACCGAGTTGTCCGCCTGCCTGACCGTTGCGTTCACCGCGGCCGCGGCCGCGGGCATCACCCAGTGGTGCGTGGACACCGTCACCGAGCATCTGCGGACCCGCGAACAGTTCGGCAAGCCGATCGGGACGTTCCAGGCGTTGCAACACAAGGCGGCGATGCTGCTGGTCAACAGTGCGCTGGCGACGGCCGCGGCGTGGGATGCGGTGCGCGCGCTGAGCGGATCTGCCGATGCCGATCAGCACCGGCTCACCGCCTGCTCGGCGGCAGTGATGGCGGTCATGCCGGTTCCGGGACTGGTCCTCGAGGCGTTGACCATGCTGGGGGCGATCGGCTTCACCTGGGAACACGACCTGCACCTGTACTGGCGGCGGGCCACCAGCCTCGCCGCCTCGATCGGCCCGATCTCGCGCTGGACCCGACGCCTCGGCGAACTGTCCTCGACCGCGACCCGGGACGTGACGGTCAACCTGGGCGAATCCGACGCCGACTTCCGTGCCCGCGTCGCCGACATCCTGGACCGTGCACTGTCGCTGTCGGACAACGGTTTCGGACGCCAAGGCGATTATCCGGAGTTCATGGTCGGGGCGAGGCGTGAACTGCTGGCCGACGCAGGACTGATCGCCCCGCACTGGCCCGCGCCCTGGGGATGTGACGCGACCGTGCGCCAGCAACTCATCGTGGACGAGGAGTTCGGCAAGCGTGTCGAGCTGGTGCGGCCCTCGGTCGGTATCGCCGAGTGGATCCTGCCGAGCCTGATCGCGGCCGGATCCGAGGAACTGCAGCAGCGTTTCGTGCCGGCCACGCTGCGCGGTGAGCTGTCCTGGTGCCAGCTGTTCAGTGAGCCCGGGGCCGGCTCCGACCTGGCCTCGCTGAGCACCAGGGCCGTGCGCGTCGAGGGCGGCTGGCGCATCAACGGACACAAGATCTGGACCTCACTGGCGCACCGGGCCGACTACGGCGCGCTGCTGGCCCGCACTGATCCGGATGCACCCAAGCATCGCGGCATCGGGTATTTCATTCTCGACATGCGTTCGGCCGGAGTCGAATTCAAGCAGATCACCCAGTCCAGCGGGCGCGCCGAGTTCAACGAGGTCTTCCTCACCGACGTCTTCGTGCCCGACGAGATGTTGCTCGGCGACCCCGCCGCGGGCTGGCAGCTGGCCATCAGCACCATGGCCCACGAGCGGGTGGCGATCAGCGGCTACGTCAACATCGACCGAATGGGCGCGCTACGCGAACTCGTCGAGGTCAGTACCGATCCCGACCCGGTACTGCATGCGATCGGTGAGATCGACGCCTACACCAACGCGCTCAAGGCGCTGGGTGTGCGGGAGACGCTGCGCCTGCTCGACGGGCAGGCACCGGGACCGGCCTCGAGCATCGCCAAGGTGGCCACCAACGTGATGTTGCGCCGGGCCGCCGAACTCACCCTCGGCCTCACCGGACCGCTCGCCCTGGAGCAGGACAGCCAACCGGCCGTGGTGGCGCCCTATCTGGATCTGCCCGCCGAGCTGATCGGTGGCGGTACCACCGAGATTCAACTGAACATCATTGCCCAGCTGATCCTGGGACTACCCCGCAAGTGAGGAGCGAACATGGCAGCCCGTAGGGGATTACAGGGCGACGCCGCGATCGTCGGCTACGTCGAATTGCCGCCGGAGAGGTTGAGCAAAGCCTCACCGGCCCCGTTCACCCTGGAACAGTGGGCGCTGCTGGCGTCCTCTGCGCTGGAGGACGCCGGTCTGTCGGCCGAGCAGGTCGACGGCATCGTCACCTCCCACCTCGGGGAGTCGGAGATCTTCGTGCCGTCCACCGTGGCCGAATACCTGGGTGTGCGAGCGAACTTCGCCGAGTTGCTGGATCTCGGCGGAGCGAGTGCGGCGGGCATGGTGTGGCGTGCGGCCGCCGCGATCGAACTCGGCCTGTGCGATGTGGTGCTGTGTGCTCTGCCTGCGCGCTACATCACCCCGTCGTCCGAACTGAAGCCGAAGACGTTGACCGACGCGGTGTTCTTCGGGTCGTCCAGCAACCAATTCGGCTCGCCGCAGGCCGAATTCGACATTCCCTACGGCAACCTCGGCCAAAACGGCCCTTACGGGCAGGTGGCGCAGCGCTACGCCTACGAGTACGGCTATGACGAACGGGCGATGGCCAAGATCGTGGTCGACCAGCGGGTCAACGCCAACCACACCGACGGCGCCATCTGGAAAGACACCCCGCTGACCATCGAGGATGTC
Source organism: Mycolicibacterium fortuitum subsp. fortuitum (assembly GCF_022179545.1). The sequence continues at coordinate 6,230,609 of NZ_AP025518.1, read as the reverse complement.
CTGGCCAGCCCGGTGATCGCCGATCCGCTGCACATGCTGGAGATCGTGATGCCGTGTGTCGGCGGGGCCGCGGTCGTCGTGGCGAGCGCCGAAGTTGCCGCCCGCGCCCGCAACCGGCCCGTGTGGATCAAGGGCTTCGGTGAACACGTGCCGTACAAGACGCCCACCTACGCCGAGAACCTGCTGGGCACCCCGATCCGCAAGGCGGCCGACACCGCGTTCGGAATGACCGATCTGACGCGCGACCAGATGGACATGGTGTCGATCTACGACTGCTACACGATCACCGTGCTGCTCAGCCTGGAAGACGCCGGATTCTGCGAGAAGGGCAAGGGCATGTCCTTCGTGTCCGATCACGACCTGACCTTCCGCGGTGATTTCCCGCTCAACACCGCGGGTGGCCAACTCGGTTTCGGGCAAGCAGGATTGGCCGGCGGGATGCACCACGTGTGCGACGCGACCCGCCAGCTCATGGGCCGCGCGGGAGCAGCCCAGATCGCCGACTGCAATCGCGCGTTCGTCTCCGGCAACGGCGGCATCCTCTCCGAGCAAACCACCCTCATCCTGGAAGGCGACTGAAAACCGATGACCGGATTCGCCCGGCCGATGCCGGTGAAAACTCCCACCAGCTCGCCGTTCTGGGATGCACTCGCGCAGCACCGCATCATGATTCAGTACTCGCCGTCGACGCAGGCCTACGTGTTCTATCCGCGTGTACTGGCGCCCCGCACCCTGGCCGCCGACCTCGAGTGGCGGGAGATCTCGGGGATGGGCACGCTGTATTCGTTCACAGTCGCCCGCCGTCCGGTGGGCCCGCACTTCGCCGATGTGGTTCCGCAAATGCTGGCGATCGTGGAATGGGATGAGGGGCCACGGTTCTCCACCGAGATGGTCGATGTCGCACCGGAAGACCTCGTCGTCGGTATGCGGGTCAAGCCCGTCTTCTGCGACTATCCCGACGCGTTTGCTGGGACTGGAGTGACACTGCTGCGCTACACGCGGGCTTGATCACATCCCTTGGCAGGAGGCTCACAGGGGAGCATTATGGAGACATGCTAACCATACGAAAACTCATGGGGTCAGTGTTCGTAGCGGGAGCCGCAGCGGTGATTGCAGCAGGACCTGCCGCCGCTCTTATCACCGATGCACCTGCTTCGACGACGACGATTACTGCAACACCCAGCGGTGGCGGTGACGCCGGCGGTGGCGGTGGCTGCGACAGCGGGCCCGGCTGGAATGGCTGTGGCGGCTGGAATCCGGTCCAGGGCGGCTGGGGTCACGGCTGCCTCAACGGCATCTGCGGTGGCTGGGACGGCCAGCGCGGCTGGGGCGGCTGACCAAGCCCGCTGACGACGGCACAAGTCGGCAGAGTTTCATGACATCCGCCCCCCATCGCATCACGACGTGGTCGGGCCGGATGATCGCGGCAGTCGCTCGTCCGGCGCCCAGCCACCGGCCCAGCTCGCTGTGGGGTTCGACCACGAGGACTGTTGTCCCACGGCGGGTCAGTTCGACGTGGACGCCGCGAGACAACGGCGTCGTGGAGACAAGCGTAAAGCCTTCTGACTGCACTGCGTTGGGGCACAACGTGCCTGCGAGTGAGCGCCGACGCCGCGATCGGTGTACGAGCATTGAGCTCCGCAACGGCGGGGTGACTCCGTCGAGCAACCGAAGACGCAGCGCGGGGACCTGAGCCAAGCAGGGCAGCAATACGCGTCGCATGGCGGCACCGAACCCGCGGCCGGCCGTCATGGCCCATCCCATTGCCAACGCCACCCGGATCAGGGTGCGGGCATGGGGCTTTCGCTCCTGCGGGTAACTGTCGAGGATCTGCTCGGGCAGATCGCCGGCAATCACGGCCGCCAGTTTCCAGCAGAGATTCACCGCATCCCGGACCCCGGCACCCATGCCTTGGCCGATGAACGGCGGGGTGAGATGTGCGGCGTCTCCGAGCAGGAACACATTCCCCACGCGCCAGCGCTGCGCGATCGCGGCCCGGAACGTGTACTCGGTCACCCGTACCAACTCGAGATCGGTGGAGGCGCCCACCCACGGTGCGATCAACGGTTGGAGCTTCTCAAGTGTCGAGTAGTCCGCAACCGATTCGTTCGGCAAGAGTCGGAACTCCCAGCGATAGCGGTCGTTGCCGATCCTCATGTAGGTCGCGGCACGGACCGGGTCACACACTTGATGGACCCCGTCCCACTGTTGGAGGTCGACGGTGCTGCGTATGTCGGCCACCAACCAGCGCTGTTTGAAACGCATGTCGGTCATCGCCACTCCCAGCTTTCGCCGGACCACGCTGTTGGCCCCGTCGCAGCCAAGGAGGTAGTCGGCCTCGACCTTTTCGGTGGCGCCGGTGGCGCGGTCGACGAACGCCACCCGGATGCGGTCCTGGGCGAGCCGGGTGAAACCGGTGACCTCGACGTTGGTGCGCAGCCGGGCCTGCGGGTACTGCGCCAGATTCGTCCGTAGCAGGTCCTCGAGCTGGGGCTGGTCGAACATGTTGGCTTGGGGGAAGCCATGCTTGCCGACGGGCTCACGAGTGAACCGGGCCAGCACCTTCAGATCGGCATCGAGCAGCTGGAGCCCGGCAGCGGGACGCGAGATCGCCGCAAACCCCTCGGCGACACCGAGATCAGACAAAATGCGGTGGATCTCGTCGTCGAGGTGTACGGCGCGTGGTTGGCGGTAGACCTCGGGCCAGCGGTCGAGCACCAGACAGTCGACGTGGTAACGCGCCAACAGGGTCGCCGCGACGATTCCGGTCGGTCCGGCGCCGACGATGACAACTGAGGTCACGCGAACCGCACGGTGTTGCGTTGGTGTCCGAGGTCGATCGCACCGTCGTCGGTGGAGATCGAGGCCTCGACCACGTCGCCATCACGCAGGTAACGCGGGTTGCCGGCCTGGCGCTTGAAGAAGGCCCTCCACTTCACCGCCGGTGGAAGCAGCGCGCCGATCATCTCGATGGGTTTGGGCGGCGCGCTCAGCGCCGTGCCCACCGGGGTGCCGGTGAGGATGAGATCGCCGGCGGACAGGTCCTGGAACCGGGCCAGAGACTGCAATGCCTCGGCGGGCCGGTACAGCATGTCGCCGTCGACCAGCATGTCCTGCCGTAGTTCCCCATTGACCCGCAGCCGCAGTCTCAGCTCGCCGAACCGGGCAAGCTCGTCGTCGTCGAGCAGGACCAGCGCGGGTCCGGCCGGAGTGAAGCTCGGGTAGGACTTGGCCTCGTAGAACTGGGTTTGGGGCAACTGGACATCGCGGGCCGACACGTCGTTGGTGACCACCAGCCCTGCGATGTAGTCCGTGAGACGATCGGCGGAAATAGCTGTGCCGGCTGAGATCTCGCGACCGATCACCAGTCCGATCTCGACTTCGTAGTCCAGCAGGCGCACGTGAGCCGGCTTGACGATGTCGTCGTGCGGGCCGGTGATCGAGGCCGAGGACTTGCGAAAGAACGTCAGCGGGACGCTGTCCGGGTCCATCCCGGAGTCCCGGACATGTGAGGCGTAATTGGTCATCTGGGCCACCACCCGGCATGGTCTGGTGATCGGGGACACCAGGTCCAAGGTGTCCACCGGTACGGTCTCGTGGCGCGATGCCGCTGCTCGCACGGCGTCGCGGTCGGCGAGCAGCCCGGCGGTGGTGGTGGCCGGCGTGGCGATTCTGGCTGCGCCGGATGGGGTTTGCAGCCACCAGGATTCGGCGGTGCGTAGGACGGCGAGGGTCATGACTGGGCAACTTTCATCAGGCCGAGCAGGCGGTTGAGGTCGAATTCGTTGTCGGAACGCAGGGCGCTGAGCATCGAACGTGCCTCGCCCGGAAGCGATTTGGGGTCGGTACCCAGGAAGTCGCGGGTGACCGGAGGGCCCCACTGGGACAGTCCGGACGCGGTGAACGGGGCCCATTCGGGTGCCGCAGTGCAGTCGAACATGTCGCCGTCGGTGAAGTGTTCGACGAGCAACCCGTCCGGGTCGCGCCAGTAGTCGAACAGCTGGCTGCCCTGGACGTGGCGCCCGATGCCCCATGACCGCTGGTAGCCGCGGTCTTGAAGATGTTGGCCGCCTGCGGCCAGCGCGTCGAGGTCACACACCTGAAAGGCGGAGTGCACGTACCGGTTTGCGGGTCCGAGCGCGAGCGCCAGGGTGTGATGGTCGGTCGGCGTCATGCCGCGGTCACAGCGGATGAAGCTCATGGCGGGTCCGCGTTCCCGCTGTCCGGGAAAGAACAGGAAGTCGCTGACGATCAGGCCGAGGTGTTCCAGGTACCAATCAAGCGTTTCGCGGTACCGCGTGCTCTGCAGAACCAGATGTCCGAGGCGCTGCACTCTGGCGGGAGCCCGGGGCGGACGCTGGGTCGCATTGATGCGCGCAATGTCGTGACCGAAGTTCAGCGGCAGGGGTTCCTGCGGTCTCAACTGCCCGAGTTGATGGGTGCCGGCCACCACGCGCACCGGCAGGCCGGTCGGATCGGCCAACTCGACCGCGATGCCGCCCAGCGAGTCGGGCAAAGGCCGGACCGCGGCGCCCGTGTGCTGCGCCAGCCTGTGCACATCACGCGGATCGGCTGCGGCGAACGCCATCGCGGTGAAACGTGAGCCGGCGCCCGGCCGGACAAGTGCACAGGGCGAACCCGGGTCGGTGCCGCGCAGTCGCAGTTCGGAGCCGGTGCGCGCGGCGACCTCGAACCCGAAGGCGCGGGCGAAAGCCTCCGCCTTGGCCAGGTCGGGCTTCTCGAATTCCAGCCAGGCGAGATCGTGGACCTTGATGACCGGGTTCGGCGCCCGGCCTGGGTGCTCCTGCATCGCATTCTCCTTAAGCTGACGAAATCGTCACATACGACGTATTCATCAGTCAATGGTTGTTGACGAAATCATCAGAACTGAACTCGGCCTGTTAACCTGGGTGGCTGTGACCGCCCCCGAGAAACCGAGCCGGCTTGAGCGACGCAAGCAGCGCACCCGGGCGGCGCTGATCGGCGCAGCGCAGTCATTCATCGCAGCCGGGAAGCTGAACGCACCGATCTTGGAGATCACCCAGGCAGCGGATGTCGGAATGGGCTCTTTCTACAACCATTTCGACAGCAAGGAGCAGCTGTTCGACGCCGCCGTCGCCGAGGCGCTCGATGCCCACGGCGCTTTGATGGACCGGCTCACCGACGATCTCGAAGACCCGGCCGAGGTGTTCGCCCGCAGTTTCCGGCTGACTGGAAGATTGTTCCGTCGGCGGCCCCAGGAAAGTCAGATCATGCTTGCCAACGGGCTGCAGCTACTGGCATCAGATCGGGGCCTGGCGCCGAGGGCCCGGCGCGACATCGAGGCCGGTGCGCGCGCGGGACGGTTCGTGGTGGAGGACCCCGACCTGGCGCTGGCCGTCGCCGCGGGCGCGCTGATGGGTCTGGGCCGGCTGCTATGCGACGAACCCGACCGCGATGACGCGGCGGCTGCCGACAAGGTCACCGCGGATGTGCTCCGCATGCTCGGCATGGATACCGCGGAGGCCACGGAGATCTGCCGCAGGCCGCTGCCCGATCTCGACGCGTCGCTACTGTCACCGATGTGACCAGTCAAGGAAATGTCAGGTGGACGCCCGATCGTCTCGGTGACCTGACCGGCACCCGCGTCATCGTCACCGGTGCCACCAACGGTGTCGGTCTCGGTACCGCCAGGGCGCTGACGCGTGCCGGTGCCCACGTGATCCTGGCCGTACGCAACACCGCGCTCGGCGCACAGCGGTCGGCCGAGATCGGTGGATCCACCGAGGTCATCGAGCTCGATCTCGCGGATCTGGCGTCGGTGCAAACCTTTCCGGACCGTCTCGACGGCGACGTCGACATCCTGATCAACAACGCCGGTGCGCTCAGCCAGCATCGGACCGAGACGGTCGACGGTTTCGAGATGACCATCGGCACCAACCTGCTCGGGCCGTGCGCGTTGACCAATCTGTTGTTCGGCCGGATCCGCAAGCAGATCGTCAATGTCGGCTCCGAGGCGCACAAGTCGGCGACTCTGCGGCTGGACGACATGCACCTGCGCCATCACAAGTGGACGGTGATGGGTGCCTACGGCCGGTCGAAGCTCGCGGTCATGCTGTGGGGACTGGAACTCGACCGCCGCTTGCGGGCCGGCGGATCGCCGGTGATCACCCATCTCACGCATCCGGGCTGGGTGGCCTCCAACCTGCCGAACGTTTCTGACAAACCGTTGATGTCCGCCGTGCAACGCGGCGTCAAGGCCGTGGCCGACGTCTTGGCCAACGACATCGACGCGGGGGCGGCGCCGACGCTGTACTGCCTGAGCGAGCCGATCCCGCCCGGCAGCTATGTCGGCGTCGCGGGCAGGTTCGGACTGCGCGGCGGCCCCGTGCTGATCGGGCGGTCGGCCGTTGCCTGCGACTACGAAATCGCTGCGGGCGTCGTCGAATTCGCGCAGCGGGAGACCGGAACGGTCATTCCGGTCTAGCCGGCGGAACCGGCTGAGACAAGGGCCGCGACCGCGGGACCGAACATGCCCTGCTTGATCGCGCCCAGGGTGCCGGAGTCCTTACCGCCCAACGGGCGCAGCAGGTCGGTGGCCGTCGTCGTCACCGAGCCCTCGGTGGCCGTGGCGTCGACCAGACCGAATGCCTTGGCGTCGATACCGCCGAACCGCCGGCCCGTGGTCATCGACGCAACCGCCGCCTGGGGGGTCAGCTTGGCCTGGATCAGCGCGGCCATTCCCGGGGTGAACGGAATTCGGATGTCGACCTCGGGGAAGCAGAAGAAGCCGCGGTCCTCGCGCATCACCCGGAAATCGTGAGCGATGGCGAGCATCGCGCCGGCTCCGAAGGCGTGTCCCACCACCGCGGCGGCGGTGGGGATCGGCAGGGTCAGCATGCGGGCCAACAAGCCCTGTACCCGCCCGACGTACCAGTCACCCTGATCGCTGTGTGCGCCAAGCCAATCCAGGTCCAGGCCGTTGGAGTAGAACTTGCTGTCCGCCGTCGTGACCAGGCCGTGTGCGCCTTTGGCCAGGACCGCGTCGAGCTGTGCGTCGACTTCGTCGAGGAATTCCGGGGAGAACCGGTTCTCGTCGTCGCCGAGATCGAGGATGGCGATGTCGCCGTCGTAGTCAAGGTTTGTGGCCATGGTTTTCCTTCCTTCGGGGGCTTGGGGCGGGGCCCACTGCCAGCACGGCCGCCACGGCGGCGCCGAGATGGTGGCGGGCAGTCGGGTCGTCGAGGCGGTTGCGGTGCAACAGAATTGCGGTGGGCAGGTCCACGATGCACGTCGTCACGGTGTCCACGGCCGCCCGGTCGCGCCGGTCCCACGTATCCATCGCGAGTTCGATCATCAAGTCCACCAACTGTTTCTCCAGCTCTTGCACCTGCTCGGTCAGCTCGGCCGGCAAATCATGACTCAGCAACTGGTCGCGGCTGACCTGAAGCAGCAGCCGCGCCGAGGCCGGGTGGCGTTCGGCGAAGACCACCGGAGCTTGGGCGGCTGCGGAGATCGCGTCGGCACCGTGGGCCGCCTGCTCGACCAACTCGCGTTGCAGGGCCAGGAACCGCCGCCCGGCCCGGAGCCACACCTGGCCGAGCAGACCGGCCCGGGAGCCGAACGAGTGATAGAGCGCGCCGTTGGACAGCCCGACGGCGTCGCTGAGGGCACGGACGGTCACCGATGCCGGTCCTGAGCGCACGGCCAGGGATTCCGCGGCATCGAGGACCGCATCCGGGTCGTAGACGCGAGGACGTGGCACTCCGCCACCATAACAGAGCGACTGCTCTGTTACCGAGGAAGCGGTTGACGCGGACTAAGGCGACCCTTAGTTTGTGGGGGTAACTTTCCTGTGGAGGTAGTCGTGGCCGGAACCGGTGTCCCCGCGCGCGTGGGTGGACGCCCGCCGCTGATCGCGGTGTCCGACATCGTGGCCGCAGGACGCGAGCTCGGCATGCGCAACCTGAGCATCAACGCGGTGGCCGCCCGCCTCGGCGTCTCGGCGACAGCGCTGTACCGCCACATCAGCGGCCGCTGGGAGCTGGAGCGTCTGGTCGGGGAGAGCCTGCTCGCAGAGCTTGAGTTCGTCGATGATCCGGCCCGGTCCGTCGAAGATCATCTGTTGGCCTTCGGGGTGAGCCTGCACCGGTTCACCCTGGACAATCCGGGCCTGGCGACCTACATGCAGGTGCTGTTCCCGCGTGGGGAAGCCGGCGCGCGGTTGCTGGCCGACGAGATCGCGGCACTGGGCCGGCGGGGTTACACCGCCGAAGGTGCGGCGCTGCTGAGCAGTTCGGTGGCGGTGCTGGCCATCGGACTGGCCGCCCAGCACGAACTCAAGGCCGAGGCCAGCGGCGGCGACGAATTCGCCCTGGAACGCGATGCCGCCGCGCAGCGGCTGGCCGGTGACGCCGCGTTGGGCCCGGTGCATACCGCGGGCATGCAACTGAGCAGTCCGCAGTATCTGGAACTTCTGATGAACGCGCTGATCCGGGGACTGCTGACGTCCGTGGCGCCCGGCAGGCCGATGACCGACATCGTGGCGGAACTGACCGCCAGGGGAGAGGACCGCTGATGGCACGCGGATTTCAAGGAGTGATGATGCGCGGCTTCGGCGCGCGCGATCACCAGGCGACCGTGGTCGAGACGACCTACCTGACGCCGAACATGGTGCGGCTGCGGCTGGCGTCTCCGACGGTGTTCGAGGACGCGATAGCCGAGCCGACGTCGTACCTGAGATTCTGGGTTCCGGACCCCGACGGCTCGAAGACCGAATACCAGCGCGGCTACACGATGTCCGAAATGGACCCCGAGACCGGTCATTTCGCGGTCGACGTGGTGCTGCACGAACCCTCGGGCCCGGCGTCGAAGTGGGCCAGGGCCGCCAAGCCGGGTGACACCATCCCGGTGATGGCGCTGGGCTCGACAGGGTTCACCGTGCCCGAGGACCTGCCCGCCGGCTACCTGTTGATCGGTGACGCGGCGGCCATCCCCGCCATCAACGGGATCATCGGCGCCCTGCCGCACGACGTGCCGATCGAGGCCTATCTCGAGCAGCACGACGAGAACGATCTGCTCATCCCGATCGCCGAACATCCACGGCTGCAGGTGCACTGGGTCGAACGGCGTGACACGGCAACGCTGGCGGCGGCCATCGAGTCCCGCGACTGGTCGGACTGGTACTGCTGGGTGACACCGGAGGCCGGCTCACTCAAACACCTGCGCACGCGGTTGAAGGATGAGTTCGGCTTCCCCAAGTCCGAACTGCACGCCCAGGCCTACTGGACCGAAGGCCGGGCCATGGGCACCGACCGCACCGAGACCGAGCCCGCGCCTGAGGCCGAAACCGCAGTGGCCGAACCTGTTCAAACCACCGCGCCCGCGGCCCCCGCCCGTGGCACCTGGCGCGCGCAGGGTGCGGGCCGACTGCTGGCCCCGCTGAAGACGCCGCTGATCGTCTCGGGTGTGCTGCAGGCAATCATCACTTTGATCCAGCTGGCCCCGTTCGTCCTGCTGGTCGAGTTGGCCCGATTGCTGCTGTCCGGCGCCGAGGAATCCCGCTTGTGGACATTGGGTTTGACCGCGGTGTGGCTCCTGGGCCTCGGCGCGCTGCTGGGCGCCGGGCTGACCCTGTGGCTGCACCGCCTCGACGCGAAGTTCGCTCGTGGGCTGCGGACCAGGCTTTTGACCAAGATGGCACGACTGCCCCTGGGCTGGTTCACCGCCCGCGGGTCGGGCTCGATCAAGCAACTGGTGCAGGACGACACCTTGTCGCTGCACTACCTGGTGACCCACGCGATCCCGGATGCCGTTGCCGCGGTGATCGCCCCGGTGGCCGTGCTGGTCTACCTGTTCACGGTCGACTGGCGGCTGGCCCTGGTCCTTTTCATCCCGGTGCTCACCTATTTGGTGCTGATGTCGGTGATGACGATCCAGTCGGGAGCCAAGATCGGTCAGGCACAGCGTTGGGCCGACCGGATGAGCGGGGAGGCCGGCGCTTACCTCGAAGGTCAGCCCGTCGTCCGGGTGTTCGGCGGCGCCGCGTCGTCGAGCTTCCGTCGTCGCCTCGACGAGTACATCGGCTTTCTGGTCGGCTGGCAGCGCCCCTTCACCGGCAAGAAGTCGTTGATGGATCTGGTGACCCGGCCCGGCACGTTCCTGTGGCTGATCGCCGCCGTCGGCACCCCGATGATCATCGGCGGCTCGATGAATCCGGTCGATCTGCTGCCGTTCCTGTTGCTCGGCACCACCTTCGGAGTTCGGCTGTTGGGCGTGGGTTACGGGCTGGGCGGAATTCGCGGCGGCATGCTGGCCGCGCGTCGTATCCAGAACGCGCTCGACGAGGCGGATCTGGCAGTGCTGGACCACGAGGGCGAGTCGAGTGCAGCGGCTGCGGTGGTGTTCGACTGCGTGACCTTCGGCTACCGGCCCAGTGTTCCGGTGATCAAAGACGTGTCACTGACCATGCGCCCGGGAACGGTGACCGCTCTGGTCGGTCCGTCGGGGTCGGGAAAGTCGACGCTCGCGGCGTTGCTAGCCCGGTTCCACGATGTCGACTCGGGATCGATTCGGCTTGACGGCAGAGACATTCGGTCGCTGACTGCCGACGAACTGTATCGCCGCGTCGGTTTCGTCCTGCAGGAAACACAGCTGGTGGCGGGCACCGTCGCGGAGAACATCGCGCTGGCCGACCCGGAAGCAGACCAGGCCCGGATCGAGCAGGCCGCACGCGACGCCCAGATCCACGAACGGATCCTGCGGCTACCAGACGGCTATCAGACGGTGCTGGGGGCGGCATCGGCATTGTCCGGCGGTGAACGGCAGCGGCTCACCATCGCCAGGGCCATCCTCGCCGACACCCCGGTGCTGATCCTCGACGAGGCGACGGCCTTCGCCGATCCCGAATCGGAATACCTTGTGCAGCAGGCTCTCAACCGGCTGACCAAGGACCGTACGGTCCTGGTGATCGCCCACCGGCTGCATACCATCACCCACGCCGACCAGATCGTCGTCCTCGACGGCGGGCAGATCGCCGAAACCGGTACCCATGAAGAACTGCTGGCCGCCGGAGGTCGCTACCACCAGTTGTGGCAGACCGGTCAGTCACTGCATCCCGGGGATGCCGTCAGCGCAGGAGAGGCCGCACGATGATCCGAACCCTGATCGCCCTCATCCCGGCGGATCGCCGCGGCCGGGTCGGCGTCTACGCCACGCTCACCTTGGTTTCGGTGATCATCCGCGCGGCGGGCACTGTGCTGCTGATTCCCTTGGTGGCCGCCTTGTTCAGCGATGTCCCACGCGACGCGTTGCCGTGGTTGGGCTGGCTGACCGCCGCGACGGTCGCCGGCTGGATCGTCGACACCGCGACCTCGCGGCTCGGATTCGATCTCGGGTTCGCACTGCTGGACAACACCCAGCACGATGTGGCCGACCGGCTGCCCGGCATCCGGATGGACTGGCTGGGCGGTGACAACGGCGCCAACACGGCCAACGCCCGCCAGGCCATCGCCGCCACCGGGCCGGAACTGGTGGGCATGGTGGTCAACCTGCTGACCCCGTTGATCGGAGCGGTTCTGCTGCCCGCAGCGATTGCGATTGCGCTGCTGTTCGTTTCGGTGCCACTCGGGTTGGCCGCGCTGGCCGGTGTGGTGCTCCTGCTCGGGGCGTTCTGGGTCTCGGGCCGGCTGAGCCGCAAGGCCGACAACGTCGCCGATGAGACGAACCGCGCGTTCACCGAACGCATCATCGAGTTCGCCCGCACCCAGCAGGCGCTGCGTGCCGCCCGGCGGGTAGAGCCGGCCCGCAGCATGGTCGGCGATGCGCTGGACGCACAACACGGCGCCAGCATGCGGCTGCTGCTCATGCAGGTGCCGGGACAGTTGCTGTTCAGCCTGGCCAGCCAACTGGCCCTGCTGATCCTGGCCGGTATGGCCACCTTCCTGACGGTGCGCGGCACGCTCGGCGTGCCCGAGGCGATCGCGATGATCGTCGTCGCCGCCCGCTATCTCGAGCCGTTCACGTCCCTTTCCGAGTTGGCCCCGGCGATCGAATCCACCCGGGCCACACTGGGGCGTATCCGCGCGGTGCTCGAGGCACCCATGATGGCCACCGGCACCGCCACGCTCGACACGAACACCGCGCCCCGCATCGAATTCTCTCGTGTGACTTTCGGTTATGGCGATACGCCGGTGCTACAGGATGTCAGCTTCGTCCTGGAGCCCGGTGGCACGACGGCGATCGTCGGGCCTTCCGGGTCGGGCAAGAGCACCATCCTCTCGCTGATAGCCGGTCTTCATCACCCGACCGCCGGCCGGGTGTTGATCGACGGCGTCGACACCGCCCAGATGGACGCCGAAACCCGAAGGGCGACAACCAGCGTGGTGTTCCAGCATCCCTACCTGTTCGACGGGACGATCCGGGACAACATCCTCGTCGGCGACCCGGATGCAGACGTCGAGCAGTTGGCCACCGCGGCGCGGTTGGCCCGCGTGGACGAACTGACGGCGCGGTTGCCTGACGGCGACGGCGCGAAGGTCGGTGAGGCCGGGACTGCGTTGTCCGGCGGTGAGCGGCAGCGGGTCAGCATCGCCCGCGCCCTGGTCAAGCCGGCGCCGGTGCTACTGGTGGACGAAGCGACCAGCGCGCTGGACACCGAGAACGAGGCCGCCGTGGTCGATGCCCTGACCGCTGACGAGAGGTCGCGCACCCGGGTCATCGTCGCGCACCGCCTGGCCAGCATCCGGCACGCGGACCGGGTGCTGTTCCTCGACGGCGGCAAGATCGTCGAGGACGGCAGCATCGATGAGTTGCTGGCCGCGCGTGGCAGGTTCGACGAGTTCTGGAACCAGCAGCGCGAGGCCGCCGCCTGGCAGATCACGCACTGAACGAACTGCGTTATCCCTGAAGACAAATTGATGTCGGGGCTACCGCCGCGCCATTGCTAATGTCAGCGGTGTTCAGGCCGACGATATTTGGGGGGGATCGGATGCGCCGTCGTCAATGGTGGTCGGCGACGCTCGTCAGCGTCGCGGGTCTCGTCAGCGGCTGTTGGTTCCCCTTGTCGTCCACCGTAGAACTCGATCCGGTCAGTTACCCCGGCAAGGTCGGCGTACCAGGTCAGACGCTGTTGCCGTCGCTACAACCGCAGCCGGTTCCAGGGTGGCGGGTGGACCTCAACAAGCTCCTTCCGGAACCGGTAAGGCTTAACCCTGAATACATCGGCCACGACGGCAACCGCGCGTACTTCACCGTCGAGTATCTCGTCCGCACAAAGGGATTGAGGAAAACCGCGGTCCTGGGCATCGATGTCTCGAACGGAACAACGCTCTTCCCTCCGGTGGAAATCCCCGATGCCCGATCCGCCGACTGCTTTCTCAACGGCCCGCAACGGCTCGTATGTGTCAACGATCTGTTGAGCGATGATCGCGACGATGTGTGGGTCGTCGACAGTGACGCAGGTGCGATCATCGCGCACGTTCCGACCGGGCTTCGTTCCCAACAGGAAGGCGGGGGAGCGCTTGAGATCAAGCAGGTGGGCAACTATGCGGTCGTCTTCGAAAAAGGTGTCGGAGTGCACGGGATCGGAGACCAGGGACAGCTGACGTGGTCGGTGGCGGGCGACGGTGAGCTGCTGTCCAAGTTCGACCAGAGCCGATTCCCGGGCGACCCACCGGCAACGGTCGCGGCGACCATGAACGCCGACGGCCCGGAGACCGTGTTCTCCGTCGTCGACGGGGCGGTGCTGGCCAGAGGCGTCGACGGGCGTGTCGAGCCCGTCATCGGCGGCTTCATGGTGGACGAGCGACGCGGCCGTGGTCCCCAGGTGTTCGGGTTCTTTGACGAGCATGGCGCCCAGGTTGGCGAATATCGCCCGCCGCGGGGGGCATCAGCCGTCCCCACCGGCGAAGGTGAGCTGCCGGTGCTGGCGATCAACCTCGACGATGCGCAGCTGGTCCTCGACAATCACGGCACTCCGATGTCAGTGGTCAAGACCGAGAACGCCGTTGAGACCCGATTCATCGGCGAACACCTCTTCATCAACCACGATCTCGGTGTCCACGGCCGGGATGTGGTGTGGAAGAAGTTCGCCCTGACGACCGGAGAACAGGTCTCGGAGTGTTCCGCGGTACCGCTGGGTTGGATGGACTTCATCGGCTCCGACGGCACGGTGGTGATCGGCCGGTTCGAACGTGAGGGGCCGCTGATGGCAGTCGACACCAATACCTGCGAGACGCTGTGGCAGATCGCCGATCCCCCGCAGATGTGGGCGATTGGTTCGACGCTTGTGCAGCTGCTGCCGCAGAGCGCCGAGTTCACCGCGCTGGTGCCGCCGACCAGGTGAGTCCGTCAGCACCGTGAGACCGGTGCTGACGGTGACCGACCGGATACTTGATCCCGACGTACTGTAACTATTACAGTTAGGCGTCCCGCAACGATGTCGGGGGGATTGGGTGTTCCGGCGGGAGGCCATGTTGACGACGTCACAGGTGGTGTTCGACCCGTTCTCGACGGATTTCTTCAACGGTCCGTACGAAACGTATCGGCGAATGCGCGAGGAAGCCCCGGTCTACTACAGCGCCGAATACGACTTCTACGCACTGACCCGCCACGTCGATGTGGCGGCCGCGTTCAAGGACTTCGAGACGTACTCGTCGGCCTACGGCGTCGACCTCGCCATGGTCCGGACGGGGCAGAAGGCCCCGGCGAAGATGATCATCTCCCTGGATCCGCCCGAGCACCGGCACATGCGAAGCCTGGTCAACAAGGTCTTCACCCCACGGGCGATCAGTGCGTTACAGGACATGGTCTCTACGCAGATCGACCGCTATCTGGAGGGTGTCGACCCCACAGAATTCGATGTGGTGTCCGACTTTTCGGCGTACTTCCCGGTCGAGGTCATCACCACGATGCTCGGAGTTCCGGCCGAGTCGCGCCAGCAGGTGCGGCTGTGGATCGATGCCTCGCTGCATCGGGAGCCCGGCCAGATCGAGATGTCGGAAACCGGGATCGAAGCGATGGCCCAGACATGGCTGTTGTACTACGACCTGATCAAACAGCGCCAGGCCGTGCCGCGAGACGACATGATCAGCCGGCTGATCTCTGCCGAGATCGAACGCGAGGACGGTGAGCTGACCCGCCTGCGCAATTCCGAAATCGCGGGATTCGCCACGCTTCTCGGAGGCGCCGGAGCCGAGACGGTAACCAAGCTGGTGGGTGCGGCGGTGGTGATGTTCGCTCGTCACCCCGACCAATGGCAGCGTCTGCGTGATGACCGCGGCAAGATCCCGGATGCGATCGAGGAACTACTCCGGTACGAGGCCCCGGCCCAGTACAACGTGCGGCGCTCGCAGCGCGAGATCCATCTGCACGGCGTGACGATTCCCGAGGGCAAGCCGGTGTTCCTGGTCGGTGGCTCGGCGAACCGTGACCCCGATGCTTGGACGAATCCCGACGTCTTCGACATCGACCGGGACCGCACCGAGGCCCAGAACCTCGGTTTCGGATACGGGATCCACAGCTGCCTCGGCGCCGCGCTGGCCAGGTTGGAATGCCGTATCGCGCTCGACAAGCTCCTGGATTTCATGCCCCGCTACGAAGTGGCCTGGGAGCGTTGCGAACGCGTCAGCATGCAGAATGTCGCCGGGTGGGCGCACGTCCCGGTTCGGGTGCGGCGATGAAGCGCGAGAAGCCCTGCGGCACAGTTGGGTACCGCCTACATGTGATGGCCCATGACGCGGGGGAGCTGGCTGCCAATGCCGGCGGGCTGATCGTCGACCGGACGATGAGCGGCTGGCGGGTGAGCGTGCAGCTTTCCCAGGTCGGCGATGTTCGGCCGGTGCAGATCCTCGGGGCCGAGTTGGTCGATGCCGTGCAGAGCCCGGGCCTTCCGGATAAGGAGCAGTGCATCCTGGTCATGGGTCCTGAGGCGTACGCCAAGGTGATCTCGGATGACGAGCTCCCCGCAGGGTGCGCCGAGATTCTGGTCTGGGGTGCAACCCCGGACCCGGCGCACTTGTTCGGACACAACCTGAGCGCCGCCGCACTGGCGTTCAAAACCCTGGCTGTCACCGCTGCGTGTATCTCTGCCGACGAGGTGTCCGCCGCCGAGGCCTTCACGTCGATGAACGCCAAGGACAGCGGCGTCACCCTGCGCGCCTGAAGCTTATTTCGTTTGGGCGCAGGCGGTCAGGAAGTCTTTGCCATCGTGCCGGGCGACTTGGGAGGAGTTGAGCCAGCCGAATCCTTGGAACCAGTACGTGTCTTCGGGGTGTTGGGCGGATTCGGTGCGAGCGGGGGTCAGGTCGGTCGGTCTGGTCCAGGTGGTGACATCATTATTGGTGACTCGGAGCACTGCCGATTTTGCTGTACGCCAATCGAATTCATTGGGCAGCGGACGGGCGACGTTGAATCCGGGGTACGGGCCGGTGGCGGTGAGGTTTTCGAACGGGATGCCATTCAGGGGATCAGCGGTCAGCATGAGGGCGGCTTGCCCCGGCTGGAAAGAGAGCGTCACCACGTCCGCCGGGCCGCAGTAGGGGCCCGGCCAGATACGAAGGGATCCCTCTGTTCCTCGGACCCCGAAAACCCGTGGACGGCCATCGTTCTTGGCAGGGTCGGGAGTACACATGGCAAGAAACGTCTTGCCGTCTTGGCTGGCCGCCTCGGCCGGGTTGAGCCAGCCGATTCCTTGGAACCAGTAGGTGTCGTCGGGGTGATGTGCGGACTGATCGAACACCTCGGTCAGGTCGACC
The DNA here is from genome assembly GCF_022179545.1 of Mycolicibacterium fortuitum subsp. fortuitum. Next base: position 6,213,876 of record NZ_AP025518.1, on the reverse strand, counting down.
TCGCCGCCGCCGGCCATCAGGTCACCGTCGATCAGGATGCCCAGCGCTTTTGCCTTGTGCCAATCAAACTCGGGGGGAAGGGATTTGGCGACTTCAAAGCCAGGATAGGGGCCCCCGAAGGTGAGGTGCTCGACGTCCACTCCGGGGTCTGGCCCGACATCGCCTCTGGTTTGGCCCGGCGGCGGATGTAGCTGAAGTGTTTTGGTCGGTGTTTGTAGAACGAGTTCTGCCCTGTCCTTCTCGCCCCAGTCGAACTGGAACTTGATCGTGTTGACACCTATACACAGCGATCCGGTCCAGATCTGAAGCTTCCCATTCGTGATGCGGGCACCGAATGCCCCCGGCAGCGACGGCTCCAGCGGATTTTTCCCGAATGGGTTGCAGCCGCAAATGGCCAGTAGCAGTGCGCCCACAACAGAAATCGCGACAACACGGCGGATCATGAATAGCCGCCGTCCGAAGCGCCGGCGTTGGTTTCGAACGGATTGCGCTGTTTCGTGATCCACGCCTCCACCATCTTTTGTCCGTACTGTTCGACCATGTTCTCGTATCCGAGGTCGGCCCACTGCTGGGAGTGGCGCTCTTCGTGATGCAGGATCCGATCGAGGTCGATCGTGGAACCCGGTAGCGGGCGCTGTTCGCTGTACCAAGCTTGCCCGGAGTCGATGATGTCGCGGAGCTGTTGTGCGGGATCAGCTGGGTTGTCGATGTTGACCAGGAATACGTCGCCGACGGTAGAGCCGCCCAGCTGGCTCAGCTGGTCTTCGACCATATTGCCGCCGAGTCCCATCAGCATTCCGTTTGGCGTAGCGGCAAGGCGTCCGCTGAAAAGCTCGGCTCCCACGTAGCTCCAGGAATTCGATTCCTGCCGGTCGATTATCCGTTGCACCTCGTCGGCGGCATAGGGCGTCTCAGCGAAGCTGTTCTTGCCACTGCCGCGCGAATCCTCGTATCCGGTACCAGCATTGAGGACATAGGTCATCAACGTCGCATCGCGCGCATCCTTGGCGCTGACGCCACTGGGAAGTATGAAGTATGTTTTCCCGTCGTTGTCGGTGACACGCTCCATGCCCTTGAGTACGTCGAAGCTCTGCGGCGTGATGTTGTGACGCCGGGCGATGTCCACGATCACCTCTGGTGGGACATCGTTTTTCGCGGCGTTGGCCAGCCACTCCCGATAGAAACCATCCGACGGACCGTCGAGCAGGCCGGCCTCACGCAGCGCGTCCTCGTACTCGTTGACCGGGTCGTAACCGGGTTCGCCCGGGTCGTCGCCGATTCTCTTCTCTTCCTCTTCCGGTGGGTCGAACTCAATGCGTTCGGCCGCCGCACTGTCCCCGTGTTCATACAGGAACGCTGCGGAATCCAATTTGCCGGCGAACGTCGACGCTGCGTCGCCGAGTGCCTGTGCCCGCCGCAGAAATGCATCCCCGACTTCCCGGCACGCGGACCCGGTATCCAAACCCGCGACGGGCCCGGCTGCGGTAGCTAGCTCTGGGCCGGCACCGTCGTTGTAGAACCCACTCGCGAGGCTCTCCAAACCCGTGGAGGTATCGCGCAGCGAACCGACGGTCACTCCCAGCGGCACGGTCACGTCAAGTCCCATCCGACCTTGCGGATCTTGTAGGCGGTGTTGCGGTCGGCGGCCTCGAACTGGGCGAGCTTCAACTTGATGTCGCACTCGACTGTGATGCGCTTGGACTCGATCACCATCGCAGTCACCTTCGACATGGCGGCCAGCCTACGGAGCCAGAACCCTGGCGTCACCGAACCGTTGTCGGCGACATCCCATAGGTCCTCAGCCGAATCGACGGCCGTCTTCAAGCTGCCGCGTATCTCGGTAAGGTCTTTGCCGCCGGTAGCGAGCGGTTTTGCCACCTCGTAGAGCTTGTCCCGGTAGGCCGTCTGATCTTCGAACATCTCGCGGCCCTGCTTCTGGGCTGCATCGGCGGCGGTGCCGGTCCAGTCACTGTTCAGTTGGGCGAACTCGCCCTTGGCCTTCTCGATCTGGGCATTGACCCGCTGCGCCGCTGCGCGTGCATTGAGCGAGGCTGTCAGCAGCGATTCAGGGTTCGACCCCACCACCTGCGACACCATGTACGGCACCTCGTGACCCCTCGTTCGCGCCAGTGACCATATTGTCACCCACCGAACGAGGGGTCCGGAGCATCAAAACCCAGGCCCGACAGATGGTCAGGCCTTGGCGAGCTGCTTCTGCTCGTAGAGGCGGGCCCACTCCGCGCGCGGGCGGATCGAGGTGTCGACGTCGGTGGCCTTGGCGCGCAACGCACCAACGGTGGCCTGATCGCGCGGGGTCAGCGCGAACGGATCCCAGCTGAAGAAGCGGGCCGAGTTCTCCCACGTGATCTTGTTGATGTCGGAATCGCTTGCGCCGGCGGCATTCAGCTCGGCCAGCACCTGCTCGGGGGCGTCAGGCCAGAAGCAGTCGCTGTGCGGGTAGTCGCACTCCCAGGCGATGATGTCGATGCCGATCTCGTGCCGTAGCTTCAGCGAGGTCTTGTCGGTCACATAGCAGGCCAGCGAGTGCTCGCGGAACACGTCAGACGGAAGCTTGTCGCCGAAGTCGCGACGCAGCCACTTCTGGTTGGTGTAGTGGCGGTCGCTGCGATCCAGATAGAAAGGAATCCAACCGATTCCGCCCTCGGAGAAGGCGAACTTGAGGTCGGGATAGTTACGCATCGCCGGTCCCCACAGCAGATCCTGCGCGCACATGGCCGACACCTGGGTGGCGAGGATGATCAGGTTGTCGATCGGCGCGTTGGGCGCCATGCTGATCGCGCCGAAGCCCGTGCCGATGTGCAGACACATCACCACGTTCTCCTCGGAGAGGGTCCGGAACACCGGGCCCCAGTAGTCCTCGTCGTGGTAGCTCGGAAGTCCTTCCAGGTGGGGCAGTTCCGGCATGGTGACCGCCCGGCAACCCTTGGCAGCCACGCGCCGGATCTCGGCGCACATGCCCTCCGGCGTCCAGGTCGGCAGGATCGCGATCGGGATGAACCGCCCGGGCGCCGAGCCGGCCCACTCGTCGATATGCCAGTCGTTGTACGCCGAAACCATCACCAGTGTGACGTCTTCGCGCGTCATGTTGAGGTGGCGGGCGGAGAACCCGGTGAAGGTCGGGAAGCACATCGAGGCGAGGATGCCGTTGCGGTCCATGTCGCGGACCCGCTCGTGCACGTCGTAGACACCGGGGCGCATCTCGGCGAACCCGGCGGGGTCACGGCCCCATTCCTCGGCCGGCCAGGACACCACGGCGTTCAGGCCGGACACACCCTGGGGGCGGCCCTGGTACATCCACTGATCGACGCCCTTGTCGTCGGTGACGACGATGGGTGCCTCGTCCTTGTACTTGGCCGGAACGTGGCGCAGGAACATGTCGGGCGGCTCGACGACGTGGTCGTCGATGCTGATGAGGATCAGGTCGTCAGGGCGCATGGCTTCGCTCATAAACAAAGTAGTACCCTCGGAGAGCGTGACCGTCTCTGCATCTTCGGACAGAGGTTTGACTCAATCGGCCAAGATGTCGAGGCCGGTCATCGAGCTGCGCCGGGGTGGGCATGCGCTGGCAGGCAGCTACCTCTACCAGGGCGACGGGCTGATCACCGGCTGGCACTCCCACGAGGTGCACCAGATCGAGTACGCACTGCACGGTGTGGTCGAGGTGGAGACCGACGCCGCGCACTATCTGCTCCCGCCGCAGCAGGCGGCCTGGATTCCGGCCGGCCTACAACACCAGGCGGTGATGAATCCCGACGTCAAGACGGTCGCGGTGATGTTCGATGCGCAGATGATCGCCGATCCGGGGAACCGGGCACGGATCATCGCAGTCTCCCCGCTGATTCGCGAGATGATGATCTACGGCCTGCGCTGGCCGATCGACCGCGCCGATGGCGACGACACGTCCGACACGTTCTTCCGGACCCTGGCCAACCTCGTCGCCGACGCGCTCGATCATGAAGCGCCGCTGAGTCTGCCGACCACCGACCATCCGATCGTGTCCGACGCGCTCGCCTACACCAAGGAGCACCTCGCCTCGGTGACCGCCGAGGAGGTCAGCCGGGCGGTCGCGGTGTCTGAGCGGACCCTGCGCCGGCTGTTCGCCGACACGATCGGAATCTCCTGGCGGACATATCTTCTGCACGCCCGGATGCTTCGGGCCATGGCCCTGCTGGCCGGCCCGGATCAATCGGTGCAGGCGACCGCGACAGCGGTGGGCTTCGAGAACCTCAGCTCGTTCACCCGGTGCTTCACCCAGTTCTGTGGTCAGACGCCGTCGGCGTACCGGAACCGGGCGCGTGAGGAGCATCAGGCGTAGCCAGCCCGGCCCGCTCGACACTGAGCAGGCTCTCGGTGTGATGCTCGGCCCGGTAGGCCTCGCCGCCGCCGTTGAGCCCGAAAAGCCTTTTGCTCCACAGCAACCAGATCACCGCGGCCAGGTTGACCGTCAGCGCGGCGAGACGCAGGACCGTCACTTTCTCGGTCAACTCGTAGATCTCGAGCGGGAGGAAGACGCCGGTGGCGATCACCGCGAAGTACTCGCCCCAGCGCTTCATCAGCCACAGGCCGGCGGCCTCGATGAACTCGATCAGGGCATAGGCTGCCACCCCGACCGCGATCCACAGCAGGGTAGTCGACGACAAGGTGAACGCCTCGCCGATGTGCCGCACGATCTTGGAATCGTCGATGTTCCAACCGATCTGGTCGGCCAAAGGCCGCATCAGCGGAATGTCCTTCTCGAACGCATCCTTCAGCTCGCTCTGGGACGCTCGGACCTTGAGGATGCCCGCCGCCAGTAGCGTGAAGACGATTCCCCGCACCGCCCGCTCGGTGGCCAACAATCGCATCAGGGTCCGGTCGCGCAGCAGGCGCCCTCGGGGGATCTCCGGTGCGGTGTCGGCAGGGCCGTGACCGCGCGGCGGCCCGACGACGAACGTCTCGCATCGCAGGCAACGCCACGCTTCCCCGACCGGGGTGTCTACCCGCAAGCGCTTGCGCAGCTCCGGCTCGTCAGGGGCGAACGTCGCATGCCCGCGTAGCCCGCACGACCGCAGCGCGAAATCCACCATGTCAGCACCGTAGCGGTGCTGGGTGCACTAGGTCCGGCAGCTGAGCTCCATGCTGTCGCTGTCGCGGGCCAGGAAGTTGACGCTGACATAGCCGTTCGACGGCTCCCGGACCCGATCCAGATATGGCTGGGTGTCGGCCATCGAGGTGTTGTCGGCGACCACGAGCGCGCCGGTGGTCAGTTGCGGCTCCAGCAGCTCGAGCACCGGGAGGTAGAGCTCCTTCCAACCGTCGAGCAGGACGAAGCCGATATCGCCGGACACCGACTTCAGCGTCTCCAGCGCATCGCCCTCGAGCACCGTGATGACGTCGTCGAGCCCGGTCTCGGCGAAGGTCTGCCTGGCCGAGGCGATCTTGGTGGCGCTGAGCTCGGTGGTGTAGACCCGCCCGGACCCGTTGTCGCGTACGGCCGATGCCAGGTGCAGCGCCGAGAGCCCGAACGACATCCCGAACTCGACGATGATCGCGGGCTTGGTGGCCCGCACAAGCGAGTACAACAACCGGCCGGCCTCGGGAGTCACCGGCATGTAGATGTCGCTGAGCGCATCTGCGCGCTCCTGCGCGCTGGCACCGGAGAGATCTGCGAACCGCCGGGACCCGTCCTCGCGCAATTTCGCGAACTGTTCGGCGGATGCGGTGTACATCCGGTCCAGGGCCCGTGCGACCCTGTCATCGTTAAGGGTAGTCATGCTAATGAAACTACGCGGAGAGGCTGAGAATGGGTCGGCTACGAACCTTGCTCGCGGTGATCGCGCTGGTGGTCGCAACTCTGTTGGCACCTACGGCGACGGCGGGCGGCTACCGCTCCATCACCCTGACCTTCGTCCGGCATGCCCAGTCGGCGGGTAACGCCTCCGGCCTGGTCGACACTTCGACACCGGGTCCGGCGCTGACCGATCTGGGCCGCACCCAGGCCGTCGCGAGCGCACAGCGGTTGGCGCCCAATCGCTACGACGGCATCTTCGCCTCGACCATGATCCGGACCCAGCAGACCGCTCAGCCCATGGCCGACACCCTCCACGAGCCGGTCACCGTGCTGCCCGGGCTCCACGAGGTCGAGGCAGGCGTCTACGAAGGTCAGCCGGAGGCGAGCGCGGTCCAGACCTACTTCGCGGCGCCCGAACAGTGGCTACGCGGGGATCGGAGCGCCCGGATTCCCGGCTCGATCGACGGCAACGAGTTCGACGCCCGGTTCGACGGGGCGGTTCAGCAGATCTATGACAGTGGCGACGACAACCCGGTGGCGTACTCGCACGGCGCCGCGATCATGCTGTGGATCCAGATGAACGTGCGTAACCCCAATCCCCAACTGCTGATGCAACACCCGCTCGACAACACCGGCTATGTCGTCATCAAGGGCAACCCGACCGATGGTTGGACCCTGACCGATTGGGACGGAGCCGGAAGCTAGCTGCCGATGTGAGCTGCCGGTCATAGACTGCGGGAATGCGGCGCCCATCACGTCTGGCTCGAACCCGGGCCGGACGCGGATACTGTGTGCCAAGGCAAGCGCAGATGGGAGCGGGGCTATGAGGTTTCTGCCATGAGATTTCGATTGTTGCCATACGTGACCGTCGAGGTCGACGACCGGGTACGGCTGCGGGCGCGCAGGGCTGGTGAGCGACTCCGGGTCAACCTCAGGGCCTACCTGCGCAGTGCTGCCGATGAGGTCGAGACCGCCAGCGGCCGGGTCCGCGACATGTGCGACAACGCGGTGAATCGCGTCGACCTGGCGGTGGCCAGCGTCAACGACAAGATCGCTCCCGCCCCGCCGTCCGCGCCCACGAACTCAGCCGACGAGCCACCGAAGCGCCATCTGCAGGTCGTCTAGCCCGGGGCAGCGCGCAGACGGTCGGCGCTCTACGGTTGAAGGGCACTGGCCTTCTCTTCTCGAGGGGTCGACACATCGGCCCGGGAGGGGTTGACGAGGCTTGCTCGGCAACAGTCTTGCGGTGCTGTTCGCCCTGTGCGCAGCGGTTTTCGCGGCTGTCGGCATTGTGGTGCGGCAGCGCGCCACCATGGACGTACCGCCTGAAAAGGGCGTCAGCACAGTCATGTTGCGTACCCTGCTGCGGCGCAAGCTGTGGTGGGCCGGCACCGCGTCGGCGGTGGCCGGATATGTGTTTCAAGCGCTGGCGCTGGGGTTCGGCTCGCTGCTGCTCGTCCAACCGGTGCTGGTGTCGGCACTGCTGTTCGCCCTTCCGCTCAGTGCGCGCCTGGCGCACCGCAAGGTCAGCCGCGCCGAATGGCTGTGGGCCCTGCTGCTGACCGGTGCACTCACCGTGTTCGTCGCGCTGGCCAGGGCCAGCACCGGAACCTATGGCGTGTCGGTGGCCACTACGGTCACCGTGGTCGTGGTGTGCGCGGCGGCGGTGGGCCTGTGCGTCCTGGCCGCCACGCGGAGTACCAACTGGCGGCGCGCGGTGCTGCTGGCGCTGGCCGTCGGCGTGATGTTCGGCGTGGTCGCGGTGCTGACCAAGATCGTGATGCACACGATCGCCGTGGACGGTGTGGTCGCCGTGCTGACCACGCCGGCCCTGTACCTGGTGGTGACCCTCGGGGTCCTGGCGACACTGTTGCAGCAGTCGGCGTTCCACGCCGGTTCACTGCAGACCTCGGTGCCGACCATGCTGGTACTGGAGCCTGTGGTCGCGGTCGTGCTCGGCTCCGTCGTCCTGGGCGAGCACCTGTCGATCACCGGGTGGGAACCTGTCGCACTCTCGGTGGCCATCGGGGCGATGGCCGCCGCCACCATTGCGCTGGGCCGCGACGAAGGTGCGTACGAGGAGAAGCTCGAGGCTCAGCTGGAGGTCAGGGGTTGATCGTGTTCTCGCCGATCTGGCGTCCCCAGACGTACTCGGACACCAGCGGCTGGCCGAGCTCGAAGTGGTTGTACGGCGCGATCGACGCACCGGTGTCCAGCACCAGATAGGGAGCCGGCCACAGGTCCTTGGTGACGGGCTGCCAGCAGCCGGGCCGGCCCTCGGGGCCGCCGGTGGCGTTCACGCGGGGCAGGTTGTCCGGGTAGACCCATGGGTTACCCACGCCGACGAGGAAGTCCTGCAGTTCGAATCCGTAGCCGTTACGGGTCTGCTGGGCGAACTTGGGTGCAGCCTCGGCGTAGTTGTGGATCATGCAGTACCAGGCCGGGCTGTTGCGGTCGAGCATCTTGCTGACCGGCAGCAGGTCCTGGGCGCCGCGGACCAGGTACGGCCCGCCGCGCTCGAAGATGTCACCGCCGGTGTTGCCGAATCCGACCGCGGCCACCAGTGCCTGATCCAGATTGCCGCGCTGCTGGTTGAGGGTGCGGGCAGTGGTGACGGCGTTGGTGAGGCCGTCGAACAGGTCGGGGGCGGCATCGGCATAGACCTCACCCAGATCAGCCAGTCCGGTGATGTTGCGGCGGATCTGGGGCATCCGCGGGTTCAGGTCGGACAAGATGTCGTTGCCGTTGACGATCGACTGGCCGAACTTGTCGCCCAGCCCGTCGAGCGCCTGCGCCGTCGCGGTCAGGGTCTCGTTGAGCTTGATCGGGTCGATCTGCTCGGAGATCGCGGTGATGGTCTCGAACAGCGTGTTGAACTCCGTCGTCACGCCCTTGGCACGAATAGGGGTGGCCGGGTTCAACCGCGCCGACGACGGATTGTCCGGTGCGACGAACGAGATGTATTTGTTGCCGAACACCGTGGTGGCCTTCAGTTCGGCGGTCACGTTCTCCGGGATCAGCTTGAGGTATTTGGGCTTGATGTCCAGCGTCAGCTGGGCCTGCTGATCGCCGTCGACATCGGCCACCTCGACGGAGGCCAATCGGCCGATGGGCACGCCGTTGAACGTGACCTTCGAACCCGGATCCATCGACAGACCAGAGCGGTTGGACAGCACCGTGAGCTGGGTCTTTGCCTCGAACACTCCGCGGAACTGCATCCAGGTCAACGCGAGCACCGCGACCAGCACGATGGCCATGCCCGCACATGCGCTCTTGTATGGCGGGTCGTACCGCCAGTGCTTGAACCGCTGTTCAAAGCGGTCCCGCACCGTCGCGGTGGATGAGGCCACGCGCAAACCTCCGACTTATTGACGCAGCCAGCTAGTAAGTGAGCAAAACTGTCGCAAACAACTAGAGACAACTGCAACTACAAGCCGCCCACTGCGGCGAACATCAAATTGCCAACACTGGGAGACCCGCGTCACAGAGTAAGCGCTGTTCAGGTATTTCTGCCGCCGTTCACGCCGACGACCTGACCGGTGATGTAGCCCGCCTCCTCCGAGATGAGGAACGAACACGTTGCTGCGATGTCCTCCGGGCGCCCAATCCGCCGCACCGGGGTGGCGTCGATGGTCTTCTGGATGTCGCCCAGCTCGCCCCGGGATTCGGCGGCACGCAGCATCGGCGTGTCGATGAAACCTGGCGGGACCGCATTCACCGTGATCCCGGCCGGGCCGAATTCCAGGGCCAGCGATTTGGTCAGGCCGTTGACGGCGGACTTGGCGGCCACATAGTCCGACATGTAGGGCACGCCCGAATGCGTGCTCGACGAGGAGATGTTGACGATGCGGCCCCAGCCCGCGGCGATCATGTCGGGCAGCGCGGCCTGTACGACGTGGAAGACGCCGTTGAGGTTGACGTCGACGACCTTCTGCCAGCGTTCGAAGGTGAGCTCGGTGAACGGCGTGAAATCGCTGAGACCGGCCGAGTTCACCAGGATCGTGACGGGGCCCAACTGGTCGCGGACCGCCTTGAACACCGCGTCGACCTGCGCCCGATCGGTGACGTCGACGGCGTAGGAGTGCGCGTCGCCGGTGGCGTTGAGATCGAGGGTGGCCACCTGGTATCCGTCGGCGGCCAACCGGTCGGCGATCGCCTTGCCGATTCCGGAGGCACCTCCGGTGACCAATGCAGTCTTGGCTGTCATCTCTGTTCCTTTCGTCAGCGCCGGGTGATGCGTAGGCCGAGCGCGCGGCGGGCCGCCTCGGTCAGATGGTGGTAGAGCTCTTCATCAGTGAGTCCCGCCGAGGCGATGCCCGCGCCCCCGGCGATCCCGGAGAACACCATGGCGGCCTTGACGGTGCCGGCCGGGCCGGGATCGACATCGGCCAGAAGGGCCATCTGACGGTCGATGACGTCGTCCCACTCGGGCCGGGTGCGCAGGGCCTCATTGACACTCGGGTCGGTGCCCAGCACCGAGACCAGGGCCCGGTTGCGGACGGCCAGTTCGGCGTAGCCGCACACCATGCGATCAGCGCGGCTGTGTACGCCGCGGAGGTTCTCGGCTTCTTCGACGATCTGCTGCATCTGCTGCAGTACCGGGTCGAGCACAGCCGTCAGCAGCTGCTCGCGGGTGCGGAAGTGGTAGTAGATCGCCGCCTTGGTGAAGCCCAGCTCGTCGGCGATCATCTGCAGCGACGTGCCCGCGAAACCGTGTCGGGTGAACAGCCGGACCGCAGCCTCGACGAGGCGGCCGCGGGTGGTGCTCGAGCCGGCCGGTTCGGCCGTGGCGGTGTCCATCGGTGCTTCCCCTCATGTGCGCTGCGGCTGAATCTCCTTTACGATCGTAAAGGAGATTACTAGTCGATCGTAAAGTAGGTCTATTCGCATGTTGACGCCGTTGCCGCCCGAGGACTGGGACGATCAGGCACGCGAGGCGTTGGCTTCGACGGTGCCGCCCGAGCGTCGGCGTCCGGACAAGGTGGGCAACGCATTGGCGACGCTGGTGCGCCACCCGGTGCTGGCCGGGGCTTTTCTGCCCTTCAACACCTACTTACAGAAGGACTCCACATTGCCCGAGCGCCTCCGGGAGCTGGTGATCCTGCGTACCGCCTTCCATCACGGCTGCGTCTACGAGTGGGGTCATCACAGTGCGATGGCGCGGCAGGCCGGGCTGTCCGAAGCCGACATCGAGGCCGCCCGAAGCGGCTCTGCAACAGACGAATTCGATCAGGCCGTGTTGGATGCGGTCGATGAGCTGCACGCGGGATCCCGGATATCGGCTGCGATCTGGGAACGCCTGGGACAGCAACTCGACGACCGGCAGCGGATGGACCTGATGTTCACCTTCGGTGGCTACAGCACACTTGCCTACGCGCTGAACACCTTTGACGTCCAGCTCGAGGACGGCGCGGGCAGCGACGAGTTCTACGCCACGATGGGGAGCTGAGACGGCGGATAATCGAAGGCTTTCCGGGACCGGAACCTGGTGCCCGACCCGCATCCGTTCCTGGCGGGCTCATTTCCGAATTCACCGGTGTGCTGACATTTCTGACGATCGCCGATCTGCTCGGCGTCATTCGACCGTGAATTTTTCTTCCTCGAGGCGACGTGAGGCACGCTCGTCCGTAAGTTCGTCGCGGCGCTCGGGGTGTTGCCAGTAGAAGCGCACCCACTCTCTGAGTGCGTGACTGTCGGCGGTGATGGTGTCGAAGATCAGCGAGGTATAGCGGCGATCGGAGAGCGTGAAGACAACCATTTCACGGCGGACCTTTTTGCCGTGTGGCGGGCGGTCTGAGACCTCCTCGATTTCTTCCCACGCCCTACGCGCCGATGAGCCCCAATGGCCATTCCATACTTCTACACCGCGGGGATCGAGGCGCAAGTAACTCTCGCCGCCACGCCTCAGCATCCCGTAGAGATTCCACCCGCCGAACACCACGACAAATCCGGAAATGGCGAAGGCGCTATGTTGGACGATGTTGGACGAAATCGCATCCAGCATACCGAGCGGCGACAATGTTAGGTATAGAGCTGCGGCGGAAACACCTGCTACAGAACTTACGCTAAATATGTGGTCCACAAATTTTTGCGGTCTGAGCACAGTACCCGTCGTGCCGTATGCTATCCGCGGTCGTACGTGTTCTGAAGTCACGTATGCCATTTGAAAGGCGATATCGAAACTCCAGATGGCTGCACCGAGTGAAACTAATGCAGCCAGATAGCTTCCGCTAATTAGGCAGATGAAGGCCCAGCCGGCGACAAAAAGGCTTACACTCGTGAACAGGATGCAGAGGAAGATTAACTGCAGTCGAACGGTGGACTTCATCGTGGACAGAAAGTATTCCCGAGCCAGTTGCCTAGAGCTTGCCCGCCGGTACTCGCGATATACGACACTGCGATGGCTCCGGCGGGAGTGCTGGGTGAAGCCACAATACCTCCGAGGACGCCAGCGGTCAGTGAAGTGGCGCCTTCTGCGATAGCCACGCATCTTTGGAAATCGGATCCTGCCGCAGTGACATCCCATAATGCTGTCGCAAAACTAACTGCGGGGCCGCCGTATTTTCCGCCCGCTTTTACAAAATCATGCGCATCTTTCAGCTTTTCCAATCCGCTGAGGCCGTTGCTGGTCGCGGCGAGGGCGGGATGGCTAAAGACGTTGAGGGGAACGTCTTGCGGGACGCCGCCCGGTCTCGTTACCGTAGCGAGCTTGCGGCCGTCCGGATATTGAGTCACGGTCGCTGACGTTTTGTCTGGGTACGTGGTCGTCATCACTTCGGCACCCCCCATTCCATAAGGTGCCCAATCTTTGTATTTAACAAATTCGGTTTTGGCGACTAGGTTCCCATTTTTGTCATAGTTCTCATTAATGGTGGCCGGCTCCCGATCGTCAAAATATGATTTTGAGTGAACCTCGATCACATCTTTGCTGCCATTCTGCTTATAGATAGTTGTAATTGTGGAGACTTCCGCGCCGGTCACGGGGTCGTACTTCGTCTCAACCTTCGTTTCCCGAACCTGTTGTTCCATTTCTGCGTCACGGATAACAGCCTGCTGCATTTGTCCCTCGCCTGAGGCTGGGTTGGGGACTTCGTCTACGGGTTTCCCCATTGCGGTAATGATGTCGCGTGGGTTGTTCGGGTCGGGTGCGCGGAGTTTCGCCGCAGCTATCAGTTTCGCGGAAGCAGCGTCGTCCGCGGCACCCACGAGCTTCAGCAACTCGTTGACATCGGCCTGCTCGGCCTGAGCTCGCTTCTCCAGGGCGGCTGCCTGTTCAGCAGTCATTTCTCCGCCGGTGATCAGGACCACCCATTGATCACTCACATGCAGCTGGCCGCCGCGATCGATTTGCTCCGCCTTGTTCAATAGGGCCTTTTGAGTCCTGGCGATCGGATCGGAGCTACCGATGAGTGCGCCGCCGATTGCCTTGGTCAATGTCGAGAAAGCGTCGGTCTGACCTTTGGCCCGTCCGAACATGTCTACGGCGGCGTTGTGAGCGTTGCCTGACCACGACTTGGTTTCCGGCATCGTCTTCAGCTTGTCGTTGATGCGTGTAACCGCTAAGCCGACGGACGCACCTGTGGTCTCGACCGACTGGCCAGCGGGTGTCAGAGAATCGGGATTCCAGCGTTCTAGCCGGGGGCGGGAAGGCAACACGGATCAGAAGATTTTTCCGAAGCTACCGGCCAAGTCGGCGTCGCTGACCTCGTAGGCGTTGCCCGCACCGTGTACCGCGGTACCCATGCTGGTGACATTGGTGGCAATCTTGTCAGCAACCTCTTTCACGTGTGCGCCGACGAGTTGCGCCGCCCACTGCGTGGTCGATCCGGCCAGACCGTCCGCGGCGGTTGAGACCTTGGTCCCGACATCAGCCTCGCGAATCAATCCGGATGAGATGTCCACCTGACTGGCGAAGGCCCGAAGTATGCCAGGATCAACTTCCATCCCAAACCCCGCTTAACTGTGCTTTTGCTGTATCGGTAACGACTCTAGTGGAGTCTCGGGAGCGTGATGGTCACCAATTAGCCGCGACGGGGACAGTTCGTCACTGCGATCGTCACGATCGACGAGTCGAGCACAACACGTTGGTATTGAGGGTATTTCACGCGCAGCAGCGCTGTCTGGCTGCCATCTCTCGCGAACGCGGCCTGCCGGAGACCAACTACGCCGAGCGGCGCACCCGGGCCGCGGCTGACTCGGGCATGGGCTCGTAGCGGGCGAACTGGCGAGTGAACGTCCCAGCGCCGTGCGAGAGCGACCGCAGGTCGATCGCGTAACGGGTCAGTTCGACCTCGGGGATCTCGGCTCTCACGACGGTCCGACCCTCGTCGGCCTTGTCGGTGCCCAGCACGCGGCCTCGCCGGGCCGCCAGATCGCTCATCACCGAGCCCACCAGGTCGTCGGGCACCTGCACGGTCACGTCGTCGATCGGCTCGAGCAGGTTGACGCCGGCTGCCGCCGCCGCTTCCCGCAACGCCAGCCCCCCGGCCATCTGGAACGCGAAGTCCGAAGAGTCGACACTGTGCGCCTTGCCGTCGACCAGCGTCACCCGGATGTCGACGACGGGATACCCGACCTCTGAACCGACCCCCTTCTCCATCTGGGCCCGCACACCTTTCTCGACGCTCGGAATGAACTGGCGCGGTACCGATCCACCGACGACCTTGTCCACGAACTCGAAACCGGTGCCCTCCGGCAGCGGCTCGACCTCGATGTCGCAGACCGCATACTGCCCGTGCCCGCCGGACTGTTTGACGTGCCTGCCGTGTCCTTTCGCCTTGCCGCCGAGCGTTTCTCGCAGTGGTACCCGCAGCTCGACGGTGTCCACCGACACCCCGTAGCGTCGCGACAGCGCATCGAGCACCACCCCGGCGTGCGCCTCGCCCATGCACCACAGCACGATCTGGTGGGTCTCAGGATTCTGCTCGATGCGCAGGGTGGGATCTTCGGCGGCCAGCCGCTGCAACCCGACCGAGAGCTTGTCCTCGTCGGTCTTGGCGCGCGGCTGAACCGCTATCGGTAGCAACGGATCGGGCATCGTCCATGGGCGCAGCACCAGGGGATCGGCCTTGTCGCTCAACGTGTCTCCGGTCTCGGCCCGGCTGAGCCGCCCGATGGCGCAGATGTCGCCCGCCACCACCGACGGGGCCGGGCGCTGCTGCTTGCCCAGCGGGAAGGACAGAGTGCCGATGCGCTCATCCTCGTCGTGGTCGGCGTGGCCGGCGATCGAGCCTGAGTCGGCGTGCACCTGCGACCCCGACGGCGCCGCCGAACCGTTGAACGCAGAAAAATGGCCCGACACATGCACGGTGGCGTCGGGCCTGATGGTGCCGGAGAAGACCCGGACCAAGCTGACCCTGCCGACGTAGGGATCTGACGTCGTCTTCACCACCTCGGCCAGCAGCGGCCCGGAGGGATCGCAGTCCATCGGCTTGCGGGAAGCGCCGCTGGCGGCGAACACCTCAGGCAGCCGATGTTCCGGCGGTGACGGAAAGCCGCGAGTGGCGATCTCCAGGAGCTCCAGCGTGCCGACGCCAGATCCGCTGCACACCGGGATCACGGGGAAGAACGAGCCGCGGGCCACGGCCTTCTCCAGATCGGCGATCAACACCGCCTCGTCGATGTCCTCGCCGCCGAGGTAGCGCTCCATCAGCGTCTCGTCCTCGGACTCCTCGATGATGCCCTCGATGAGAGAGCCGCGAAGCTCGGCGATCTCGTCGTCGTATGCGCCGTCAGGCGGCCGGGTGGTGCGGGTGCCGCCGCTGTAGCAGTAGTAGGTGCGGGTGAGCAGACCGATGACTCCCTCACCCGCGGGGAAGTACAGCGGCGCCACCTTGTCTCCGAAGGCCTGCTGGGCGCCGGCCAGCGCATTGGCGTAATTGGCCCGCGCGTGATCGAGCTTGGTGATCACCACCGCCCGTGGCATCCCCACCGCCGCGCATTCCTGCCAGAGCGCCTTCGTCGGCTCGTCGATGTCCTCATTCGCGGCGATGACGAACAACGCGCAATCGGCGGCACGCAACCCTGCGCGTAACTCACCGACGAAATCGGCGTAACCGGGAGTGTCGATCAAATTCACCTTGATCCCGTTGTGCTGCAGCGGAGCCAGCGCCAGCCCGACTGAGCGTTGCTGGCCGATCTCCGCCTCGTCGAAATCGCATACCGTCGTGCCGTCGACCACTGCGCCAGCACGTGTCAGCACACCGGCGGCGACCAGAAGCGCTTCCACAAGCGTGGTCTTGCCCGCGCCGGACGGGCCGACGAGCACCACGTTACGAATGGCGGCGGGGCTGTCCGCGGTGGGAACAGCCCCGTTGCCGGCCGAATGAGTCTTGTCCGCCATGGCATTCCTCCTGGAGTCCCCGGGACGCCCCGCTGCGGCCCGCCGGACCTGCTCTCCACCATTCCCCGATGTGATGTGGAGCACAAGGTCTGCGACCTGAGGGCCCAGAGAACGTCCCCGGGAAACTCACAGCAAGCTGCCAGAATGTCATCCATGACGGATGCGCCGAGTCTCGATACAGAGTCGCTGGACGCGGTCGGCACCATCGCGGTGGTTGACCTTGAGGCGGCGTGCGAGCTGTACGGACGCGACATGTTGCCCTATCCGTTGGGCCGTAGCCGACCGGTGGGATCGGTGTGGCTGCTCACCAGAGAAGTGGGGGCGATCGAAGATCGGCTCAACGGTGGTGACCTCACCGGTATCCGAGCGTGGGTAGAAGCCTTTGTGCGGGCCGATGTTTGCGTCGGTTGTCGGGTCGTCAGCCTCTCCGATCGGGACACACCCGATCTTCGGTTTAACGGCCTGCTGGCCGGTGACTCAGGGTTTGTCGCGGTGCAGCGCAGTGACCCTGATGGCGTCGACGCCGTCGACGTCTACGCGGTATCACCGGGGGCCGTGGGCGCGGTGATCGCTGATTCGGTCGGCTTGGCCGGTGCCGGTTCCCATCTGCGTATCTCGGTGGTAGGCCTGGACGATCGCCTTCCGGGCCCACCACCGGAGGCGGTCGACGAATATGACGACTTCGGCTTCCAGATCCCACATGCTGAGTCGGACGGTCCGCCCGTCCACATGGTGGACGCGCGTGACGTCGCAGCGATCGGGACAGTGCAGTCGCTCTCCGGTTCGACTCGGTACTGGGTCACGGTCGACGGTGACGGCGACTACCTGTACGCGCCCGACGATGCGGGTTATGCCGAACCGCTAGATGCCGAGACGCTGCGTGCGTGCCTCGATGGAACTGTTTCCGATGCCATTGCCGATATGGCCGGCGAGGTGGCAGACGGGTGGCACGATTCAGTCGGGTGGGACGAGTGACGACAGCTCGTTGTTGACACGTAGGACGAGTGTCGTGTTCACCCGCCAAAGGTCCTTGGCTTCGTTATCGGTCGATCCGGGCAGCGTCCACAGGATTTCGCACGTCGCCAGATCCATGGCCTGAGCCAGAGCCAGGGTACGGCCACCGCCCATGACCACGACATCGCCGCTAGAGCCGATGTAGGAGTACCACAGAGCCTCGTTGTCACAGGTCTTGGCTTCTTCGCCGGTTCGCAGATCGAACTGCCGCCACATGCGGCGGTCCTCATCTGTGGACACCAGCAGTGTCGTGCCGGCTAGGCGGGTATAGGGCATCAGTCCGGGTTTGGACAGCTCCAACATGGGCTTGCCGGCCATAGTGAGGACCCTGTCAGCGTCAGCGGTTCGTGCCACCGGAACGATTTCAGAGCCGGAGAGTAGCTCTGCGGCACCGTCGAATTGGCCCTTTTCGCTGCCCGCGTTGTCGAAGAATGTGATGCCGGTGTCCTTGTAATTGCGCTCGCGCTGGTAGGCAAAGCCGTCCGGGTATACGACCGCTCGGCGAACTTCTTCGCCGGCGGACACCTTCGGTGTGAGCACCTTGCCGTCGGCGAGGGAGAACACCACGTCGGGCTCACGGAGGCGGGACGCCACAGCCAGGACCGGCGCGGGGACATCGCTGGCGTCGTCTGTAGGGAATTCCACGAACCCGGTGCCGGGCACGTGCCAGGTCAGTTCGGCGTGCGGACCGACACCGTAGACGCCCTGACCATCGACAGTCGCCACCAGGTAGTCACCGAGCTGCTGGACAGCCGGATCTTGCTTGGGCGTGGACCAATTCAGGTCGGTGGGCCCGTCGTAGAGCAACCCGCCGGTGTCGGTGTCGATGACCCAGGCGTGTGTCGGGGCAGCCGGTTCGGCGCTACCTCGAAGGCACACGACCATCTTCGGACCGTTGGCGAAGCAGGCCGAGGCCAGCATGTCTTCGGCGCTTTCGTGTTGGCCCAACGGGACGGACTCGAACAGTCTGTGTCCGTTGGCCACGTCGATGCCGATCACCCACCAGTCCCGAACAGCCATCGCCAGAAAGATCGCCCGGTCCCCGACGTTGCGGATCGGTGAGTAACGGATAGCGGCCTTGGGATCCAATCCGAGTGTGGCTGCGCCGATCCTCCAGCCACGCACAGGTTGGCGTTGCATCGGCATCGCCAGTCGGGACTGTTCAGGTAAACCCAGGTCCGCAGCGGTGGGCAATTCGTTGCGCACCGGTTGTCCGTCAATGACGCATCCGGCCGTCAGCAGCATGAGCACGGCGAGCGTCGCTGTTGTCAGTCGAGACCGGGTACTCGGAGTCACTGGATCGTGAACTTCTCATCATCAAGCCGCTGTAGGGCACGACGATCGGTCAGTTCGTCGCGACACTCGGGATGCTGCCAGTAGAACCGCACCCACTCAAGCAGCGCACGGCTGTTGGCGGTGATGGTGCCGGAACCCAGCTTTGCGCTGCGACCGTTGGGGAGGACGAAAACGATCACTTCGGTGAATGTCACCTTGCCTTTGAGGGGGTGATCCAAAATCTGTTCAACATCGTCCCACGTTCCACGCGCGAATGAATTCCATTGGCTATCCCACACCTCGAAGCCATTGGGATCCAAGCGCAGGTGCTTTCCGTCCTGGTATTTGTAACTCCGATAGAGGACCGGGACGCCGTAGATGACGTAGAAAATGCAACCGGCAGGCATTATCAGCCGGTTGGTGCCGGATGGAATGAAATCGACCATATCCAGCTGTGCGAATAAGAGAAAGGTAGCGGCTACCAAGACCCCGGTCAGGATGCCGATGACAAAGATCAGATCCGCGTATCTCTGCGGACGTATTTTAGTGCCTTCGGATCCGTACTCCACCCTTGGGCGGGCTGCCCTGGATAACGGGTAGGCCAAGTGAAACAGTAAGCTGAAAAGCAACAAGGACGCGCCGGCGCAAAGAGCTGATGTCAAATAACTGCTGCGATCGAACCAGATTGCAGCCCAGGCGGCGGTGAAAACTCCTCCGCCTATCAATATGGTGAATATGAACGCTGCGCGTAGGTAGTCAGAAAATTTCATCGGGGGCAGAAGGTGTTGCCGATCCAGTTGCCGAGGGCTTCGCCGCCGAGTGCCGCTGTCAGGCCGATGGGTATGGCCAGCGGGCCTGTCTCCGACGCCGCGATTCCCGCGAGCGTTCCGGCGGTAACCGAGGTGACACCTTCAGCTGTGGCGACGCATTTCTGGAAGCTCGTCTCTGCCACGGCGATGTCCCACAAAGAGGTGGCAATACTCACCCCTGGCCCGAAGTACTTTCCTGTAGCGCCCAGCGGGCTCAAAATCGGATGGTCGATGAGGTTGACGGGAACATCTGCCTGACGACCGTCCGGCGTTCGGACGTAAGCGGTTTCCTTGCCGTCCGGCCACTTCGTCACCTCGGCAATGGTGCCATTTGCGTATTGGGTGGTGCTGATGGTCTTTCCGGCCTGACCGTACTGGGCCCAATCCTTGAAGGTGACAGTCGTAGTCCTGGAAACCTCGTTTCCGTTCTTGTCGATGTGCACGTTCGTGGTGAGCGGCCCTCGATCTGAGAAATTTGGCTTGGCATCGACGGTCTCGACGTGCTTGCTGCCGTCCATCATGTATCTGGTTGTGGTCGTGGCGACGGCCTCCCCGGTGCTGGGGTTGTACTGCGTCTCCACCTTCGTCTCCCGGACCGTTTGCGACATGTCGGTGTCGCGGAGCATTGCCTGTTGTAGCAGTCCGATCGGTGACATCGGGTCCGGTACTTCGTCGCCTGGCTTCTGGATCCCGGGAACCAGGCTGCCAAGGCCGCCCGGGTTGGGGATCTCGAATCCATGCTGTTGCGCCGCGCTCGTCACTTTCCCGGCCGCATCTTCGTCGGCCGCACCGACCTTGGCCAGCAACAAGTTGACGTTCGCCTGCTCGGTCTGAGCCCGCTTTTCCAATGCGGCGGCCTGTTCGACCGTCATCTGGCCTCCGTGGATCAGCACCACCCATTGGCCGCTGACGTGCAACTGGCCGCTTGAGTCGATCTCGTCGGCTTTGTTCAGTAGTGCGGTGCGGGCACTACCGATCGGGCCGGCGGCGCCGCTCAGCGCGTCGCCTACGGCCGTGGTGTATTTCGAGAAGTCATCGGTCTGTACTTTTGCCCGGTCGAACATTGCCGTGGCAGCGTTGTGGGCATCGCCTGACCAGCCCTTGGTCTCCGGCATGGTCTTCAGGTTGCTGTTGATCCGCGAGACGGCTTCCCCGACGGCGGTGCCGGAACTCTTGATGGCTTGTCCTGCGGGCGTCAGCGAATCTGGATTCCAGCCTTCGAGACGAGGACGTGAGGGCAACATCGGTCAGAAGATTCCTTTGAAGCTGCCCGCCAGATCAGCGTCGCTCACCTCGTAGGTGCCGGCCGCGCCGCGCACCGCGGTTCCCATGTTGCTGACACTGGCGGCGATCTTCTCGGCAACCTGTTTGACGTGTGAGCCCACAAGTTGTGCTGCCCACTGGGTGGTCGAACCGTGCAAGCCGTCTGCTGCGGTGGCGACCTTGTTGCCGACATCGGCCTCGCGGATCAGCCCCGACGCGATGTCCACCTGACCGGCAAAGGCCCGCAGGACTTCGGGGTCGACCTCCATGACAGCCTCCGTTCAGCTGTTGCCTCGTTGCATCATCAATGATGTTAAGGCAGGTCGGTGCACCCGCCGATCGCCAATTCGGCTGTTCTGAGCGTTGTCACACCTGCCAGGACGACCAGTGCGTGACCTCGACGGTGATCACAGGTCCGTTCAGTGCAATGCGTTCGTACTGCGGATATTTCGCGCGCAACAGCGCGTAACCGGTGGCCATCTGGTCGCCGCCCCGATGGATCGTGGCCCGTCCGTCGGCGCGGACCCACCACAGCTGCGACCATTCGTCGGTGTAGTGGTCGACCAGCAGGCTGACCCGGGAATCGCCCTCGATGTTGGCCAGCCGGCGTAGCCGCTGGGTGGTCTTGGGCTTGGCATCCACAGCGGAGTAGATGGTGTCGCCCTCGGCGGAACGATGCACGGCAAAGACCACCGGGACCAGGTGCGGTGCGCCGTCCGGTCGCAGTGTCGCCAGGACAGCAGTGGGTGCAGCGGCGAATCGCGTGGCGGCATCGAGATCGGCCATCGTCCCAGACTATGTGGATGACACCGTCAACGTCTCAGGGCGGCGGGACATCGCCGGGCAGCACACCCTCGTCCGGCAGTGGTGGCAGCTTCATGAGTTCGTCGAAGTTCGGGTCATCGCTCTCGCCCGGTGGCGCGGGCCGACTCGGCATGACGATCGTGGGCCGGTAGTCCTCCGGCGGATTCTCGACGGGCGCGACACAGCCCACTCCGTAGGTGGTGTTGGCAGGGACTCCGGCGTTGTCGACGCAGCAGGTCGTGGCGACGGAGTCGAAGCTCTGGTCGGGTCCGGGTGCCGTCGTCGCGGTACACCTCTCGAATCCCTGCGCGTCGAAGGCCGCCGAGGCAGGTGCGATCGCGAACTGACCTGCGGCGCCGATGACCAGGAAGGTGCCGGCCGTGGCGAGCGGACGCCGTCGTCGGGCGAGGCAGCTGCCGATGGGCGTCATGGGCGTCACCCTAGTCAGCCGGGATCGCCGTCGTCCACCGTCGGGCGCGATGCCGAAAACCCCAGGTCGCGGCGATGCCTCTCACGTTCAGCGGGCTCGCGATAGGGTGCCGGTGCGCGCGCTTGGTGGCCGACGAAGGGTTTGGTAATGATCACGTCCCGGATCGTGACAGCATCTGCGGCTCTGGCCGCATCGACACTCGTCGCGGTGGGTCTGGCGGCGTGCGCGCCACCGGAGAGGGATGCCGCCGGCGGCAAGACCGATACCGGCGTCAAGGTCGCCGAGGCCAGATCTGCGGCCGATTTCGGTGGGATGGACAAGCTGATCGAGGCGGCCAAGGCCGAAGGCGAACTCAATGTCATTGCGTTGCCGCCGGATTGGGCCAACTACGGCGCGATCATCAAGGCGTTCGAGGAGAAGTACGGCATCGAGGTGAACTCGGCGCAGCCCGACGGATCAAGTCAGGAAGAGATCAACGCGGCCAATCAGCAGAAGGGCAAGAGCACCGCACCCGACGTGTTCGACCTGGGACAGTCCGTCGCCCTGGCCAACACCTCGATGTTCGCTCCCTACAAGGTCGCCACGTTCGACGACATCCAGGAGAACCTCAAGGACCCGGACGGTACCTGGGTCAACGACTACGGCGGCTTCATGTCCATCGGCTTCGATTCGACGAAGGTGCCGCCGATCACCTCCGTCGAAGACCTACTCAAGCCCGAGTATCACGGCAAGGTCGCGCTCAACGGGGACCCGACGCAGGCCGGCGCCGCCTTCGCCGGGGTGCTGATGGCGGCGGTGGCACAAGGCGGCTCGGCCGACGACATCGCCCCCGGAGTCCAGTTCTTCGAAAAGCTCAATGACGTAGGCAACTTCCTGCCGCTGGATCCCACCCCGGCCACCATTGAATCGGGACAGACCCCGGTGGTGATCGACTGGAACTATCTCAACGGCACCGAGAGCCAGAAGGTACCCGGATGGCAGGTGATGGTCCCCCATGAGGCGCTGGTGGCCGGCTACTACTACCAGGCGATAAACAAGGATGCCCCGCATCCGGCGGCGGCGCGGCTGTGGCAGGAATTCCTGTTCAGCGACGAAGGCCAGAATTTGTACGCCAAGGGCGGGGTCCGTCCGGTGCGCGCCGACAAGATGATCCTGGCCGGCACCGCCGACCGGGCGGCGTTCGGCCAGTTGCCTCCCATCGACGGCCCGGTGACCGTCGCGACCCAGGCCCAAACCGACGTGGCCAACCGGTATCTGGCCGACAACTGGGCCAAGGCGATCGGCTGAGGTTCGTTTATGCCGGGCAGTACTACTCGTCGGGATCTACGAGCCGACATCCGTGACGCGCTGCCACTGCTGCCGTTCGTGGCGGTGGTGACGGTGTTCCTGATCGTCCCGACGGTGACGGTGATCGTCATGGCGTTCTTCGCCGACGGATCCTTCTCGCTGGATCGGATTGCCGCGCTGTTCACCGGTACCGCGTTGACGGCTCTGGCCAAGAGCATTGTGCTGTCGGCCAGTACCGCACTGATCGGGGCGGTACTGGGCGCGGTGCTGGCCTGGCTGATCGTCAGCAGCCCGCACGCGTCGATGGTTCGGCGCGCAGTGCTGGCCCTGTGCAGCGTGTTGGCTCAGTTCGGCGGCGTGGCACTGGCTTTCGCCTTCCTGGCCACCATCGGGCTCAACGGTGTGCTGACCCTGTGGGTCAAGGAGAACCTCGGCTGGGATCTGGCTGGCTCCGGCTGGCTGTACGGACTCGGCGGGTTGATCCTAGTGTACAGCTACTTCCAGATCCCGTTGATGGTGATCGTCTTCCTGCCCGCCCTCGAAGGACTGCGCGAGCAGTGGCGCGAGGCCGCAGTCAGTCTCGGCGCATCACGGTGGCAGTACCTGCGGGAGGTCGCGGTGCCGTTGCTGACCCCGGCATTCTGGGGGTCGGCGTTGTTGTTGTTCGCCAACGCCTTTGCCGCCTACGCCACCGCGGCCGCGCTGGTCAGCCAAGGCAGCCCGATCGTGCCGTTGTTGATCCGCGCCGCCCTGACCAGCGAGGTGGTGCTGGGGCAGTCCGGCTTCGCCTATGCCCTGGCATGCGAGATGATCGTCGTCGTCGCCGCGGTGATGATCGCCTACAACGCGCTGGTGCGCCGGACGGCGAGGTGGCTCAAATGAACCGCGCCACCCGGATAACGCTCCTGGTGTTGTTCGGCCTGTTCTTCCTGTTCCCCCTCTATGCCATGGCCGATTTCTCCACCCGCAACCTGATCGCCGGTGGCCGCACCGCTGCGGCCTGGAGAAACCTGGTGACCGACGAGGAGCTGTATCACGCCATCGTGGTCTCGCTGCTGCTCGCGGTGTTCACCGTCATCGCCATGCTGGTCTTGCTGGTGCCGACGATGATCTGGGTGCGCGTGCGGGCCCGCTGGGCCGCGCGGGTGGTGGAATTTCTGTGCCTGCTGCCGCTGACCATCCCGGCACTGGTGATCGTGGTGGGGCTGCGCAACGTGTACCTCTGGGTCACTTACCTGCTCGGCGAATCGGCGCTCACCTTGACGTTCGTCTACGTGGTGCTGGTGCTGCCGTTCGCGTACCGGGCAATCGATTCCGCGCTGTCGGCGATCGACCTGCAGACGCTGTCGGAGGCCGCCCGGTCGCTGGGGGCCGGTTGGTTGTCGACGATCGCCCGGGTGATCGTGCCCAACATCTGGTCCGGAATCCTGTCGGCGGCCTTCATCTCGATCGCCGTGGTGCTCGGTGAATACACCGTCGCCTCGTTGAGCGGCTTCGACACGCTGCCGGTTCAGATCGTGGCGATCGGCAAGAGCGACGGCCCGACGTCGGTGGCGGCCTCGCTGGCCACACTGTTGCTCGGATTCGCTCTGTTGTTGATCTTGGCGGTGCTCACGCGGGGCCGCCGCCGGACGTTGGGAGTTCAGCCATGAGTCTCGGGGCCGGTGTGCGCGTCGAACTTCGCGACCTCACGCGCACTTACGGCAACGTCCACGCACTCGACGGTCTGAGTCTGTCCATCGAGCCGGGGGAGTTGGTGGCCCTGCTCGGGCCGTCGGGGTGTGGCAAGACCACGGCATTGCGAATCCTGGCCGGCTTGGAGGAGGCCAGCTCCGGGGCAGTGCTCGTCGGCGGCCGCGACATCAGCTCGGTGCCTGCGAACAAGCGAGATATGGGCATGGTGTTCCAGGCCTACAGCCTGTTCCCGCACCTGACCGTGTTGGACAACGTCGCATTCGGTTTGAAGATGCGCGGAAAGTCCAAGCAGGACAGGCTATTTCGCGCCGCTGACATGCTCGACCTGGTGGGCTTGTCGGCGCACAAGGGCAAGTACGCCAGTGAGTTGTCCGGCGGTGAGCAGCAGCGGGTGGCGCTGGCCCGTGCCCTGGCCATCGAGCCGAGGGTGTTGCTACTCGACGAGCCGCTGTCCGCGCTCGATGCCAAGGTGCGGTCCCAACTGCGCGACGAGATCCGGCGGGTGCAGCTCGAAGTGGGCACCACGACCCTGTTCGTCACGCACGACCAGGAGGAGGCTCTGGCGGTTGCGGACCGGGTCGGGGTGATGAGCCACGGCAAACTCGAGCAGCTCGCCACTCCCGCCGTGCTCTATGCCCGGCCGTCGACGCCGTTCGTCGCCGAATTCGTCGGTTTGCACAACAAGGTGCGGGCGCGGGTGTCGGGCGGCCGTGCCCGGTTGTTGGGTGCGGAGTTGCCGACGCTGCCGGGGTCGATCACTGCCGGGGCGGGTATCGCGATGGTGCGACCCGAAGCGGTCCGGGTGCGTGCCGACCCGGACGGACCGGCGGTGGTGGAGTCCGTGTCGTTCCTGGGGCCCACCTCGCACGTCTACATGACGCTGCCGGACGGCTCGCTGATCCACGCACAGCTGCCCAGCTCACGCGCCCGCGCGTTCCGCCCCGGTGTCGTGGTCAGCCTCGCGCTGGAGCGTGCCCCGGTGCTGGTGGTCCAGCTCAGACGTCCTTGACGGGTTCGATGCCCAGATCGCGGTAGGTGACCAGCGCGGCGAACGGGACGCCGCGCTTGGCGAAGCGTCCCGTGGCGATGTCGCCGCGGTCGACCATCGGGATGACGCCCGTGACGACGGCTCCGACGGAGGTGACGCGTTCGTAGGCGATCTCGGTGGAGCCACCCGTGCTGATCACGTCGTCGACCAGCAGCACGCGGGTACCGGGTTCGAGCCGGGTGCCTTCGATCCACTGCTCGCGGCCGCGTGACTTCTGTTCCTTGCGCACCGAGAACCAGGCCTTGCCGGTCACCATCGCCACACCATGGGCCAGCGGGTCGGCGCCCATGGTGAGGCCGCCGACGGCGTCGAACTCGATGCCGCTGGCGGCAGCCAGATCGGCGACCGCGCGGCTGACGATCGCCATCCGCTCGCCGGTGTCGATGGCGAACTTGCCGTCGATGTAGTCGTGGCTCAGCTGCCCGCTGGCGAGCCGGAACGGTTCCTCGCGGTGCTCGTAGCCGCGGGTGCGGATCAGGTCGAAGGCGGCTTGCCAGGTCTCCGGGCGCTCAGGCATACCCGTGATCGTATTGCACGGGCCGGCGGCGTCTCGGGCCTAGCCGGCGCGGTGCGCCGATCAAGCCTGAGCCCGCTGGGCCAACTCGACTGTGGCCGCCCGCAACTCGCCGTACGAGCCGATCGGCGCGGCGTAGCCGACCCGCGTGTAGGCGATCCCGCGCTCGGTGGTGACCCGTAGATCCAGACCGTAGCGGTCCGCACCGGTGCATACCGCCGAGGTCGTGTCGGGATAGCCGCCGAGGGCGCGGGCCATGTCGGCCAGCGAATCGGCGTGGTCGGCGTTGAGATGTTCGATCGCGCCCGCGGCGTGAGGTGAGACCGGATCGGGCTCGGCCTCGGCGTAGGCCTCCCCGGTGGTCGAGTCCATCCGGCCGTAACCGCCGACCCATCGCACGCGCTGCACCCGCAACACCCACAGTGAGAAGTCGCTGAAGTCGATGTAATAGCGGGCCGAGGCGACTCCGTCGAGGTGGGCCTGGCGGGCCGCGGCGAGTTCGTCGCCGACCGGACGTTCAGCCACGCCGGCCAGCGTGATCCGGCTGCTGGCCAAGGGATCCGAACCGGCGTCGGGGGCGACGATCGAAATGCTGGCGCGAGGGTCGCCGGCGAGGTTGCGACAGTGCTCGGCCATGTTCGAGACACACAGGACCGGTTGCCCTGCCAGCAGCCCGTAGGTGATGAACGACGCCCACGGGTCACCGTCGGCGGTGAGGGACGCCAGGGTGCCGGCATTCGTCGACGCGGCGACCGTGCGGGCTTCTTCGGCTGCAGACGGACGTGCCCCCTCGATCACCTCCGTCAACGGGGGAGGAACCGAAGGGGCATCACCTGGGTCGCCATGATCGCGAGTCACGCAGCGACCCTACCGCCGGCTATCCGCCGAGAGCCGCGATCAGATCCTTGATCTGAGCGGTTTCGGCCTCGGTCGCGGGCTCCTCGGCCTCGACGGCCTCGATGAGGTCCTTACGCAACCCGACGCCGTTGGCGGCTTCCTGGGTGGACAGCTTGGCCCGGCCACGTGCGACGTACAGGCGCTGACCGAGCGTGGCACCGGGGCCCTCGGCCGCCGCCGTCATCAACTCGTCGTAGCGGTGCCGCACGCCGCTGAGCGCGACGATGACCGACGGGGTGACGCGGCTGCGGCCCGCCGCCTCCGACAGCGAGGTCTGCAGCTTGCGCAGACCGCTGAGGACCACTGCGGCGCGATCGGCGTACTCCGGGTCGCCGACTGGCGGAAGTGCGTCGATCGCGGCGATGTACATGTGCATCGCCGCATCGGACAGACCAACGATTACTGGTGCTTCACCGTCATTAGGTGCGGACTCACCCACAAGCCATCCCTCGTCGAATGTGTGATCGCCGGCCCATAGCCGACGAGGAGATCAAATGCGGGAGAAACGTAACCCGTCGCCGTCTCTTATTCAACCGTTAGTTTTTCCGCAAACACCTCCGCGGCAGCGAATCACGTTGCTGCAGGATCGTTTCGGATCGTCAGGCTCCGTCCAGGTGTCGTGGACGGGCGAAGTGGGTACGTTGGGAAGCTGATGGACGATGTTCAGGACGATCACTGCATGGTCGAGCACCCGACCGCCGAGGACTTCAGCCATGCCAGGACGTTGCCCCCCGACCGCGACTGGTTCAAGCGGGCCGTGTTCTACGAGGTGCTGGTCCGGGCGTTCTACGACTCGAACGCCGACGGCGTCGGTGACCTGCGCGGGCTGACCCAGCAACTCGACTACCTCAAGTGGCTGGGCGTGGACTGCCTCTGGCTGCCGCCCTTCTACGATTCGCCGCTGCGCGACGGCGGTTACGACATCCGCGACTTCTACAAGGTGCTACCCGAGTTCGGCACCGTGGAGGATTTCGTCACGCTGCTCGACGGTGCTCACCGCAGGGGCATCCGCGTCATCACGGATCTCGTGATGAACCACACCTCCGACTCTCACGCCTGGTTCCAGGAGTCGCGACACAACCCCGACGGTCCCTACGGCGACTTCTACGTCTGGAGTGACACCAGTGACCGTTACCCCGACGCGCGCATCATCTTCGTCGACACCGAGGAGTCGAACTGGACGTTCGACCCCGTCCGCCGCCAGTTCTATTGGCACCGCTTCTTTTCGCACCAGCCCGATCTGAACTACGAGAATCCGGCCGTGCAGGAAGCGATGATCGACGTCCTGCGGTTCTGGCTGGATCTCGGTATCGACGGTTTCCGGCTGGACGCGGTGCCTTATCTGTTCGAGCGGGAGGGCACAAATTGCGAGAACCTGCCCGAGACCCACGCCTTCCTCAAGCGCTGCCGCAAGGTGGTCGATGACGAGTTCCCCGGCCGCGTGCTGTTGGCCGAGGCCAACCAGTGGCCCGCCGATGTCGTGGAGTACTTCGGTGATCCGGCCACCGGGGGCGACGAATGCCACATGGCCTTCCATTTCCCTTTGATGCCGCGCATTTTCATGGCGGTCCGCCGGGAGTCGCGCTTCCCGATCTCGGAGATCCTGGCCCAGACACCGGCGATTCCGGACATGGCCCAATGGGGCATCTTCCTGCGCAACCACGATGAGCTGACGCTGGAGATGGTCACCGACGAAGAGCGTGACTACATGTATGCCGAGTACGCGAAGGACCCGCGGATGAAGGCCAATGTCGGGATCCGCCGGCGCCTGGCCCCGCTACTGGAAAACGATCGCAACCAGATCGAGCTGTTCACCGCCCTGCTGCTGTCTCTGCCCGGTTCTCCGGTGCTGTACTACGGCGACGAGATCGGCATGGGGGACATCATCTGGCTCGGCGACCGCGACAGTGTCCGCACCCCGATGCAGTGGACACCCGACCGCAACACCGGCTTCTCCAAGGCCAACCCGGGCCGGTTGTACCTGCCGCCGAACCAGGATGCGGTCTACGGCTATCAGTCGGTCAATGTCGAAGCGCAGCGGGACAGCTCGACGTCGCTGCTGAACTGGACCCGAAGCATGCTGGCGGTGCGCGGTCGCCACGATGCGTTCGCGGTGGGAACGTTCCGTGAGCTGGGCGGTTCCAACCCGTCGGTGCTGGCCTATGTGCGCCAGATCGAAGACGACGACTCCGCCGTGCTCTGTGTGAACAACTTGTCGCGGTTCCCGCAGCCCATCGAACTGAATCTGCAGGAGTGGAGCGGGTATACGCCCATCGAGATGTCGGGTTCCGTGGAGTTTCCCAGTATCGGTCAGCTGCCCTACCTGCTGACCTTGCCCGGGCACGGGTTCTACTGGTTCGAGCTCCGCCAGCCCGAGCGAGATCCGGGAGCACAGCAATGACACTCGAATTCGCTGACTGGCTGAGTCAGCAGCGCTGGTATGCCGGCCGCGGTCGCGAGTTGACCTCCGCCACACCAGGTCTGGTGCTGGAGCTGACAGATGGTCTCGAGCTGACGTTGCTGCAGGTGTCCTACGCCGACGGCACCACCGAGCGCTACCAGGTGCTGGTGAAGTGGGATGCCGAGCCGATCGAGGAGTACAGCTCCGTGGCCACGATCGGCAGCGACGGCGGACGCACGGCCTATGACGCGCTCTATGACCAGGACGCGGCCCGCTACCTGCTGGAAATGGTCGACCGATCGGCCACCGTGGGCGCGTTGAGGTGCACCAAGGAGCCGGAGACCACCCTGCCGCTGGATGCTCTTCCCCGGGTGTCGGCGGCCGAGCAGAGCAACACGAGCGTGGTGTTCGGCCAGGACGCCGTGCTCAAGGCGTTCCGCCGGATCACCCCGGGGATCAACCCCGACATCGAGCTCAACCGCGTACTGGCCCGCGCCGGCAACCCGCACGTGGCCCGGTTGCTCGGGGCGATCGACATCGACTGGGACGGCGAACCTTTCGCGTTGGCCATGGTCACCGAGTTCGCCGCCAACTCCGCCGAGGGCTGGGACATGGCCAACGCCAGCACCCGCGACCTGTTCGCCGAGGGCGACCTCTACGCCGACGAGGTGGGCGGGGACTTCGCCGCCGAGTCCCACCGGCTGGGCGAGGCGGTGGCCTCGGTGCACGCCTGCCTGGCCGAGGAACTCGGCACCGAGTCTGTGCCCTTTCCGGCCGAACTCATGATCACTCGGCTGGCCACCGCCGCAGAGGCGGTACCCGAACTGCGTGAGCATGTTTCGCTGATCGAGGACCGCTACCGCAAGCTCGCCGACGAGCAGGTGAGTGTCCAGCGGGTGCACGGCGACCTGCATCTCGGTCAGGTGCTGCGCACTCCGGAGCATTGGCTGCTGATCGACTTCGAGGGCGAGCCCGGCCAGCCCCTGCAGTTGCGGCGCAGCCCCGACTCCCCACTTCGCGACGTCGCGGGCATGTTGAGATCTTTCGACTATGCGGCGTATGCGCGTCTGGTCGACCTGGCGACCGACGACGACCGGGCCCGGCAGTTGGCGGCCCGGGCCAGAGAGTGGGCCGACCGGAACAGTGCCTCATTCTGCGACGGATACGCGGCAGTGGCCGGCGGAGATCCACGCGAGCACGCCGCGCTGCTGGCGGCCTACGAGCTGGACAAGGCGGTGTACGAGGCCGCCTATGAGGCCCGGTTCCGGCCGAGCTGGTTGCCCGTGCCGCTGGGATCGGTTGCCCGCCTCATTTCTTGACCGCGAGTCTCGACCGCGAGCGGGCGCGACACAGCTCGATTGTGGATGCGGACGCCGATCCTCTACCTTCATTAGCATGCCTAATCAGCCCGCGCGCCGATCGGCGTCCGACGGGCTGCTGATCGCCGTCCTGGCGGCGGCCGGTATCAGTGTCTCGCTCATGCAGACCCTGATCATCCCGCTGATCCCGCAACTGCCCGCCCTGCTCGATACCACCGGAGCCAACGCCTCGTGGGCCATCACGGCGACCCTGCTGACCGGTGCCGTAGCGACACCGATGCTGGGCCGTCTCGGGGATATGTACGGTCCCAAGTGGATTCTCGTGTTGTGCGCCGCACTGCTGTTCGCCGGATCGGTGATCGCCGCAATGACCACCTCGCTGATCCCGTTGATCATCGGGCGAGGTCTGCAGGGGTTCGGGGCCCCGGTGATCCCACTGGGCATCAGCGTGCTGCGGGCCGCCCTGCCTCCTGAGCGGGTGCCCTCGGCCATGGGTTTGATGAGTGCGTCGCTGGGCGTCGGCGGTGCACTGGGCCTGCCGTTGTCGGCGGTGATCGCCGAACAGTTCAACTGGCACGCGCTGTTCTGGTGCGCGGCCGCGCTCGGCCTGGCCTCGGGCATCCTGTTCGTGCTGCTGGTGCCCGACCTGGAACCCGTGTCCGCCGATCACCGGTTCGACCCGGTCGGCGCCGTCACGCTGGGCATCGGCCTGGTGCTGCTGTTGCTGCCGATCTCCAAGGGCGCGATGTGGGGTTGGACCAGTGCCACCACGCTGGGCATGTTCGCCGCTGCGGTGGTGACCTTCAGCGTGTTCACCTGGTGGCAGTACCGGGTGCCCGCACCCATCGTGGACATGCGCACCACGTTGAAACGGCCTGTGTTGCTGACCAACCTGGCTTCGATCGCGGTGGGCTTCGGCATGTTCGCGCTGTCGCTGGTGGGTCCCCAGCTGCTCGAGATGCCCCGGGAGACCGGATTCGGCCTGGGGCAGAGCATGGTGGCCACGGGTCTTTGGATGGCGCCCGGTGGCCTGGCGATGATGGCTGCGGCGCCGGTCGCCGCGCGGGTGGTGTCGGCACGCGGGCCGAAGATCGTGCTGGTGATAGGCAGCGTGATCATCGCCGCGGGTTACCTGGCCGGCACCCTGATGCTCGGCAGCCCCGTCGGCCTGATGGTGCTCGGCCTGATCGTCAGCTTCGGCGTCGGTTTCGCCTTCGCCGCGCTGCCCGCGTTGATCAATGCCGCGGTGCCGGTGTCGGAGACGGCGTCCGCCAACAGCATCAACTCGTTGGCTCGCTCACTGGGTACCTCGACGTCGAGCGCGGTGATGACCGCGGTGCTGGCCCAGATGACCATCATGTCCGCCGGGCACGCGCTGCCATCGCTGGCCGGATTCCGCACTGCGCTGCTCATCGCCGCGGCCGCGGCCGCGGGTGCCGCCCTCCTTGCCCTGGCGATACCGACGGCCGCGCGCGTGGTGTCAGAGCGTGGCGATCTCGTAGCTGTCGAGCTGGCCGACCAGCGTCTGTAGCTGATCGGCCGACGAGCCGAGGGTGTGCTCGATGGCGGTCAGCCGGGCAGCGTAGTGCCCGATCGGGTACTCGGCGGTGACACCGATACCGCCGTGCAGCTGGATCGACTCCTGTGCGATGTGCCGGCCCGACCGTCCGATCTGCAGCTTGGCGCGGGCCGCTTTCACCGGGTCGAGTTCACCGTCGGCGATGGACATCGCAGCGTAATTGCCCATGCTGCGGGCCAGCTCCAGCGACATGTACATGTCGGCGGCACGCTGGGTCAGGGTCTGGAACTTGCTCAGCGTGACCCCGAACTGCTTGCGCTGCTTGAGGTAATCGGTGGTCAGGCGCAGCGACTCGTCCATCGCGCCGACGGCCTCGGCGCACAGGCCCGCCGAGATCCGAACCAGGGCATTTGTGATCGCGGCTCCGGCATCGACCGCCTCGCCCAGCGGCTCGGCGGAGGTGGCGTCCAGGGTGATCTGGGCGCCGCGCTGGCCGTCGAAGGTGCGGTAGCCCTGCCGGGTGACGTTCGCGGCGTCGACCAGGAACAGCCCGGTGCCGGCCTCCGAACTCTGGCCGGGCAGAGCAGCGCTGACGATCAACGTGTCCGCGACATCGCCGGCCAGCACCGGGTTCTTGGTGCCGGTCAGCGTCCACCCGTCGCCGTTGCGTGCCGCGGTGGTCGACACACCGGCCGCACCGCGCACACCGGGCTCGGCGTGGGCGAAGGCCAGAATCCGCTCGCCGGAGGCGACTTCGTCGAGAAGGGCGCGCTGGCTGTCGGTGCCGACCTCGGCGATGATCGCGCCCGGACCGATCGCCCCGTGCAGCACCGGCTCAGGCGCCAGCCGGCGTCCGAGCTCGTTCAGCACCACCATGATCTCGATCTGGCCGCCCGAGTCCTCGTCGAAACCAAGTCCGAGGACGCCGATCTCGGCGAGCTGCCCCCAGATCTGGCGGTCGAATCCGGGCTCGGTCTCGACCACCTTGTTGCGCTTCTCGGTGTCGTAGCCCGACAGCAGGTCGCGGGTGGTGTCGGCGAGCAGGGTCTGTTCGTCAGTCAGCTGAAAGTCCATGGCTCAACTCACAATCCGAGAATGGTGGACGAGATGATGGTCCGCTGCACCTCGTTGCTACCGCCGTAGATCGAGGTCTTGCGGTAGTTGAGGTAGTGCGGGGCGGCATTCTGAGCCCACTCCGGTGAGGCGATGTCGGCTGCCTCGTAGGGCAGGGCGTCGGCCCCGGCGACCTCGACCAGCAGTTCGGTCGCGGTCTGCTGCAGCTGGCTGCCGCGCAGCTTCAGCACCGACGAGGCCGGGCTGGGCTTGCCGTCGGCTGAATCCGACGTCACCCGCATCTGGGTGAGTTCCAGTGCCAGCACGTCGTTCTCGGCCTCGGCCAGACGAGCGGCGAACAGCGGGTCGGCCAGCAGACCGTTGGCCGCGGCGCGTTCCTTGACCTCGGCAAGGCGCACCTTGGTGCGTGCCACCTGGGCGATGCCGGTCCGCTCGTTGCCGAGCAGGAACTTCGCATACGTCCAGCCCTGGTTCTCCTCGCCGACGAGCTGGTTGGCGGGCACCCGGACGTCTTCGAAGAAGACCTCGTTGACCTCGTAGCTTCCGTCGATCAGCTTGATCGGGCGCAGCGTGACACCGGGAGTGTTCATTTCGAACAGCAGGAACGAGATGCCGGCCTGCTTCTTGGGAGCCTGCGGGTCGGTGCGGACCAGGCAGAAGATCCAGTCGGCGTGCTGACCGAGCGTGGTCCAGGTCTTTTGGCCGTTGACCACGTAGCTGTCGCCGTCGCGGACCGCGGTGGTGCGCAGCGAAGCCAGGTCAGAACCGGCCTCGGGCTCGGAGAAGCCCTGGCACCACCAGATGTCGAGTGCCGCCGTCGGCGGCAGGAAGCGCTCCTTGACCTCCTGCGAGCCGAACTCGGCGATCACCGGGCCGACCATGCGGGCATTGAAGGTCAGCGGCTCCGGGACGCTGGCCAGCTGCATCTCGTCGAGCCAGATCTGGTGCTGGTTGGGCGTCCAGTCCTTGCCGCCCCACTCGACGGGCCAGTTGGGAACCGCGAGGCCGTGCTCATGGAGGATCTTGTGCGCCGTGACGATGCCCTCTTTGCCGAGTGGCAGTCCGAGCCGGTTTCGTTCGCGAAGCTCGGCGGGAATCTTCGTCGTGTAGAAGGTGCGGAGTTCGTCGCGGAAGGCGGCTTCCTCCGGCGTGAGGGCTAGCTGCATGTCTGCACACTAAACCACCTGGTTGGTCGGGAGCTATGGCGGTCTGGGCTCGGCCCCGCTTCAGCGCACGAGGCGGCGCAGGAGTGCCGAGGCCACCGCGATGCCCAGCACCGCCGCCGCCACCAGTACGCCGATATCCACCGCCCACTGGGTCGGCGTGCCGATCAGCAGGCCGCGTAGTGCGTTCACCTCGTAGCTCAGCGGGTTGACGGTGGACAGCCAGCGCAACCAGGTAGGCATGATGTCGACGGGATAGAGCGCATTGGACGCGAAGAACAGCGGCATCGTGATGGCCTGGCCGATTCCCATCAGCCGGTCCCGCTTGCGCACCAGCCCGGCCAGGGTCATCGAAAGGCAGGCGAAGAACGCCGCACCCAGCGCCACCACCGCCATGGCCGCCAGGATGCGCAGCGGATTGACCGTCATCGCGATGCCCATCAGATAGGCCAGCAGCACGACGCCGAGCACCTGCACCACCGAGCGCACCCCTGCCGCGAACGCCTTGCCCGTCACCAGGGCAGAGGCCGGCGCCGGGGTAACCATGAGTTTGGCCAGAATCCCGGCGTCACGGTCCCAGATGATCTGGATCCCGTAGAAGATCGAGATGAACAGGGCCGACTGGGCGATGATGCCCGGCGCCAGGAATGTCAGGTAGGGAACGCCACCGGTGTCCACGAGATGCAGCCGGCTGAAGGTCTGGCCGAAGATCAGCAGCCACAGCGCGGGCTGGACCATACGGGTGAACAGCTCGGTGCGGTCGTGGCGCAGCTTCTGCAGCTCGACGAGGGCGAAGGCAGACATCCGCCGGGCCATTGCCCGGATCCTGCGCAATCCACGCGGAGCCAGGACCAGAGCGTCAGCTGACACGGCGGGCCGTCCTCCGGGCTGCGCGCACTTCGCGGATTCCGCCGGCCTGCTGCCCGTCGTCGGTCAGGTCGGAACCGGCGTAATGGCGGAAGACGTCCTCCAGCGAGGCCCCGTCGGAAGCCTCGGCCGGCGCGACCTTCGCCTTCAACTCGGCCGGTGTCCCGAGCGCCCGCAACCGGCCGTGGTGCATCAGCGCCACCCGGTCGCACAGAGCGTCCGCCTCACCCATGTAGTGCGTGGTGAGCAGCACCGTCATCCCGAACTCGGCCTGCATCGCCCCGACCTGTGTCCACACGCTGTCGCGGGCGATGGGATCCAAGCCCACCGTGGGCTCGTCGAGGATCAGCAGCAGCGGGCGGTTCACCAGTGCCTGGGCCAGCTCGAGGCGCCGCACCATGCCGCCTGAGTAGGTGCCTGCCACGGCATCGGCCACGTCGAGCAGTTGCATCGACTCCAGCGCGTGGTCGACCCGATCGGCGCGTTCCGTGCGGGGGATGTCGTAGAGGCGGGCGAACAGTTCCACGTTCTGGCGTCCGGTCAGTGCCGGCTCGATCGAGAGTTGTTGCGGGACATAGCCGATGTTGTGGCGGATATCCATGGTGTGCCGGTCGGAGTCGAGGCCGAAGATCCGTACTCGGCCCTCTTGCACGGGTGTCAGGGTGGTCAGCACGCGCACGGCCGTGGTCTTGCCCGCGCCGTTGGGGCCGAGCAGACCCATGGTCTCGCCGCGCCGGACCTGCAGTGTCAGGTCGTCGACCGCTGTGAAGGTGCCGTAGCGATGGGTCAGGTGCTCGCAATCGACGGCCGGCTGCGACTTCTCGACGGCCGTCATGCTTCTGCCTTTTCGTTCTCGTGCAGGAGCCGGGTCAGTTCGGCCATGACGTCCAATCCGTTTGCCAGGTGGTCGATCTGGCTGTCGTCGAGTTGCGCCAGCACGGAGGCCAGCGCGGCCCGGCGAGCCGCTCTGGATTCGTCTGCGATCGCCTGCGCGGGCGCGGTGAGCCGCAATCGCACCACGCGGCGGTCGGAGTCGTCGGTGGTTCTGTTCAGCAGCCCGTCGGCGACCAGCCGTGACACCAGCGTGGACGCGGAGTTGGGGACCAAGCTGAGTTCGGCGGCCGCTTCCCGCACCGAGATGTCGGGGCGTCGCCCGACCAGCCGTAACAGTTCCCCCTGGGACTGGGTCAATCCAGCTGAATCGAATCCACCGCCGGTGGACCGGCGCAACTGCCTGCGGAACCGGCCGACGACGGCGAACATCTCGCTGACGAGATCTCGGCGTGGCTCCATGGCGGTCACAATACCTCTGTAACAGAGCTATTGCAGCTGGAGACGGGGGTCGTCGGGACTCGAAAAGGGAACGCGGCAAACCCGCTGAGACGCCGCAGCCGTGGCCGCAGGGTAGTTGCCGCCGCTCTTCGGCTCGTACCCCCCAGCCCGCCCGGCCGGTGACATCAAGCAAGCGCTCGACGTCTACTTAGGCGGCCACGGCTGCTACATATTCAAGGTACCAGACTTCCTGGTTAGGGCAGGGAGATCCGGCCGATGAGCAACGCTTTGAATTGACGCTCAATCTGATTCGGCTTGCAGTACCAGGACGGCTCGGGCGTCCACGGTGACCGTGTTGCCGGCCGGAACCGCGCCGCGCCCCGAGTTTGCCGAAGTGCTGATCGCCGGAATCCAGCGGGCCGCGAATTGTGCCGGTGGTAACGCGAACTCGATCGGCTCGTAGTGCGCGTTGAAGCACAGCATGAACGAGTCGTCGACCACCCTCTGGCCGCGGTTGTCCAGGTCGGAGATGCCTTGTCCGTTCAGGTACACGGCCACCGACTTGGCGTACCCGGTCTCCCAGTCCTCGGCGGTCATGTCGGAGCCGTCCGGGGCGAACCAGGCGATATCGGGCAGTCCCGCCGCCCCCGCCTCACGCACCGGCCGGCCGTCGAAAAACCTGCGGCGCCGGAACACCGGATGTGCGGCGCGCAGCGCCGACACCGACCGGGCGAACTCCAGCAGATCGAGATCCGCTGTGGCCCAATCGATCCAGGAGATGTCGTTGTCCTGGCAATAGACGTTGTTGTTGCCCCCCTGGGTGCGACCCAACTCGTCACCGTGCGAGAGCATCGGAACACCCTGGGAGAGCAGCAGTGTGGCCAGGAAGTTGCGCTGCTGCTGGGCGCGCAACGTGTTGACGGCCGGATCATCGGACGGTCCTTCGGCACCGCAGTTCCACGACTTGTTGTTGCTCTCGCCGTCGTGGTTGTCCTCGCCGTTGGCCTCATTGTGTTTCTCGTTGTAGGACACCAGGTCACGCAAGGTGAAGCCGTCGTGCGCGGTGACGAAGTTGATCGAGGCGAACGGCCGCCGTCCGGTCTGCTCGTAGAGGTCGGCCGAGCCGGTCAGCCGATAGGCGAATTCGTCGAGGGTGGCCGGCTCGCCGCGCCAGTAGTCGCGGACCGTGTCGCGGAACTTTCCGTTCCACTCCGTCCACTGCGGTGGGAAGTTGCCCACCTGATAGCCACCGGGGCCGACGTCCCATGGCTCGGCGATCAGCTTGACCTGGCTGACGATCGGATCTTGTTGCACGAGTTCGAAAAACGCGCTCAGCCTGTCCACGTCGTAGAACTCGCGGGCCAGGGTGGCGGCCAGATCGAAGCGGAAACCGTCGACATGCATCTCGGTCACCCAATAGCGCAAAGAGTCCATGATCAATTGCAGTGAATGAGGATGGCCGACGTTGAGGCTGTTTCCGGTGCCGGTGTAGTCCATGTAGTACTGCAAGTCGTCGTCGACCAACCGGTAATAGGCGGCGTTGTCGATACCGCGCATCGACAGTGTCGGCCCCAGATGGTTGCCCTCGGCCGTGTGGTTGTAGACGACGTCGAGGATCACCTCGATGCCATTGGCGTGCAGTTCACGCACCATGGCCTTGAACTCCTGGACATGGCCGCCGGGGGTGCCCGCCGAACTGTAGCGGGGGTCGGGCGCCAGGAACCCGATGGTGTTGTAGCCCCAGTAGTTGGACAACCCCTTCTCGACCAGCGTCGAGTCGTCCACGAAGTGATGCACCGGCATCAGCTCGATAGCGTTGACCCCCAAGGCCTTCAGGTGCTCGATGATCGCCGGATGGGCTACGCCCGCGTAAGTCCCGCGCAGCTGTTCGGGGATGTCCGGATGGGTCTGGGTGAGGCCTTTGACATGGGCCTCGTAGATGACGGTGTCGGCGTACTCATGACTGGGCGGGTGGTCGACACCCCAGTCGAAATACGGGTTGATCACGACGGCCTTCGGCATGCTGGCCGCGGAATCGTCGTCGTTGCGGCTGTCGGGATCATCGAAGTTGTACGAGAAGAGCGGCTGACCCCACTCGAAAGCGCCTTCGATGGCCTTGGCGTACGGGTCGAGCACCAGCTTGTTCGGGTTGCACCGCTGACCGGCCGCCGGATCGTAGGGCCCGTGCACCCGGTAGCCGTAACGCTGACCGGGCTCGATTCCGGGAAGGAAGCCGTGCCAGACGAATCCGTCGACCTCGGGCAGTGTCACCCGTGTCTCTTGCAGCTCCCCGGACTCGTCGGGATCGAACAGACACAGTTCGACCCGGTCGGCGACTTCGCTGAACAACGCGAAATTGGTTCCCGAGCCGTCATAGGTCGCACCGAGTGGGTACGGCTTGCCCCGCCATATTTCCAAGGTCACAAAATCGACGATACGGCGCTCGGGGACCTGCGGCCGGGCGAACCGGCAGCGGTACCTTACGAGCTGTGACCACTCGCTCTGACCTGCCGGAGTATCGGACGGTACGCCTCACCGTCGACAACCGGGTCGCGGTCATCACGCTGGACCGTCCACAGCAGCGCAATGCCTTCGGCGGCGGAATGCGTGAGGAGCTCGCCGAGGCCTACCGGCACTGCGGTGCCGACGACGCGATCCGCGCCATCGTCCTGACCGGCACACCACCGGCGTTCTGCGCGGGAGCCGATCTCGGCGCGGGGGACCAGACCTTCACCGAACCTGGGCAGCAGTTCAGCGCGGCCGGTCTGGCGGTACCGGCCTGGACCCTCGACAAGCCGGTGATCGCCGCGGTCAACGGCCACGCCATCGGGATCGGCCTGACCCTGGCATTGCAGTGCGACATCCGGATTTTCGCCGCTGATGCACGCTACGGCGTGGTGCAGGCGCGCCGCGGCATGGTGGGTGATGCTTACTCACACTGGGTGCTGCCTCGGCTGGTGGGCCTGGCCAATGCCGCCGAGATCCTGTTGACCGGCGGGCTATTCGACGGGCACCGTGCCGTAGAACTCGGGCTCGGCAGTCAGGTATTGCCGGCCGAGCAGGTGCTGCCCGCCGCCCTGGAAATCGCCAACGACATCGCGGTCAACACCGCACCCATGTCGGTCGCGGCCAGCAAGCGGCTGCTGTGGGATTCGTATGACCTCGACCGGGCCGGCGTCGGCGCGCGCGAAACCGACATCCATCTGCACCTGATGGCCCACGACGACGCCCGAGAAGGCGTCCGCGCCCACCTCGAGCGGCGGGACCCGCAATGGACGGGCCGGCCCGTGGATCCGACTAGATGACTTCCACTCCGGCGCCGCGGAGTTCGTCGAGGGCCGCAGCGCTGGTCTCCGGTGCGACGCCTGCGGTGAGACCGCTCAGCACCCGGGTACGCAACCCGGCTCGGGCCGCATCGGCGGCGGTGGCCGCAACACAGTAATCCGTGGCGATGCCCACCACGTCAACCGCGTCGACACCGCGGGCGGCCAGCCAGTCGGTGAGCGTCGTCCCCGAAGCGTCGACCCCCTCGAACCCGCTGTAGGCAGCCGAATAATGCCCCTTCTCGAACACCGCCTCGACTGCGGACGGATTCAGATCAGGATGGAACGCAGCTCCAGGGGTACCGGCCACACAGTGCCGCGGCCACGAACTCCGGTAGTCGGGCGTCTCGGAGAAATGTTCGCCCGGATCGATGTGGAAATCCTTGGTGGCCACCACGTGGTCGTAACTGTGCGCGCCGGCCAGCAGGGCCGTGATGTCCCGCGCCACCGCCGAACCGCCGGTGACCGCCAGCGACCCACCCTCGCAGAAGTCGTTCTGCACGTCGACGACGATGAGGGCCCGGGTCTGACTCGACGTCATGGTGTCGACGCTACCCGCCGAACAGCAGGTACAGACCCGTGAAGGTGTAGCCGACCATCACGAGCATGGTGGCCAGCTGACCCGTGAGCTGATGCTGCTTCGGGAGCAGGCGCAGGGCCCGGTCGTGTGCGGCGATCACCCCGGCCACGTGACCGGCCAGGACGAACCCGACCTTTAAGGTGGCCAGCACCGACGGGTGGGCCGACAGAAAATAGCTGACCTGTACGTCATGGAGCCCGAACAGCAGTATCACCGTCTGTTGCCCACGTTCGACGAGATAAGACAGATAGTGGGCGAATACGTAGCCGATGACGATCGGGATCAGCGAATGTGCCATCAGCCCGGGCAATTCGCGTCGCAGCCGGCGATCGACCCCGCCCGTGGTGCGGGTGGCCGCCCAGAACGTGACCGCCACCGTGGTCGCGAACAGCAGTAGCCCCGCGGTCCGGATCAGGCTGGAGCCCGTCGCCGATGCGGCATGGGCGTCGACGAAGTTGCGCCACTGCGGCATCGCCGAAAAGCTGTCGAAAGCGGTGGATCCCAGCAGTACCGCCAACAGGGCGACGAGTCCGGGCCGCACCGGCAGCGACGGCAGATGATCGAACGGGTTGCCGGCCACGATACGGCCGTCGTGGCGGCGCAGCGGCGAAAGTCTCGACGCGACCGTGCTGTACACCTCGAACGGGTCGGCGCTTTCCAGCCAGCGCTGTCCGCAACACAACGCGCCGGCGAGAGTGACCGCGAGGTAGATCAGCAGCCAGTTGCGAATGGCCGCAAGCGATCCCGGGTCAGGGCTGGCCAGCTCCAACCACACGAACGCGAACAGCCCGACTGCGGCCGGCCAGTAGCCGAGCTGCTCGGGATAGCGCAGCGGGGCCTGAACCGGCAGGAACCGGTACAGCGCTCGGACGGGAGAGATCAGCCGCCACACCGGGCCGAACAGCACCGATGCGGCGACCAGTCCCACCCACAGCAGGACGTAGAAGACACCCGGCAGTGGGTTGGCTCCGCCCGTCCGGGTGAACCCGGTGTAGGCCACCCACCCGGTGAAGGCGAGTGCGAGCATGCCCACCACCCAGCGCGTCACACCCGAATCCACGGCAGTCGTCACCCATGACGGCAGGGGCAGGCCAGGCTTGTCCGGATCGAACCGGGGCCGACGCCAGGCCAGTGCCACCACCGCAAACGTGAACGTCAGCGTCCACGCCGCGCCGATCAGCGCGTAGGTGTACGGGATCGGAAGATCGGTCGAACCGCCCAGACCATGGGCCAGTACCGCGGTCGACCCGGCCGTCACTGCTGTACTTGCACGCTGGCGATCGTGCGGTTCAGCTGATGCAGTTCGATGTCGACGGTGCCGGGCACGTCGACGGTGAACTGGAACTGCTGACCGTTGCGGGGCTCGATCTTGAAGCTGTGCTCGGGGTTGGAGTGCACGTGCAGCTCGTCTGCGGCATCACTGTTCACCCGGACCACGATCGGCTCACCGACCTTGCCCTGCACCCGCTCGTTGGTCGGCGTCACCTGGCCACCCTTGATGGTGACGTCGATCAGCAGCCGGGCCGGAGCCTGTTGCTCGTCGGTCATGTCCGACGGGTTCACCGTGGTGACAGAGGGAGTGGCCGAACCGGCTGGGCCGTCGGTCTTCTCGGACTCGCCGGAGCCGCCACAACCAGCCGTCACCAGGGCGAGAGCGGACGCCAGGACGATGACACTGCTTTTGAGATTGATCACGGTGAACCATCTTCGTCGGAGAGGTCGACGTCTTCATCTCGAACGTCGCCGCTGGCGTCATCGCGCGGCTCGCCGCGGTCATCATCGCGCGGCTCGCCGCGGCGGCGGTCCCGCATGGCGACATACACCACCACGCCCACCACGACCACGGCCGGAGCGAATGCGGGCAATGCCAGCAGCAAAGTGTGGTCGGCCTGGTACTCGATCGGAAAGTTCATGTGAGCCCGGCGGGTTCACGGCCCGCGGCCAGCTCCCTGGCGTTGATCCGGCCCGCACCCCAGGTCAGCCCGGCGATCAGGATCAGGGTGCACACCAGCACCACCAGCGATGCCACGTTGTACAGCCAGCTCGGGTGATTGAGATTGCGTTCACGCTGCAGAATCGTGATCTCCTGCACGAACTCCCGGCTGCTCGAGGTCAGCGCCGGCGTTTCCTCGGCGCCGATACCCGGATCTGCGGGCAGGAAGATCGGGACGCCGGCCATGGTGGTTCCGTCCTGTACCCGCAGCAGCGTCTTCCAACTGCCGGAAACCGGGATGGGCTGCGTCGAGCGGTAGTGCCCTTGGCCCACCTTCTCCAACCGGTCGATGATCAACCCGCGATGGTTGGCCAATCCGCCCTGCCACGCCAGGATCGACACCCACTCCGGATCGTCGCCGATCAGCCCGGCTGGGGTGATCTGAACGTCGGCCGAGGCCATGCGGTGCCCGTTGTCGGCCGGCAGGTCCGTCAAAGTAATTGTGGCAGTGGCATTCTGAGGAACCTCGGTGCGCAACCCGTTGGCCACTGCGCCGCCGATCACCAGCACGGTCGCCACCACGATGGAGATTCCCACCGCGGGCCGCGGCAGCGGTTGCCCGGTGAGTACCAGCGCCAGCAGGGCACCGCACAGGCCCATTCCGACGGCGACCGGGATCGCCATGGCCAGCGCCTCGCCCCACATGCTGGTGGGCCACGGGTAGTGATAGACCGCGCCGATCCACAACGACTCCAGCCACAGTCCGACGGTGGCCACGCCGAGACCGCCCACCGCGCCGAACAGGATGGGCCGCTTGACAAGCGGAGTCA
This sequence comes from Mycolicibacterium fortuitum subsp. fortuitum, assembly GCF_022179545.1. Next base: position 6,170,426 of record NZ_AP025518.1, on the reverse strand, counting down.
GCGCGAGCAGTTCGATCACCAGGGCCGGGCCGAGGTAGAGGGCGAACCAGCTGGTCGGGGCTCCCAGCCCCGGGCCGACGATGAAGGCGACCGCACCTCGCAGCGCGATCGCGAACCCGGCGGCGATCAAGGCCGCGCCCGGGCCGAGGACCAGCCGCGCCGCGACCGCGGCGAAGGCTGCTGCGGCGGCGATCATCATGGGCTGCAGCACCAGGCGGAATTGCTCGACGCCGAAGTCGTATTCGATCTGGAACACCGAGAGCCCGATGAACAGGCCGCCGAAGGACAGGAAGTAGAGGAACTTGTTGAACTTGCTGTCCTCGGCCATGCCGTCGGGGCCCATTGCCACCCGGCCCTCGTGTTCCAGCAACAGGACGGCTATCAGGGACAGACCCGCCCCACCGATGAGCATCAAATGGGTTGGGCCCCATAGTGTGACGTCTTGCCCGAAGATCCGGTGCCAGATGTCGTCGAGCGGGAAACCGATGAGGGCGTACAGGCCGCACAGCGCCATCAACACGCCGCCGACCGGCGCGTACCAGGTACGGGTGATCCGGATGGCGGCCGGGCCGGGCTTGTCGTAGGGCAGCACGATGGCCATCGAGCCAGCGATGAACAACAGGAACAGCCCGATCAGGATGAAGTAGTGCGCGGGGTTGGCCAACGGTCCGGCGTCGCGTCCCTTGCCGATATGAAGGCTGACGTCCCAGATGAATCCGAACAGTGCGCAGATGATGGTCGCGGTGAACAGGAAGACCTGCAATGCCACCCACGGCGGCCGGTGGAACTTGCGGCCGAGCCATTCTGCGAAATTGTTGAGCCAGGTGATGCGGCGGTTGCGGTGCAGATAGCCGATCCACAGCAGTGCGACTGTGACGATCAGGGCGACCACCGACATCCCGATCACCTGATCGAGTGCGGCGCCACCGCCCTCTGTCCCGGCAGCCGCAGTGAGCGTGACGTCCGATGGGCCCATCATGACCTCCGGTCAGCTGACAGTGGTGTCGGTGTCAGATGTTGCCAGAACCATGCGGCCGCAAACAGGCGTTCCGTCAGCTTCCGTCAGCTCCACGAAGTCACGGGACGATCCACCCGCTCACCGTCGACGGACATGTCCACGTGTTCGTCGAAGAAGCAGATGCGACCGCTGACGGGTACCGCGTCGAGCAGCGGTTCGTGATAGGCCCACGCAACATCGGTCGCGCCACCGGGCACCGAGTAGTAGGTGGCCCGGCCCTTGTACGCGCAATAGGTGACGGTGTTGCTCACCTCGAGCGCGGTCGTGACGTCTTCGCGCGGCAAGTAGTAGCGGGCGGGCAGCCCGGTCTCGAATAACAGCATGGGATCACGGGATTCGGCGAGGAGCTGCCCTTCCAGTTCGACCCGGATACGCCGTCGACTCCGCCGGATATCGATCCGGTGGAACGGGTCGTGCGGGTGCGCGACGATGCTCTCGTCTTCTTCGCGCCATTCGAAAGTGGAGAAGTCGAGGATCAGGTAGCCGGCCAGCTCCGGATCGTCGGGCTGAAAAGCCGCGGCGGGACCGGTTTCCTCCCCGGCGATGACATCGAACGCCGTGCCGGGACAGGTGTGGGCGGTGAACGGCACCGACGGATCGAGAAAGCCCGGGATCTCGTCGTCACCGACATCCCCGCCGGCCGGAACCAGCTGAGCCGTCACCGCCGAGCGCGGCACCGCATACGTCGGAACCACGCGCCGCGGCTCCCACACCAGGACCGCCTCGCTGGTGTCGGCCACCGGCTCGCCGCCGAGACAGATCCGAATTCGCTTGGTAGTGGGCTGGTATCGCAGGGCACCCAGCTTGCTGCCCAGCAGATCGGCCATCTTCACTGCCATCGGATCATTATCGACGGCGAAGGTACCGGCTGTCTGCTACTTGACGTCGACGTACACCGTGCGTTGCGTGACGGCGCTCAGGGTGTCGGTGCGGCTGAAGTTCGGCCCGGGGCGTACGGCCACGACGGACGCCCGGTCCAGCGGTGAGGATCCGAGTCGGTTGACGATGACCGTGTAGCCCTGGGATTGCAGCTCTTTGATGGTCTGCTGGGCATTGCTGGGGCCGTTGGGTGCAGCTGCGGCCTGACCTGCCGGACCGGCCAGACCGATGGCGATGGCTGCCAGAGCGCCGATGACGATGTTTCGCACGGCACTGTCCCTCCTACTCAGGTTGGCGGCGTTTCGATACGCTGCCGGATACCGGTTCAAACCGGCAGCTCACGAGCTTTAGTTCCGATGGCAGGAATTGATCGATGCGATGACCGGATCTGTGTGAAGCCGGCGAAACTGGCGGCGCTACGGCTGCGGCAGCGCGACGGGATCACCTGTGGTCCGACGGTCGCCGTGGTGGCCGGCGCGATCCTGGATCACAGTTATCGCGCGGAGTTGCTGACCGCCGGCGGCGAGGCCTGGTTCGCCGCGGAACAAGGCCGAATTCACGCTGCTGTCAACCGTGTTTGGCCGCGCCAACTCGGAACCACACCCGCCGGGATGGCCCGCGCGCTGAGCGAACACGGTGCCAAACGCGGAGTGACGTACCGGTGGCGACGCTTCCGCGGGGCCCGCGATTCGCTGACGGAGGTGCGCGGCGCCGTCGCCGAGGGCTGGCCGGTGGCGATGCTGATCGGCGAGCGCGGCATTCCGCGGCACTGGGTGCTGCTCATCGGCGTGGACCACGACGTCCTGCAGTGCTACGAGCCGTCGTCGGGCAGGGTGCTGCCGATCGATGTCGCTGCCCTGCGGGGCGCCAGACTGACCGGGCTGGGTTTCCCACGGCCCTTCGCATTTGTCCTACCGTCGAACCATGGCTCGAAAGTATGCGACCGCTGACACCGTAGGGATCGACGAGCTCCTCGATTTCGTGCGCCCGCGGCACCGCATGGTGCTGACCACGTTCCGCGCCGACGGCTCGCTGCAGACCTCTCCGGTGACGGGCGGTGTGGACGACCAGGGCCGGATCGTGGTCGCCAGCTATCCGCAACGGGCGAAGGCGGCCAACATCCGGCGCACGCCCAGAGTCAGCGTGACGGTGCTGTCCGATGAGTTCGACGGCCCGTACGTACAGGTCGACGGCGACGGCGAGGTGATCGGACTGCCGGAGGCGGTGGAGCCGCTGGTCGACTACTTCCGCGCGGTCGCCGGTGAACACCCCGACTGGGATGAGTACCGGCAGGCGATGGTCGACCAGGGCAAGTGCCTGATCCGGGTCACGCCGGTGCGGTGGGGGCCGGTCGCCAGCGGGGGCTTCCCTCCGGCCTGATCGCCGGCCGACGCGTTGCGTTGGCTAGCAGGTCAAACTATAGTCTGGACACATGTCCAGAGGGTTCGGAGTCAACGCGTGAGCGTGTATTCCCAGCTCAGCAAGTCTCCGGCCGTCGGGTGATCTGATTATGCGTATCGCGTTGCTGTCCTATCGGAGCAAGACTCACTGCGGTGGCCAGGGCGTCTACGTGCGCTATCTGAGCCGCGGGCTCGCAGAACTCGGCCACGACGTCGAGGTGTTCTCCGGCCAGCCCTACCCGGAGGGGCTGGACCCCCGGGTAAAGCTGACCAAGGTCCCGAGCCTGGACCTCTACCGCGAGCCGGACCCCTTCCGCGTGCCCAAACCCAGCGAGATCCGCGATCGGATCGACGCCCTCGAGCTGGCAACGATGTGGAGCGCCGGGTTCCCGGAGCCGCGGACCTTCACGATGCGGGTCGCCCGGATCCTGGCGGAGCGTCGCGACGAGTTCGACGTGGTCCACGACAACCAGAGCCTGGGCTCGGCACTGCTGAAGATCGCCGAGAGCGGCCTTCCCGTCGTCGCCACCGTCCATCACCCGATCACGCGTGACCGGGTTGTCGAGATCGCCGCGGCCAAGTGGTGGCGCAAGCCGCTGGTCCGGCGCTGGTACGGGTTCGCCGAGATGCAGAAGAAGGTGGCCCGCAAGATTCCCGAGCTGCTCACGGTGTCGTCGTCCTCGGCCGCCGACATCGAGCAGGACTTCGGGGTGACACCGGATCAGCTGCACATCGTGCCGCTGGGCGTGGACACCGAACTGTTCAGGCCCGCCGAGCAGCGGGTGCGTGGACGCATCATCGCAATCGCCAGCGCCGACGTGCCGCTCAAGGGAGTCAGCCACCTGCTGCACGCGGTGGCCCGGCTGCGGGTCGCGCGCGACCTCGACGTGCAGCTGGTGTCCAAGCTCGAACCGAACGGTCCGACCGAGAAACTCATTGCCGAGCTCGGGATTTCCGACATCGTGCACAGCTCCAGCGGACTGAGTGACGAGGAACTCGCCGCGCTGCTGGCCTCCGCTGAGGTGGCCTGCATCCCGTCCTTGTACGAGGGTTTCTCGCTGCCGGCCGTGGAGGCCATGGCCAGTGGTACCCCGATCGTGGCCAGCCGTGCGGGCGCGCTGCCCGAGGTGGTCGGCGACGATGGTGCCTGCGCCCGGTTGGTGCGCCCGGCCGACGTCGACGAACTGACCTCCGTGCTCGGTGAACTGCTCGACTCTCCGTCGGAACGTCGCAAGCTCGGGGCCGCCGGGCGGCAACGGGCCCTCGATGTCTTCAGTTGGGAATCGGTTGCCGCGCAGACGGTATCGGTGTATGAGATGGCTCGCGCCAGGGCAGGAAAGGTGACGCAATGCTGACCGTCGACTTCGACCGGCTCGGTGTCGGGCCGGGCACCACCGTGATCGACGTCGGCTGCGGCGCGGGCCGGCACACGTTCGAGGCCTACCGGCGCGGGGCGTCCGTCGTCGGCTTCGACCAGAGCGTGTCCGACCTCAACGACGTAGACACGATGCTGCAGGCCATGCGGGCTGAGGGCGAGGTCCCGCTGTCGGCCAAAGGCGAGGCCGTCAAGGGCGACGCGCTGGACCTCCCGTACCCCGACTCCAGCTTCGACTGCGTCATCGCCTCGGAGATCCTCGAGCACGTCCCCGACGACGATCGCGCCATCTCCGAACTGGTGCGTGTCCTGAAACCTGGTGGCTCACTGGCGATCACGGTCCCGCGGTGGCTCCCCGAGAAGCTGTGCTGGCTGCTGTCGGACGAATACCACGCCAACGAGGGCGGACACATCCGCATCTACAAGGCCGACGAACTGCGCGACAAGGTGCTGGCACACGGGCTCAAGCTGACTCACACGCACCACGAGCACGCGCTGCACTCACCGTACTGGTGGCTCAAATGCCTCGTCGGTACCGAGAAGAACGATCATTTCGCCGTCAAGGCCTATCACCAGCTGCTGGTGTGGGACATGATGGGCCGCCCCTGGCTCACCCGTACGGCTGAATCGCTGCTGAACCCGGTGATCGGCAAGAGCGTCGCACTCTACTTCCGCAAGCCGGAATACAACGGGTAGGCCGCGGCGGTGCTAGTGCCTGAGATCCCCGGTGTGCCCGGAGTTTTGACGCCAGACGACTGCCTGCAGACGGCGCGGTCGATCGCCGCGACCCAGGAATCCTCCGGTGCCTTGCCATGGTTCGACGGCGGCCACACCGACCCGTGGGACCACGTGGAGAACGCCATGGCGCTGACCGTGGCCGGACTGATCGAACCGGCCCGCGCCGCGTTCGAGTGGTGCCGCACGGTGCAGCGCGCGGACGGCTCCTGGCCTATCCAGCTGCGTAACGGTCTCATCGAGGACGCCAACAGCGACAGCAACTTCTGTGCCTACGTGGCCACCGGTGTCTGGCACCACGTGCTGATCACCGGAGACCGCGCCTTCGCCGAGTTGATGTGGCCCGTGGTGACCCGAGCCCTCGACTTCGTGCTGGGTCTGCAGGCGCCCGGCGGCGAGATCTACTGGGCCGCAAGCCCGGCGGGCCCGGTCGAGGAAGCCCTGCTGACCGGCTGCGCGAGCGTCTACCACAGCATCCGGTGCGGGCTGGCGCTCGCCGACTACCTCGACGATCCACAGCCGGAATGGGAGGTCGCGGTCGGGCGTCTCGGCCACGCCATTGCCGCACATCCAGAGGCGTTCTCCGCCAAGGACACCCACGCGATGGAGTGGTATTACCCGGTGCTGGGCGGCGCCTTGCAGGGGACGGCTGCGCACACCCGGATCGCTGAGCGGTGGGACGATTTCGTGGTGCCGGGCCTGGGCATCCGCTGTGTCGACCACCGGCCATGGGTCACCGGCGCGGAGACCTGCGAGCTGGTGATGGCCCTGGACGCGATCGGTGACACCCGACGGGCCCACGAGCAGTTCGCGGCCATGCAGCATCTACGTGAAGAAGACGGATCCTATTGGACCGGACTGGTTTTCGCCGACGGTAAACGCTGGCCAGAGGAACGCACCACCTGGACCGGGGCAGCCATGGTGCTGGCCGCCGACGCCCTGTCGCAGACCACCGCGGCCAGCGGCATCTTCCGGGGCGTCGGACTGCCGCGCGGCCTGGAGGGGGAGTACGACTGTGAGTGTGTCGGCGGAAAAGCCGGCGACCGCTAGTCCAGCTGTCCCGGCTCGCCGGACGTCCGCTCCAGCACCCGCATCGAACCCATCACGGCCACCTCGTCGAAGGCACCGGTCGCCAGCGCTCGCTGGTAGATGTGGAACGGCGCCTGGCCGCCGTCATCGGGATCTGGGAAGACGTCGTGGATGATCAGCGCGCCGCCCACCTCGACCCAGCGGGCCCAGCCGTCGAAATCGCGCTGGGCGGCTTCCTCGGTGTGGCCACCGTCGATGAACAACAGCCGCAACGGCATTCGCCACCCTCGGGCCACCACGGGCGAGCGGCCGACCACGGCCACCACATGCTCGTCGAGGCGTGCGGCGTCCAGGGTGTGCCGCATCGTGGGCAGCGTGTCGAAGAGTCCGGTGACCGGGTCGACCATGGTGGTGTCGTGGTATTCCCAGCCGACCTGATGCTCCTCCGAGCCGTGGTGATGGTCGACGGTGTAGAGCACCGAGTTCGTCTCCTGTGCCGCCGCGCCCAGCATGACCGTCGACTTGCCGCAGTAGGTGCCGATTTCCACCCCGACCCCGCCACCGAGGTAACGCACCCCGGCGTCGTAGAGGGCGCGGCCCTCGTCGGCGGGCATGAAGCCGGTGACCTGCTCGGCTAGGGCGAACAGGCGCTCGGCGCGGGGCGGCAGGGCGGTGTCGGCGGTGCTCATGGATGCCCAACCTACCGTTGCTGGCCACCGGCTGTTGTAGTAGCGTCCGGACACGTGTCCGAGACGGCTCTGGAGTCGACGCGCCGCCGTCTGAGTGCACGGCAGGCCGATACGGTCGAACGCCTGGGTAACGCCGCATTGCAGCTGATCAGCCGAGACGGTTTCGCCGGGCTGACCGTGCGCCGGGTGGCCGCCGAGGCCGGCGTCGGGGCGGCGACGGCCTACACCTACTTCTCTTCGAAAGAACATCTCGTGGCCGAGGTGTTCTGGCGCAGGCTTTCCGCGGCACCGCCGGCCGCGCATGAATCATCTGACCCGGCCACCCGGGTGGTCGAGGTCTTGCAACACATCGCGTCACTGTTGGCCGGCGAACCCGAATTCGCCGGGGCGGTCACCAACGCACTGCTCGGCAAGGATCCTGACGTCGACGTGTTACGGCAGCGCATCGGTGCGGACATTCGCGGGCGCCTCGTTGCGGCCCTCGGGCCCGATGTGGACCTGGATGTGATCGAGGCGCTGGAACTGCTCTACACCGGCACCCTGGTGTGGGCGGGCATGGGGTACGAGAATTACGCCGGCATCTCAAGCCGGTTGGAGAAGTCAGCTCGATTGTTGTTCAACTGAGTTCGCGGTCATGATCGCCGTCGAGGCGGCGACTGCGGGCCCGTAGATGCCGCGGATGTCGCGGCCGTCCTCGACGATCAACGCGGTCAACTCACGCAGCCCGCCGAGCAGGATGATCGCCATCGGTTCGGTGAGCCGAGACAGACCGGCCCGCTGAAAACCCGCGCTGCCGCTGAGTTCGATCAACAGATCTGTCAGATCCCGCAGGGCGGCGCGTTGCAGCGGGCGGGCCCTGCTGCCGAGGGCCGGCAGCTCACGGATCCAACTCAACGTGATGGCCGGGGCGGCCGCGATGTGGTCGACGTAGGCTCCGACGGCCTGTCCGATCTGATCCCGCCAGGGCGCCTCCGGATCGACCGCAGCCTGGATGCCGTCGACGAGCGCGGCATTGTTGGCTCGTAACAGTTCCAGGAAGCCGTCTTCCTTGGTGCCGAACTGGTCGTAGAACGTCCGCTTGGACGTGCGGGCGTGCCGGACGATGTCGGCCACCGTCGTCTCGCGATAACCCTTGTCGGCGATCGCCGCGGCAAGCCCGTCGAGCAGGCGCAGCCGGTAGGTGTCGGCGGAGGAGTCGGCAGCGCTGAGCGTGGTCATCGCTCCTACCCCCTTGCGCTCCCTGGTACCTGAGAGTACCGTACCTCACAACGTTGGTACCGTGCGGTACCAGGACCTGGCTGGAGATGGTATGACCGAGCTGGCAGCTGAGAAGACCACCGAGAAGTCCGCCGCGAACCCCGTGAGCGCCGTGCCGGGCCGGGTGCCACCCGACGCGCGGGTTCCGAAGCCCTTGCAGGCCATCGGTTTCGCCGTGGCCAGACGCTGGGTGGTCAAACAGATCGCCCGCAGACAGGGCGATGTCTTCAAACTCAAACTGCCCATCTTCGGGCCCACGGTGATGATCGCCGACGCCCAGTTGGCCAAGCAGCTCTTCACCGCCAACACCGACGACGTGGGCAACATCCAGCCCAATTTGAGCCGCATCCTCGGCTCCGGGTCGGTGTTCGCCCTCGACGGCACTGATCACCGTCGCCGCCGCAAGCTGCTCACCCCGCCGTTCCACGGCAAGAGCATCAAGAACTACGAGCGGATCTTCGAAGAGGAGACGCTCCGGGAAATGGCGAACTGGCCGCAGGGGCAGGAGTTCGAGACTCTCGAGCCGATGATGCGGATCACCCTCAACGTGATCCTGCGCGCGGTGTTCGGTGCCGACGGCGAACAACTCGATGAGCTGCGCCGCATCATCCCGCCGTGGGTCACCCTGGGCTCGCGGCTCGTGGTGGTGCCCACCCCGAGCCGCACCTATGGCCGGTTCAGTCCGTGGGGCCGATTGGCCCGGTACCGCCAGCAGTACGACGCCGTCATCAACCGGCTCATCGACAAGGTGGAGGCCGATCCAGAATTCGATCAGCGCGACGACATCCTGGCGCTGCTGCTGCGCAGCACCTACGAGGACGGTTCGGCCATGTCCCGCAAGGACATCGGTGACGAACTGCTGACCCTGCTGGCCGCCGGGCACGAGACCACGGCGTCCACCCTGGGCTGGGCATTCGAGCGAATCAGCCGGCATCCGCAGGTGCTGGCCCGACTCGAGGCCGAGGCCGCCACCGACGGCAACGAATACCGTCAGGCCACCATCCTCGAGGTGCAGCGCAACCGCACCGTCATCGACTTCGCCGGCCGCCACGTGTACGCCCCGTCAATCAGGCTGGGGGAGTGGGAGATTCCGCGCGGACACTCCGTCATCGTGGCGATCTCGCAAATCCAGGAGGCGGAGAAGGAATTCCCCGACCCGGACCGCTTCGACCCGCAACGATTCGTCGGCAACAGGCCCGGCCTGGGCTGGCTGCCCTACGGCGGCGGTACCCGGCGCTGCGTCGGGGCGGTGTTCGCCAACGTCGAGATGGATGTGGTACTGCGAACAGTGCTGCGGCACTTCGTGATCGAGACCACCGACGCGCCCGGGGAGAAAGTGCACTCCCGAGGCGTGGCCTACACCCCGGCGGCAGGCGGGCGCGTCGTCCTACGCCGCCGCGCGACGCCGCTGGGCGCCTAGGCGCTCAACCGGCCGTCTGTCGCTTGGGCAGCTTCCAGCCCGCACGCGGGAAGTGGCAGGTGTACCCGTTCGGGTAATGAACCAGGTAGTCCTGGTGTTCTGGTTCGGCCTCCCAGAAATCGCCGGCCGGCGTCACCTCCGTGACCACCTTTCCCGGCCACAGCCCCGAGGCGTCCACATCGGCGATGGTGTCCAGCGCGACGCGCTTCTGCTCGTCGTCGAGATAGAAGATCGCCGACCGGTAACTGGTGCCGACGTCGTTGCCCTGCCGGTCCTTGGTGGACGGATCGTGGATCTGGAAGAAGAACTCCAGCAGTGCGCGGTAGTCGGTCTGCGCGGGGTCATAGACGATCTCGACGGCCTCGGCGTGGCCCGGGTGATTGCGATAGGTCGGGTGATCGTTGCGACCGCCGGTGTAACCCACCCGGGTGGAGATCACCCCGGGCTGCTTGCGGATCAGGTCCTGCATTCCCCAGAAGCAGCCGCCTGCCAGGATCGCTGTCGAATAGTTGCCCATGTGCCCCATTGTGCTCCGTGGTTACCGTGGTGGTCATGCGTGTAGTTGCAACCGCAGGGCTGGCAGGTTTACTCCTGCTGGCCGGCTGCCCCACAGCTGCAGCGGATCCGGATCCCGTCGCAGTGCCCGAGGTACCGCTCGACCCGGCGCGGACCCTCTTTGCCGACAACGCCGCCATCATCGACCCGCACCTGACCCGGATCGAATCGTTCAGCCGCGACGGCGACCGCCTGCTGGTCAACTTCACAGCGGGCACCCCGGACTGCTTCGGGGTGCATATGACGACGCAGGAAACGGCCGACGCGGTCACGATCGACCTTCGTGGTGGGACACCTCCGGAGTCCGTCGGTCGGATGTGCATCGCCCTGGCGGTGCACGGCGCTGCCGAAGTCCCGCTGCAGGCCCCGTTGGGGTCCAGACAAGTGCTGGCGCCGGCGTAAGGGCCTCGACAAAGACTGGTAGAACGTGTTCTAGTTTTGGGGTGACGAGCAGGTCTTTCAGCCGCGATGAACTCGCCGCTGCCTTTGAAACGTTCGAGCAGACCGTCGAGGAGGCCGCGCGGACCAAGAACTGGGACGTGTGGGCCGACCACTACACCGTCGACGTCGACTACATCGAACACGCCGTGGGCACCATGAAGGGCCGCGAACAGGTACGGCCCTGGATCTGGAAGACCATGACCACCTTCCCCGGCAGCTACATGACCTCGTTCCCGTCATTGTGGTCGGTGATCGACGAACCCACCGGACGCATCATCTGCGAACTCGACAACCCGATGCGCGACCCGGGCGACGGCACCATCATCAGCGCGACCAACATCTCGATCCTGACCTACGCAGGCGACGGCCTGTGGTCGCGTCAGGAAGACGTCTACAACCCGCTGCGGTTCGCGTCCGCGGCCCGAAAATGGTGCCGGAAGGCCGCCGAGCTCGGCACCCTGACCGATGAGGCCGAGGCGTGGCTCAAGAAGTTCGGAGGCTGATCACGTGAGCGCGAAGCTGGTCATCGGAGCCAACGGATTCCTGGGTTCGCATGTGCTGCGGCAACTGGTAGCGGCCGATGACGGTTCCGAGATCCGCGCCATGGTGCGGCCCAAGGCCAACACCGTCGGCATCGACGACCTCGACGTCACGCGGGTGCTCGGCGACGTCTTCGACACCGAGGCGCTGCGAGAAGCGATGACCGGCTGCGACGTCATCTACCACTGTGTCGTCGATCCTCGCGGTTGGTTGCGCGACCCGGCACCGCTGTTCCGCACCAACGTCGAAGGAACCCGCAACGTCCTCGACGCCGCCGTGGAGGTCCCAGGTCTCCGCAAGTTCGTCTATACAAGCAGCTACGTCACCGTCGGGCGGCGCCGCGGCAAGCGGTCCACCGAGGCCGACGTCGTCGACGTGTCGAAGGTGACGCCGTACGTGCGCTCACGGGTACAGGCCGAAGATCTCGTGCTGCAATACGCGCGCGAACGCGGGCTGCCCGCCGTCGCGATGTGCGTCTCCACCACCTACGGCAGCGGTGACTGGGGACGGACCCCGCACGGCGCGATCATCGCAGGCGCGGCTTTCGGCAAGCTGCCGTTCGTGATGAGCGGGATCGATCTCGAAGCCGTCGGCATCGACGACGCGGCCAAGGCCATGCTCCTGGCTGCCGACCGGGGTACCCCTGGCGAGCGCTACCTGATCTCGGAGAAGATGATCAGCAACGCCGAAGTGGCGCGACTGGCCGCCGAGGCTGCCGGAGTCGCCCCTCCGCAACGATCCATTCCGCTACCCGTTTCCTACGCGCTGGCCGCAGCCGGCACCCTGAAGGGCAAGCTGCGCGGCACCGACGAGCGGCTGTCCCTGGAATCGTTGCGACTGATGCGGGCCGAGGCGGAGCTCGACCACTCCAAGGCCGTGCGCGAACTCGGTTGGCAGCCAAGGCCGGTCGAGGAATCTATCGCCGAGGCGGCAAAGTTCTGGGTGGGTCTGCGCGCGGCCAAACGCGCACAGAAGGGCAGCTGAACACCACGCCGAGAAGTGTTAAGGCACTGGGCGGCAAGCGTATTGCCGCCTAACCTGGCGATATGACCGACAAGCTGAAAGTCGACCTCACCGGCGCGCCCCAGACCATGCTGGCGACGTTCTATGCCAAGGCACTCGATGCCGGGATGCCCCACCCGATTCTGGGTGACAAGTTGGCCAAAGAGATCGCCGACCGTATCGACTACGACTGGAGTCGCACCTCGATCACCGAAGCGACCTCACCGTCGGTGACCACCCGCAGCGCCCACTTCGATCACTGGACCCGCCAGTTCCTGGCTGTGCACCCCGAGGCCGTGGTGCTGCATCTTGGATGCGGCCTCGACGGGCGGTTCTTTCGCCTGCAGCCCGGCCCGGGTGTCGAGTGGTACGACATCGACTACCCCGATGTCGCGCATCTGCGCGAACAGCTGTACCCGTCGGCTGAGCACTATCACGTCATCGCCGCCTCGGTGACCGACCCCGCCTGGCTGCGCGACGTCCCGGCCGACCGGCCCACCCTGATGCTCGGCGAGGGGCTCACGATGTACCTCACCCAACAGGACGGGGTGGCGCTCTTGCGGCGCATCGTGGACGGATTTCCTTCTGGGGAACTGCAATTCGATGCGTTCAACACCCTGGGGATCAAAGCGCAATTCGTCAACACCGTGGTGCGCCGATCCGGGGCCAAACTGCACTGGGCTATCGACAGCCCCGAGGACATCCTGCGGGCAGTACCGGGCACGCGGTTGCTGGCCCGCACATCGCCTTTCGACGATGCGGTCTTCAACACGCTGCCCTGGTACTACCGCATGATGCTCGCCATCATGAAGCCCGTCCCCGTGCTCCGGTACATGGCGCAATACCACCGTTACGCGTTCTGAACTCGGCCAGCAGCGTCAGCGGCCGCTGTGCCGAACAGTGGTGTCCACCTTGGGAACCATCGGCTTGGGGTGCAGTCGGTCCAGCCAGTCGAGGCGATCGACACCTGTTGAGATGGTGACGCTGTTGGGGGCTGCGACGTTGGCGGGCTCAGCGGCCACGGCCGGTGCGGCCAAGCCCAAGACGGCTGCGCTCAGTCCGCTGGCTGCTATGACGGCGAATCCGAACTTCTTCATTTCCGTGCTCTCCCTGTCTCATTCCGGTTATGCCTGTGTAAACCGAGAGCTCACGGCATCAATTTCCGTTGGCAGGAATTGATCGACTCATGGCAGAAAGAAGCATGTTCAGGCAGAATCCAGCGGTTCCCAACACGGAGCTGCCGACGCCCCGGCCGGCCATGCCGGGGGACCGCGAGGCGGACTGCCTACTATCTGGCTGCGGTTGACCCGCGTACCGGCGTGGCAGCAGGCCGTCAACGGCGCTGTCGACGAGGTGGTCTGGGGCGTCGCCGTCACGGAGTTGGCGAAAGAGCAGGCCGATCGTGCTACCGAACTGCCGTGGGTTGGATACCGCTCACGCAACTGGGGAGCCCGAGTCACTGCGCTGGCTCGGCGTGCGTGGGCTCTACGTCGCCTACAAGCTGGCCGACCGGCACGAGGCAAGCGGGCGTGCCCGGACCTCGCCGATCGCAGGCAAAGCCAACGTCGTCACCACCCGCAAGCCGCACTGAGTCTTAGTACGGATTTCCCGTGACTGTCAGTGTGATGTCTTAGGAGATCGGCTGGGATGGGCGCATCGTAGAACTGTCACCGATGTCTTGAGAGATCGCGCAAGTTTTGTCCCCCGGTGGTGGCATAATCGAACACATGTTCGATGATTCCGATGCGGTGCTGATCGACAGGATCAGCGCGGCCGCCCGTGCGGAATCATCGGCGATCGCGGGTCGGCTGGCTGCGATCGGGGCACTGGACTCGCTGCGGGAACAGGAGTTGGCGGAGTCGATCTTCTGGCGCACCGACCCGTATGAGGAAGTGGCCGCCGAGATCTCGGCGGCGCTGCGGATCAGCCGCGGCCGGGCGGGTACCCAGATTCATCATGCTCGGGTACTGCGCGACAAACTGCCCCAGGTCGCGGCCCGGTTCGCCGTCGGGGACATCGATTATCGGGTGGTGCGGATGATCATCGCCCGCACCGGCATCGTCGATCCGTCGGTGTGGGCCGGGCTGGATGCCGAGCTGGCTGCCCGGGCTCACCGTTGGATGCGGTTCTCGGAACGACAACTGCGGGATCGGGTCGATCAGTGGATCGCCAAACTCGACCCCAACGGGGTACGCGTGCCGCCGGATATCAGTGAGCAACGGTTCGTCCAGATCGAACCGAGCACACCCGGCATGGCCTCGATCTGGGCCAACATTCACGCCGAAGACGGCGCCGCCCTGGATCAACGCCTGGACGCGGTAGCCAACACCGTGTGCGCCCACGATCCGCGTACCCATGAACAACGTCGCGCGGACGCGGTGGGACCGCTGGCCCGACTGGAAGCGCAACTGGCCTGCCGGTGTGATCGCGATGACTGCGCCGCAGCACAGAACCGGGCCGCTGCCGATGCGGCCGTGGTTCATGTGCTGGCCGGAAAGTCCACCGTCGATGGCACCTCCGATGCACCCGGGTATCTGCCAGGGCACGGGATCCTGCCCGCCGAATCAGTGCGCAACCTGGCCGCCCACGCCAAGATCAAACCCGTCCGCCTACCTGCTGAGCCCAGCGAATCCGACACGCCAGCCGGCCCCGCCGACGCCGCCGAGACCGTCGCCGGCACAGGTAAAGAGGCGGGGCCGGCCGACTCCAGCGACACCCCGGACACGACCGCCCGGGCCAAGACCCCTACGCCCACCGAGGGGGCCGTGAATGCCGAGCCGGGGTATCGCCCGTCGGTGGGGTTGTCGGAGTTCATCCGCTGGCGGGATCTGACGTGTCGGTTTCCTGGGTGTGATGCCCCTGCTGAGCGTTGCGATGTCGACCACACCGCCCCCTGGCCTTTGGGTCCGACGCATCCGTCCAACACCAAGCTGTACTGCCGGGCCCATCACCTGATCAAAACGTTCTGCCCGGGCTGGTCGGACCGTCAATACTCTGATGGGACCGTGGAAGTCACCACCCCGACCGGGCATACCTACACCACCGAACCCCACGGCGCGGCCCTGTTCGACGACCTGGCCACCCCGACCGGGGACCTCAATCTCACCGACCCGCCACCAGCGCCGGGTCCGAATCGCAGTGCGAAGATGCCCAAACGCTCCCGCACCCGCGAACAAGACCGCCAAGACCGCATCACCGAAGAACGCCGGCTACGCGCCGAATTCAACAACGACCTCGCCCACGAACACGCCTACCAAGCCTGGCTCGCCGAAGAACACGGACCACCCCCACCCTTCTGAACGGGTGGATGCCCCAGATCAGCCTTCAGCGCGTTGCTTCAGGCGCTGCAGGGTGAGTTGGATGTGCTCGGCATTGGCGCTGTCACGGTCAGATACTCCGGTGGCCAGTCCCGCGACCTTCTTGAACCAGCCCGCCCGGCGATCCCAGGTGGACTCGGTCACCGTGCAGCCGCCCTCAGCGGCGGTGATGTCGTAGCGCCAGTGCGCGACAGGGAAGACCAGCGACTTCACGTCGAAGGCGAACGTCTTGCCCGGCTCGGCGTCGGTCACGGTGCACGTTGTGCTCCAAGCCTTCGAGCCATTACGGTTGTGCCCCTTGAAAACCGACCCGGGAGTGGCCGAGTTGCCCTTCTGCCACTCCATCGCATGGGCCTCCTCTGCCAGTGAGGCCAGCGTGGGCAGATCGGTGATGAGTGCGTACACGGCTTCGGGATCGGCAGCGATCGACACAGTGGCTTTCACAGGCGCGGTCATGGGCCCGATCGTAGCCCCGGGTTGCCGCTCGAAAATCAGTCTGGGCGGGAATCCATGGCGTTGCCTGAGACGTTGTGCGGGGTATGACCGAGCGCCAGGTGCTGCAGCCGAGCGCTGCCCACCCCATCACCATCGCCCCGACCGGACGCCGGGTGACCGTCACCGTCGGCGGAGCGATCATCGCCCAGACCGATGATGCCCTGACCCTACAAGAGTCGACTTACCCAGCGGTGCAATATATTCCGCGCGCCGACGTGGTGTGGGAGACGCTGACGCGCAGCGCCACCACCACTTACTGCCCGTATAAGGGTGAGGCGAACTACTACCACGTCGGCGGGGTAGAGGACGCGGTGTGGACCTATGAACAGCCCTATCCGGCGGTCGCTGAAATAGCCGGTCACCTGGCGTTCTACCCCCAGGGGGCTGACATCGGCCTGGCCTAGTCTGGACCGGTGCCCTCAATCAGCGTCACGTTCGACGGCCCGGCCAGTCCGGGGTTGACGCTGGCTCCCTGGCGGCGCGGCGGATACGACCCGGCCAATCGGGTCACTGCCGACGGCGCGATCTGGCGCACCAGTGCAATGAAGAGCGGTCCGGTCAGTGCGCGGATCACCAAGTCGGCGCCCGACACGGTCGACTGCGAGGCCTGGGGTCCGGGCAGCGCGGAGTTCGTGGACGGATTCGGCGCATTGATGGGTGTTGACGACGATTCCGGCCAGTTCCATCCTGTCGACCCGACCATCGCGGAGGCGCACCGTCGGGTGCCGCATCTGCGTCTAGGCCGCAGCGGCCTGGTGCTGGAGGCGCTGGTGCCCGCGGTCATCGAGCAGCGGGTGTCGGGCATGGATGCCTGGCGGGCCTGGCGGCGGTTGGTGACGAAGTACGGCGCACCCGCGCCGGGGCCGGCGCCCGAGGGAATGCGCGTCCCGCCCACCGCGGAGGTGTGGCGGCGGATCCCGTCATGGGAATTCCACCGCGCCAATGTGGATCCGGGCCGGGCTCGCACCATCGTCGGCTGCGCGCAGCGAGCCGACGCCCTCGAGAGGCTCACCGCTGAGCGAGCTGTGACGGCGCTGCGCTCGTTGCCCGGAGTTGGTGAGTGGACGGCCGCAGAAACCGTGCAACGCGCATTCGGCGATGCCGACGCGATCTCGGTCGGCGACTATCACCTCGCCACCATGATCGGACGCACCCTGCTCGGTCACCCGATCGACGACGCAGCCATGGTGGACCTGCTGGAACCGCTGCGCCCGCACCGGCAGCGCGCGGTGCGGCTGCTCGAAGCCAGTGGGCTGGCCCACAATCCGCGTTTCGGAGCGCGTTCGGCCATACCGAACCTGCGTGCGCTCTAGTTGCTGATTGCCCGGCGCGGTTGTCGGGTACCCGGGGACGGAACCGATCGTGAATCGAAAGGAGCCGCGATGAGCTCATTCACCATTCCCGGACTGACCGACAAGCAGGGCAACGAAGTGGCCGAGCTGCTGCAGAAGCAGCTCAGCACGTACAACGACCTGCATCTCACGCTCAAGCACATCCACTGGAACGTCGTCGGTCCGAACTTCATCGGCGTGCACGAGATGATCGACCCGCAGGTGGCGCTGGTGCGGGGGTACGCCGACGAGGTCGCTGAACGGATCGCTGCGCTGGGTAAGTCCCCGAAGGGCACCCCTGGCGCCATCGTCGCCGACCGCACCTGGGACGACTACTCCGTCGGGCGTGACAACGTGCAGGCTCACCTCGCCGCACTCGATCTCGTCTACAACGGGGTGATCGAGGACACTCGCAAGGCGATCGACCGTCTGGAGAAGCTGGACCTGGTGTCCCAGGATGTCCTGATCGATCATGCGGCCGAGCTCGAGAAGTTCCAGTGGTTCGTCCGAGCGCATCTGGAGAGTGCCGGGGGAACACTGGCTCATGCCGGGGCGCCGACTGAGCGTGGGGCGGCCGGCAAGGCGCGACGCAAGAGCGCTTGACCTCAACCATTATTGAGGTGCCAGGCTCGGCACCATGCCTACCTGGATATGCACGGGATGCGGTGTGGAACATCCGGATTCCGATGCCGAGCCCGCGGACAGCTGTGTGCTGACCTCTGAGATCGTCTCTATCGAGGAGCGGGGTGACCTCCCGCCGCACGGTACGTGGACGACACTGGACGACCTGGCTGCCCAGCCACACCACACCGAACACGTCGATCACGGCCGCGGAGTCCACAGCCTTCGGAGGGCGCCGAAGTTCGCCATCGGACACCGGTCCTTCCTGGTACAGACCGCGCACGGGAACCTGCTGTGGGATTCTCCCGGCTACCTCGATGACGAGATAATCGGCCTGGTGCACGGCCTCGGGGGCGTGGCTGCGGTGGCGGCCAGCCACCCCCACATGTTCGGGGCGCAACTCAGCTGGAGCCGGGCGTTCGGTGGGGTCCCGGTGTACGTCAATACCCTTGATGCAGAGTGGCTTCCGGCTCCCGATCCGCTGATTCAGCAGTGGACCGGGGAGCTGGAACCGCTGCCGGGTCTGCGGTTGATACACGTCGGCGGCCACATGCGGGGCAGTTCGGTGGCGCTGACGGCCGACGGCACGCTGCTGGTGGGGGACACCATCTCCGGCGGACTGGCCAAGAACTGGGTGTCATTTCAGCGAAATTTCCCCAAGCACGTGCCGTTGTCTGCGGCCGTGGTGCGCCGGATCGTGGATAGGCTCGACGGGTACGAATACGACCGGCTCTACACCCTTGGCGGCGATGAGATCGACAGCGCCGCCAAGGATGTGGTGCACCGGTCAGCAGAGACTCATATTCGTTGGGTCAGTGGAGAATTCGATCATTTGACCTGATCGCGGCCGCGCTCCTGGTCCAGGGCGTCCTCGCGGACCGGGCGCTCGGCCAGTGCCTCGGGAGCGCCGAACAGGAACGAGTACGCCAGGCCGGCGATGGCCGCGCCGACGAGCGGGGCCAGCCAGAACGCCCACAGCTGCGCGGGCGCCCCGTTGCCGTTGAAGAACGCGACCGCCGTGGACCGGGCCGGGTTGACCGAGGTGTTGGAGATCGGTATCGAGATCAGGTGGATCAGGGTGAGGGTCAGACCGATCGACAGACCTGCGAAGCCCTTCGGCGCCCGGTCATCGGTGGACCCGAGGATGACCAGCAGGAACACCGCGGTCAGGATGACCTCGGCGAGCAGCACCGCGACCAGCGAATAGCCGCCGGGTGAGTGCTCGCCGTAGCCGTTGGCGGCCATGTTCCCGGTGGCGGACCACCCGTCCTTGCCGCTGGCGATCACGTAGATCACCACTCCGGCCACCAGGCCGCCGATCACCTGTGAAATCCAGTAGGGCACCACGGCTGCCCACTCGACGCGGCGGGCGAGTGCTGCGCCCAGGGTGACGGCCGGGTTGAAATGCCCGCCCGAAATCGTGCCGAAGGCGTACACACCCGTCAGCACTGTCAGGCCGAACGCGAGAGCCACCCCGAGGAATCCGATTCCCACAGAGAAGCCGTCGGAGAGAAACTTCGCGGCGAATACCGCGCTACCGCAACCGCCCAGGACCAGCCAGAACGTCCCGATGAATTCGGCTGCCAATCGATGTGACATGCTCGGCGTACTCATGGCGAACTCCTCCGTAGATGTGGTTCATCCGGAGGGTGGCACGCCACTGTTCAATGGCAGAGTCGTTGTTGCGAAACCGATTGCACAGTGAAATTAACGTTGCCGTAGAGAAATCAGCGGTATGCGGTCAACCGAGCTACCAGCGCGACTGCGCCATCATCGCCGATCGCTTGCGCGTCGGCCGCCCCGGAACTGCGCCCTACCCGCAATGCACGTGCCTCGTAACGCGATTCGTCACCGCCGCGGAACTGGCGCAGATAATTGACCCGCAGCGACGCCGTCCGCCACGGATCGCCGGAGCCGTCCCCGAGCGCCGCAGAGCCGACGAGTTCCAGCGCCGCGGCCGACACCCCGCCGTGCACGATGCCGATGCTGTTGTTGATGACGGGATCCGGCAGCTGCCGCAGTACCGCGCTACTGCCACCTGTCTCGGCGATCTGCACCGACATGCGGTCTTCCAGCGCGGCAGGCGGCGAGCCGTCGGTGGAGTCGGTGGGCCACTCGATGACGTGGCCGGGTGCGTGGATGTGGAACGACCGCACCGTTGCCGTGCCCACTGGCCGGTCGCCGTGGGTCAGCTCGCACAGGCCCAGCGACGCCGTCCCTTTGGGGCCGAACGGAAGGGCGGTCGCCACCACGGGAACGTCCGGCGTGGCAGTGACGAGGTCCAAGGCATCCGGCGTGAGCTCCAGGGCCAACTCGCTGGACACGGTCCACTCATCGTCGTTGCGCCGAAGGTGGTTGATCAGGCCGCCGATGTGGTCGACCAGCATCGCCAGTGGGGCGACGGTCGGCATCCGGGTCAGGGGATTGAGTAGTCCGGCGACGGGTATGGAAGCCACGCAACGGTCCGGGCTCTCTTCGAGCGTCTGTACGCCCATGCGGCCCAGCGGGGTGTTCAGCGGATAGTGCATCGCCGTCAACAGTTACGCCCATCGCGGTAGCCACATACCCCCTAGGGGTATACAGTGTTGATATGACCACGACCGAACACGCGATGCACGAGCACGAACACACCGGTCACGCGGGACATGCCGGCCACGGCGACCATGTCGCCCAGTTCAGGCGGCTGTTCTGGGTCATGGCGGTCTTGGCTGTGCCGACCGTCGCGCTCTCGCCGATGTTCGCCATGCTCCTGGGCTATTCGATCCCGGATCTCCCGGGCGCACGCTGGATTTCCCCGGTGCTCGGCACCGTGATGTACATCTGGGGCGGCCGGCCGTTCTTGACCGGCGCCGTCAGCGAAATACGTTCGCGTGCACCGGGAATGATGTTGCTGATCGGTTTGGCGATCACCGTGGCGTTCATCGCGTCGTGGGGCGCGAGCCTCGGCCTGCTGCACCACCAACTGGACTTCTGGTGGGAACTGGCGCTGCTGATCGTGATCATGCTGCTGGGTCACTGGATCGAGATGCGCTCACTGGCGCAGACCACCTCGGCGCTCGATTCGCTTGCCGCGCTGCTGCCCGACGAGGCCGAACGGGTCGAGGGTGACGGCGAGGCCGAGCAGGTGGTGACCGTGGCCCCGTCAGATTTGCGGGTCGGTGATCTGGTGATCGTCCGACCCGGCGGCAGCGTTCCCGTCGACGGCCGGATCGTCGACGGGGCGGCCGATATGGACGAGTCGATGGTCACCGGTGAGTCGCGGACGGTGCGCCGCGGCGTGGGCGACGACGTCGTCGCGGGCACCGTTGCCACCGACTCCGGACTGCGGATCCGCGTGACCGCCGTTGGTGACGACACTGCTCTGGCCGGCATTCAGCGCCTGGTGGGTGAGGCGATGAACTCCTCGTCGCGCGCGCAGCGGCTGGCTGATCGGGCTGCGGGCTGGCTGTTCTGGTTCGCCCTGGGCTCGGCAGTGCTCACGGCGCTGGCCTGGACCCTGTTCGGTGAGCCCGATCAGGCGGTGGTTCGCACCATCACGGTGCTGGTGATCGCCTGCCCGCATGCCCTCGGCCTGGCAATCCCGCTGGTCGTGTCCATCGCGACCGAGAGGGCGGCCCGCGGTGGCGTGTTGATCAAGGACCGGTTGGCGCTGGAGACCATGCGCACGGTCGGGGCGGTGCTGTTCGACAAGACCGGCACGCTGACCAAGGGCGAGCCGACCGTCACCGCCATGGCGGCCACCGACCGCCCGGACAACGAGGTGCTGGCGCTGGCAGCGGCAGCTGAAGCGGACTCCGAACACCCACTGGCCCGCGCCATCGTCGACGCGGCCCGGCGGCGCAACCTCGACATTCCGTCGGCGAGCGACTTCAACTCCTCGCCCGCGGTCGGTGTCAGCGCCACGGTGGGTGGCCATCGGGTGCAGGTCGGCGGGCCCGCGTTGCTCGACCAGGCCGGACGGTCCGCACTGCCCGATGCCGCGGGTTGGGCCGGTGCCACCGTGCTGCACGTGCTGGTGGACGGTGAAGTGGCCGGGGCGCTGGCCCTGGCCGACGAGGTACGGCCGGAATCGAGGCAGGCCGTCGACGCTTTGCACGACCTCGGGATCGAGGTGGTGATGATTACTGGCGACGCCGCCCCGGTGGCTTCGGCGGTGGCCACAGAACTGGGGATCGACCGTGTCTTCGCCGGTGTGCGACCCGAAGACAAGGCCGCCAAAGTTGCCGAACTGCAGAGCGAGGGGCTGACCGTCGCCATGGTCGGTGACGGTGTCAACGATGCGCCGGCACTGGCTCAGGCCGACGTCGGTATCGCGATCGGCGCGGGAACTGACGTCGCCATCGCATCGGCGGGCGTCATCCTGGCCAGCTCCGACCCCAGGTCGGTGCTGTCGGTGATCGAGCTGTCCCGGCAGTCGTATCGGAAGATGAAGCAAAACCTTTGGTGGGCAGCGGGTTACAACCTGATCTCGGTACCGTTGGCTGCGGGAGTGGCCGCTCCGCTCGGCTTTGTAATGCCGATGTCGGTCGGAGCGATATTGATGTCAGCGTCGACAGTCGTCGTGGCACTCAACGCCCAGTCGCTACGTCGTCTCGACCTACGGCCCGAGGCCGGCGTGCGGAGCGTTGCGAGGGCCTCGGGGCGTTGATCATGCAATTCTAAGAATCTGACTAAGCTTTCCCGCAAAATCGGAAAATGGATATAACGGCATTATAACGGGATAGTGTGATGTGTGTAGCAAACTAAATTGACGCACGAAGTGGCTGGCGGGCCGGTCCGGGGATGGGGTGCCCACGAGAGAGGTTGAACGAAATCGCCAGCGTCGCAGTGGGATTCGCAATTTTCGCACGTGATCGGCGCGCGGGCTCCAAAGTCGCCGAACCAGTATAGTTAGGCTTGGCTAAGTTGGCATCTGCCACGGTATTTGCCTTATCGTTTTCTCCACTTATGGCGTGTGGGACATTGCCGTCGTCCAGTGCTGCACGGAGGCGCCCACGCCGAGCCGGCTTCTTCGTAGAAGCGTGTTGAAGGGCAAGGTGGGAATGGCGCCCAACAAGGTAGGGCTGTACAACCCCGCATATGAACACGATGCGTGTGGTGTGGCAATGGTGGCAGATATCCACGGTCGCCGCAGCCGGGACATCGTGGACAAGGCGATCACAGCACTGGTGAACCTGGAGCACCGCGGTGCTCAGGGCGCAGAACCGAACACCGGCGACGGCGCAGGCATCCTGCTCCAGGTCCCTGATTCGTTCCTGCGCGAAGTGGTCGACTTCGAACTCCCCGAGGCAGGCAGCTATGCCACCGGCATCGCCTTCCTGCCGCAGTCGTCGCGCGACGCGTCCACTGCCGCCGAAGCCGTGGAGAAGATCGTCGAGGCCGAGGGATTGAAGGTGCTCGGCTGGCGTCAGGTGCCGACCGACGACTCCTCACTGGGCGCACTCGCCCGCGACGCCATGCCGACGTTCCGGCAGCTGTTCATCGGCGGCGCCTCCGGCATGGACCTGGAGCGCAAGGCCTACGTCGTGCGCAAGCGCGCCGAACACGAACTGGGCACCAAGGGCCCGGGCCAGGACGGCCCCGGTCGCGAGACCGTCTACTTCCCCAGCCTGTCCGGCCAGACCTTCGTCTACAAGGGCATGCTGACCACTCCGCAGCTCAAGGCGTTCTACCTGGACCTGCAGGACGAGCGGATGACCAGCGCGCTGGGCATCGTGCACTCCCGCTTCTCCACCAATACGTTCCCGTCCTGGCCGCTGGCCCACCCGTTCCGGCGGATCGCCCACAACGGTGAGATCAACACCGTCACCGGTAACGAGAACTGGATGCGCGCACGTGAGGCGCTGATCCGCACCGACGTGTTCGGCACCGACGGGCTCGACAAGATCGTCCCGGTCTGTACCCCCGGCGCTTCGGACACCGCACGTTTCGACGAGGTGCTCGAGCTGCTGCACCTCGGCGGCCGCAGCCTGCCGCACGCCGTGCTGATGATGATCCCCGAGGCGTGGGAACGCCACGAGTCGATGGACCCCGCCCGCCGGGCCTTCTACGAATTCCACGACTCCCTGATGGAGCCCTGGGACGGTCCGGCCTCGGTGTGCTTCACCGACGGCACCGTCATCGGCGCCGTGCTCGACCGCAACGGCCTGCGTCCGTCCCGCATCTGGGTGACCGCGGACGGCCTCGTCGTGATGGCGTCGGAAGCCGGCGTACTTCCGGTCGACCCGTCGACCGTCGTCAAGAAGATGCGCCTGCAGCCCGGCCGGATGTTCCTGGTGGACACCGCCCAGGGCCGCATCGTGTCCGACGAGGAGATCAAGGCGCAGCTCGCCAGCGAGCAGCCCTACCAGGAGTGGATCGAAGCGGGCCTGTTCCCCCTCGACGAGCTGCCGCCCGGCGACTACGTCCGGATGCCGCACCACCGCGTGGTGCTGCGCCAGCAGATCTTCGGTTACACCTACGAAGAGCTGAACCTGCTGGTGGCGCCGATGGCGCGCACCGGCGCCGAAGCGCTGGGTTCCATGGGTACCGACACTCCGGTCGCCATCCTCTCGGCCCGGCCGCGGATGCTGTTCGACTACTTCCAGCAGCTGTTCGCCCAGGTCACCAACCCGCCGCTGGACGCCATCCGCGAAGAGGTGGTCACCAGCCTCCAGGGCGTCATCGGGCCCGAGGGCGACCTGCTCAACCCCGGCCCCGAGTCGTGCCGGCAGATCGTGCTCCCGCAGCCGATCCTGCGTAACGCCGACCTGTCCAAGCTGATCTGCGTCGACCCCGACCACGAGGTCCGCGGCCACAAGCACGGCATGCGTGCCGCCGTCATCCGCTGCCTGTACCCGGTCAACCGGGGCGGCCAGGGCCTCAAGGAAGCGCTCGACAACGTCCGCGCCAAGGTCTCGGAGGCGATCCGCGAGGGCGCCCGCATCATCGTGCTCTCCGACCGCGAGTCCAACGAGACCATGGCGCCGATCCCGTCGCTGCTGTCCGTGGCCGCGGTGCATCACCACCTGGTCCGCGAGCGCACCCGCACCAAGGTCGGCCTGGTGGTCGAGGCCGGTGACGCCCGCGAGGTGCACCACATGGCGATGCTGTGCGGTTTCGGTGCCGCCGCGATCAACCCGTACATGGCCTTCGAGTCCATCGAGGACATGGTCGACCGCGGCGTGATCTCCGGGATCAGCAGCGACAAGGCCAAGGCCAACTACGTCAAGGCCGCCGGCAAGGGCGTGCTGAAGGTGATGTCGAAGATGGGCATCTCCACCCTGGCGTCCTACACCGGTGCCCAGCTGTTCCAGGCCATCGGTATTTCCCAGGAAGTGCTCGACCAGTACTTCACCGGGCTGAGCTGCCCGGTGGGCGGCATCGACCTCGACGACATCGCCGCCGACGTC
The DNA here is from genome assembly GCF_022179545.1 of Mycolicibacterium fortuitum subsp. fortuitum. Next base: position 6,144,931 of record NZ_AP025518.1, on the reverse strand, counting down.
GCCGCCCGTCACTCGCTGGCCTACCTGGACCGCCCCGACGAGCGCGCCCACCGTGAGCTCGAGGTCGGTGGCGAATACCAGTGGCGTCGTGAGGGTGAGTACCACCTGTTCAACCCGGACACGGTGTTCAAGCTCCAGCACTCCACCCGCACCGGTCAGTACTCGATCTTCAAGGAGTACACCGCCCTGGTCGACGACCAGAGCGAACGCATGGCGTCGCTGCGCGGTCTGCTGAAGTTCAAGGAGGGTGTGCGGCAGCCGATCTCGATCGACGAGGTCGAGCCGGCCTCCGAGATCGTCAAGCGCTTCTCCACCGGAGCCATGAGCTACGGCTCGATCTCCGCCGAGGCGCACGAGACCCTGGCCATCGCGATGAACCGCCTTGGCGCCCGGTCGAACTCGGGTGAGGGCGGAGAGAGTGTCAACCGCTTCGAGCCTGAGGCCAACGGTGACTGGCGCCGCAGCGCCATCAAGCAGGTGGCATCCGGCCGGTTCGGTGTCACCAGCCACTACCTGACCAACTGCACCGACATCCAGATCAAGATGGCTCAGGGTGCGAAGCCGGGTGAGGGCGGCCAGCTTCCGGGACACAAGGTGTACCCGTGGGTGGCCGAGGTGCGGCACTCGACCCCGGGTGTCGGCCTGATCTCGCCGCCGCCGCACCACGACATCTACTCGATCGAGGATCTGGCGCAGCTGATCCACGACCTGAAGAATGCCAACCCGGCCGCTCGCGTCCACGTGAAGCTGGTGAGCGAGAACGGCGTCGGAACCGTGGCGGCGGGTGTCTCCAAGGCCCACGCCGACGTGGTGCTGATCTCCGGCCATGACGGCGGAACGGGTGCCACCCCGCTCACCTCGATGAAGCACGCCGGTGCGCCGTGGGAGCTGGGCCTGGCCGAGACGCAGCAGACCCTGCTGCTCAACGGTCTTCGCGACCGCATCGTGGTCCAGGTCGACGGCCAGCTCAAGACCGGCCGCGACGTGGTGATCGCCGCGCTGCTGGGCGCCGAGGAATTCGGTTTCGCCACTGCGCCGCTGGTGGTCTCGGGCTGCATCATGATGCGCGTCTGCCACCTCGACACCTGCCCGGTGGGTGTGGCCACCCAGAACCCGGTGCTGCGCGAGCGGTTCAACGGCAAGCCGGAGTTCGTCGAGAACTTCTTCATGTTCATCGCTGAAGAAGTCCGCGAACTCATGGCGCAGTTGGGTTTCCGCACCATCAACGAGATGGTCGGCCAGGTCGGCGCGCTGGACACCACGAAGGCTGCCGAGCACTGGAAGGCCCACAAGCTGGACCTGACGCCGGTGCTCTACGAGCCCGAGTCGGCGTTCATGAACCAGGACCTGTACTGCAGCTCGCGTCAGGACCACGGTCTGGACAAGGCGCTCGATCAGCAGCTGATCACCCAGAGTCGCGAGGCCCTGGATTCCGGCTCGCCGGTCCGGTTCTCGACGAAGATCACCAACGTGAACCGCACGGTGGGCACCATGCTGGGCCACGAGGTCACCAAGGCCTATGGCGGACAAGGACTCCCGGACGGCACGATCGACATCACGTTCGACGGGTCCGCGGGCAACAGCTTCGGCGCCTTCGTGCCGAAGGGCATCACTCTGCGGGTCTACGGCGACGCCAACGACTACGTCGGCAAGGGGCTGTCCGGCGGCCGGATCGTGGTCCGTCCCTCCGACGACGCACCGGCCGACTTCGCCGCCGAGGACAACATCATCGCCGGCAACGTGGTGCTGTTCGGCGCCACCAGCGGCGAGGCGTTCCTGCGCGGTCAGGTCGGCGAGCGTTTCGCGGTTCGCAACTCCGGAGCTCACGCCGTCGTCGAAGGCGTCGGCGACCACGGCTGCGAGTACATGACCGGCGGCAAGGTCGTCATCCTCGGACCCACCGGCCGCAACTTCGCGGCGGGTATGTCGGGCGGTGTCGCCTATGTCTACGACCCGGCCGGCGCGCTGGGTGAGAACCTGAACACCGAGATGGTGGAGTTGGAGGCCTTGGAGCCTGCCGACGCCGAATGGTTGCAGGGCTTCCTCGCCGCACACGTCGACGCAACCGATTCGGCTGTGGGACAACGGATCCTGTCTGATTGGGATGACAATTTGAAGCACTTTGTGAAGGTCATGCCGCGCGACTACAAGCGCGTGCTGACCGCCATCGCCGAAGCCGAAAAGGCCGGCGAGGACGTGAACGCGGCGATCATGGCGGCCGCAAATGGCTGATCCGCGCGGTTTCCTCAAGCACACGTCCAAGGAGCTCCCAGCCCGCAGGCCGGTCCCGCTGCGCCTCAAGGACTGGAAAGAGGTCTACGAGGACTTCTCCCACGACAAGCTGGCCGACCAGGCATCGCGGTGCATGGACTGCGGTATCCCGTTCTGCCACAACGGCTGTCCGCTGGGCAACCTGATCCCCGAGTGGAACGACCTGGTCTACAAGGACCGGTGGCGCGACGCGATCGAGCGGCTGCACGCCACCAACAACTTCCCGGAATTCACCGGGCGGCTGTGCCCCGCGCCCTGTGAGGCGTCCTGCGTCCTGGGCATCAACCAGGATCCGGTGACCATCAAGCAGGTCGAGGTCGAGATCATCGACAACGCCTTCGACGAGGGCTGGGTCGTCCCGAAGATGCCCGATGTGCAGACCGGCAAGAAGGTCGCCGTCGTCGGGTCCGGACCGGCCGGACTGGCCGCCGCCCAGCAGCTCACGCGCGCCGGCCACACCGTCACGGTGTTCGAGCGCGCCGACCGCATCGGCGGTCTGCTGCGCTACGGCATCCCCGAGTTCAAGATGGAAAAGCGCCACATCGACCGGCGTCTGGAGCAGATGGCGGCCGAAGGCACCCAGTTCCGTCCCGGCGTCAACGTCGGCGTCGACATCACCGTGGCCCAGCTGCGGCTGAACTACGACGCGGTCGTGCTGGCCGGCGGTGCTACCGCCTGGCGTGATCTGCCGATCCCGGGCCGCGAGCTCGACGGCATCCACCAGGCCATGGAATTCCTGCCCTGGGCCAACCGCGTCCAGCTCGGTGACGACGTCCTCGACGAGAACGGCCAGCCGCCGATCACCGCCAAGGACAAGCACGTCATCATCATCGGCGGTGGCGACACCGGCGCGGACTGCCTGGGCACCTCGCACCGTCAGGGTGCAGCCAGCATCCACCAGTTCGAGATCATGCCGCGTCCGCCCGAGACCCGTGCCGACTCGACCCCGTGGCCGACCTACCCCTTGATGTTCCGGGTGTCCTCGGCACACGAAGAGGGCGGCGAGCGTGTGTTCTCGGTCAACACCGAGGAATTCATCGGTGAGAACGGCCACGTGACCGCCCTGCGCGCGCACGAGGTGAAGATGAACGCCGGCAAGTTCGAGAAGGTCGAAGGCACCGACTTCGAGCTCAAAGCCGACCTCGTGCTGCTGGCGATGGGCTTCGTCGGGCCGGAGAAGGAAGGCCTGCTGAGCAAGCTCGGCGTCGAGCTGACCGACCGCGGAAATGTCTCCCGCGACAACAACTTCCAGACCTCGGTGCCCGGCGTGTTCGTCGCCGGCGACATGGGACGTGGACAGTCGTTGATCGTGTGGGCCATCGCCGAGGGCCGTGCTGCCGCCGCTGGTGTGGATCGGTACCTGATGGGCAAGACCGCCCTGCCTGCGGTGATCAAGCCGACCGCCGCGCCGCAGCGCTAGCCGCGAGATCTATCGGGAGAATCTCTCACGACTGATCGGGCACACACGGAGCCGGAACTGCTGTGTTCTGAACCGTTGCCCGTGTGGAACTCTTGACCACGGTGCACAACGGGGGTGAAGAGATGAGGTTGCGACGTGGCGTCGTCGCAGGTGTAGTACTTGCGGCTGTCCTGGCGGTGGTGGTGCACAACCACCTGGTCCCGTTCGGGACCCACTTCTTCGGGTTGACCGAGAACAACTTCGACCTGGACACGTACCGCGCCGCGGTGCACGCGTCCTGGGACGGCAGGAGCCTGTACCAGGAACCGGCGCTGCGCGGTGCCTGGTTCGTGTACCCGCCGTTCGCGACCTTCGTCCTCGCGCCGCTGGCCTGGCTCGGTTTCGACGTCGCCAAGTACACGCTGCTGGTCCTGTCGATCTGCTTGCTGGCGCTCATCGCGTGGCGCATCCTGCGCCTGGCAGGGATCCGTGCCGATCTGAGGCTGCGCGTGGTGAGCGTCGCGCTCGCGGTGATCGTCGTCGATGTCGAACCGGTTCAGGCCACGCTGTGGTGGGGACAGATCAACGTCCTCCTGATGGCGATAGTGATGCTCGACCTGCTACGCCCCGAACAGGCCAGGTGGCGCGGCATCGGACTCGGTCTGGCGGCCGGTATCAAGCTCACACCGCTGATTTTCCTGCCGTACCTGCTGCTGACCCGTCAATGGCGTGCCTCGGCTACCGCGGCCGTCACGTTCGTCGCGACGGCGGCGCTCACCTGGCCGCTGCTGCCGAAGGACAGTGCCTGGTTCTGGACTCACCTCGGCGACACCTCCCACATCAGCTCCATCGATCACCTGGCCAACCAGTCGATCAACGGATTTCTGGCCCGCTACTTCGAGCCGCACCCGCGGCCCGAGTGGCTGTGGATCGTGGCGGCGCTGGTGGTACTTGCGGCCTGCCTGGCCATCGCCGCCTGGGCGCACCGACGAGGCGAGCTGGCGCTGGCCGTCGTGCTGGTGGGTTTGACCGGTTGCGCGGTGTCGCCGTTCAGTTGGGCGGCGCACTGGGTCTGGTTCGCACCGGCGCTCTTCTGGCTCGTCGCGAAGGCGTGTACGACGCAAGGTGTATGGGCGCGCGGCTGGATCTACCGGGCTGCGGGCCTGTACGCGATGGTCTTCATGTGGACGCTGCACCGGCCCGGCCGCAATCACACAACCATGTACTTCAGCGGGGTGTACTGGAATTATCTTGACCTGCGCCGCTTCTGGACCGGGCAGCTGGCCAGCGGCTGGTATCCGCTGGTGTTCGGCTGTTTCGTCCTCGCGGCTGTCAGTTGGTTGCGGCTGAGCGCGCCGACGCAAGATACTCCCGACGAGCTCACCATGACGTCGGACGACATCGACGACTACCCGCCGGAGTTCCTAGACGAGGAGTTGGCGCGCACATAACGCGATGCCGTCAGGGAGCGACCAGCGAATAGAGTTCGGTGCCGTCGTCCGACAGGCGCACCAGGGTGTCGCCCAGACGCGTTACTCGACCCAAAGGCCCGTTCCTTGGGATCGACCACACCCGCTCACACGTGGACAGATCCCAAGCATCGGCCAGCAGGTCGGACTTGGGGTTGACCGGAGCCCGCACCGCCACCGTGCCGTCTGATCCGAGATAGCCGGTGCTCAAGTCGAATTCGCACGGCTCACCTTTGTCACCCGTCCGCATGTCATATGGGCGGAAGGCAGTGGATTGGGTGACTTTGTCCTTCTCACTGACCCACAGCGTGGTGCCGATCAGTTGGATGCGACCGCCTGCTAGGTCAAGCAATTTGTCACCTTGCAGGGTGTAGATGCCGTAGCTGTCCGAGTCTGCGATGCCGATCAGGTTGCCTGTTGTTCCACCGAGTTTGCCGTCGAAGCGCTTGTTGATTGTGAGTTTTCCTGCGGTGTCGAAGAACTGGACGAAATCATGGCCCGGTTTCTCGGCAAATTGCTGTGCAAAGCCGCCGCTGAAGAATGCGGTATTGAGCAATTCGGTTTTGTCTGGAAACTGCGGGTCTAGCACCTGACCGTCCGCGAGGGAAAACAGTGTTACGCCGTCCTCACGACCTGTGCCCTGGAAAGCGACGTCGCTGTTGTGTTCGGCGACGACTCCTGCCCCAGGCACGAACCAAGTCGTCTCGGCTTGAGGTCCCACGCCGTAGATGCCTTGTTTCTCGGTGACCGCTACCAAATAGTCACCTGCTTGCCTGGCGGAACGTTTTTCCCAACTGGTCAGGCGCACATCGGTAGGCCCGGTATAGGTCAATTGTCCCGTCTGCCGGTCGATCACCCACGCAGTGGCTCGGTCGTAGTCGTCGGCGATACACACCACCGAGGCGCCGTTGATGAAGCAACTCGGAGCCCTGGTCGTCATGTTCAACGCCACCGGTGCAAACAATCGGCGCCCGTCCGCGGCGTCAACTCCGGTCAGCCACCACTGCGGTGTGGGCCCGGGACTACTGGCGATGAGATAGGCGCGAGAGCTTCCCGTTCGAATGATGGGGCCCTGAGGGTCGTCACCGGCGGTGATGGACGATCCAGGCGGCAATCCGAGGGTGGCGATATCGGCCGTCCAGCCGGCCACCGGATTGGCGCGCATCGACGGGAGATAGTCCGATTCCGGAGGATTCCAGCGGTGCCGCGCCCAGGCCTCGGAACCGGCCGAGAACCACCACATGATGGCGCCGCTGACGACAACCACGACGGTCACGAGTACCGCGAGGACCAACGGCCAGCGTGAGCGTCGTCTGGCCGGGAGCGGTTGAGACATCAGTCGTCTCCGTCATCTCGATATCGGTTGGCGAAGATCTGGGCTTTCTCGGCGAGCACGGCTTCGGCCGACGGTAGCCCTGCATCGTGCTCCAGATGGTTGCGGATCGTGTCTCGATCGGCGCCCAATCGCTCCAGGACGCTCGAAAGAATCAGGTTCTGTCCAGCCAGGGCTTGTTGTGTAGCGAGCCTCGCAATCACGAGGATCTCTTCGGCGAGTTGGCTTTCCGTCATATCGACTACTCGCGGTGAGAGGTCGATATGTGCAGGTTGACCACTCGCCATCGCACTGACCGACACTGTTCCAGGAGGATTCGTCACGGTGAAATAAACTGCCAGGACAGCATCGTCGTCGGTATCAGGAGTCGGCGTCTCTGCTGCAGAGTTGTCCTCGGGCTGCTCGATCAGGTTGGTGAAGTCGAGCGCATCGAGCGACGACTCGTCTTCGGGATAGTTGTCCCAGGCGTCGTCATCCCAGTTGTCACCCACTCACACCCCGCATGTATTGATGTTCCCGCCTTCGGCGGAGTCGGTGTTGTCATAGTTGGTGGCCGCGGTGGTCAACTTTTCGGCGAGCTCGGTGGAAACCCTCTCCATCTTTCCACCGGCCGTCCGACGGGCGGCCTCGACCGCAGCCACGGCGAGATTAGTTGCACCGCAAACGAGTCCGTGGGTGTCTAGAACATTCCGTGCCGGATCGACGATTGATCGATTCGCTCCGGTGATCTGGTTGACTGCCGTGTGTTGCTTCTCGGCCAGGTGTCGGATGTGATCAGTGAGGACCGAGAGGTTCTTCTCGTAATCGGTTGGCATTGAGATCCTTTCGCAAAGGTTTAGGATCGGGCGGCGGTCACGGGGGTTGCGTTGTCGCCGCGAACAGCTTGGGTGACGGGCGCGCGTTGGCTGGTATGAGCGGCGGGTGCTGCCGCTGCCGGGACCCTGGGCGGCGGGGTGGTCGGGGCAGCAGGTGGGGACCCCGCAGCCGCGGGAGCTTTGGGCGTCGTGGATGGAGGAGTGCTCGGCGTGGTCGGGCTTACGGGCGCTGGATTCCCGTAAGGCGTAGCCGGCGGGCCGTAAACGATCGGTTCTTCCGGGCTGGGCACCGTGTATTTCGTTTCCGGTAGTGACCGCGTCGGCGCCTTGGTCGGGGCATGCAGGTCCGGTAGCGGCGTCTCCTTCTTGGGGCGAGCTAGCCGTTCGTCGGGATCATCTTGATCCGGCACCGCGAAGACTTCGCACCCGCCCATGGGCTTACCTGACGTGTCTTTCGCTGCGCCTTCGTACCCATCGAGCTGGTCGCGGATGCGCAAGGCGTTCTGCACGCTGTTCGTGAGCAGCTTGCCGATCGCGTCAGCCGCGATTCCCGTTGCTGTGGCGGCGGCGGCCGTATCCAGTAGCACCTTGAGTGCGGCGCTGGGAGCCGTGGAATTCATCGCCATGGTTGCGTAGTCATATATTTTGAGCCATTCGATCTGGTCGTCGAGGGTTTCTCGAGTGCGGCCAACCTGCTCGGCCTCGTCATCGAGGATGTTCGCAACTTCGAAGTCGGCGTTTTGTACCTCGAAGGCGACCCGTCGATGCGATGCGGTCACCGCGTTGTAGACCTGTGAGGCGGTTCCGTCCCACCGATCGGTATGTGGTTCCGCGCCGATGAGAGTCGCCACCGCGTCCCCAAGGTGATCGCTCGAGCCGCGGAATTCATCGCCGTTGGTCGGATTTCCCGATCCCGTGGTCAACTTCATTCCATCGATCGCCAATTGCGCGAGCCATAGGATCTTGGACTCGGCCGGCACCAGACTCTTCATCGATTTGAATGCCGTCGGTAGCGGTCCGACCCCGAACCCGAGGCTTGCCAGGCCTTCGGTGATGTCTCCGACGTCGTCCGCAAGTTTGAAGGCGTCCTGAAGAGCGCCGCCGACGTCTCTGTCGAGGAGGTTGTCGACGAGACTCGCGCCGTCTTTGGCACCGTTTACAACACCACTGGCAAGTTTGAGGGGACCGTTCGCGAAATCACCCACACTGTCGGTAACACGGTCGAGAAAACCCATGGATGCGCCCCCTTGTCCAGGGGAAGTTTAGCGGCGCCGTTGCACGATCCAGCGCGGCAATTTGAGTCGTGCACGGCGTAGTGCCCGGGTGGGCCGAGTCCGCCCACAGCGATCTTGAGAGCTTTCTTAATTAACTGCTGTGGTCTGCATCACGCGCTGCAAGCGCGGTAGCGGGCCGGCAAATGTGATCCACATCTCGAATTTGGCCGATCTTGATGCCACATTCGCCACATCAGCCCCACTGGAAACAAATCGTGGTTTTCCGGCGTGGCTCGTCTAGTTTGCCGGATGCCGGGTATTTAATGACGTGGTGAGAGCGCTGAGGTAACGTAGAAGTACGGGTACAGCAACCAGTAATTCGCAGGAGTAGTCACCGTGTACATCAACCCGATCAGTCGGTCGCGGATGGGTCGTATTGCCTGGTCATTGTTCCGTCATCCGATGAAGAGCCGCGAGTTCCCGGCCAAGAACGAACGCCTGGTCACCGCGGACGAGCTACTTCGCTTCGGGGTCTGACGCGCATCTGCCCCGATAGCTCCACGCCCTCGAACCGACGCGAAAGCGCCGATCCGAGGGCGTAGCCGTGTATGGCCGTATATCTCAGCGAGTCAGCTGACCCGAATCCCTGATCGCTTCTGCCAACGGCTCCAACACCGCCGGGTCATAAGGCGGCGGCAGATAGATGATCGCCAAATCCAGGCCCTCGGCGCCCAGCGCGACGGCCTCGTCCACCACCTTCGCCACATCATGATCCGGACCGAGTCGGACGTGGGCCGACAGGGTGATCTCCTTGGGGTCGCGGCCGATATCTGCGCAGTGCGCGGCCAGCACATCGCGCTTGCGGGCGAACTCCTCGGGCGGGCCGCCGACGAAGTTCCAGTGGTCGGCGTACTGCGCGGTGATGCGCAGCGTGCGCTTTTCGCCGCTGCCGCCGATGCAGAAAGGCGGATGCGGCTGCTGCGGGCCCTTGGGCTCGTTACGGGCGTCCTTGAGTTGGTAGAACTTCCCGTCGAACGTGGTGGTCTCCTGCGTCAAAAGCCCCTTGAGGACCTGGCAGGCTTCCTCGAACCGGTCGAAGCGCTCCTTGATCGAACCCAATTCGATTCCGTAGGCACCGGACTCCTCCTCGTTCCAGCCGGCGCCGATGCCGAGCTCGAGGCGGCCGTTGGAGACGATGTCGAGTGCGGAGGCCATGTTCGCGAGCACGGCCGGATGGCGGTAGTGAATTCCGGTGACGAGCACGCCGACGCGCAACCGCTCGGTGGCCTGGGCCAGGGCGGTCAGTGTCGTCCATCCCTCGAGGCAGGGGCCGGACGAGTCGGAGAAGATCGGGTAGAAGTGGTCGAACGTCCAGCCGGATTCGAAGACGTCGATCGTGTCGGCCGCTTTCCAGATGGCAAGCATGTCGGCCCAGGTCGTGTTCTGCGGGGATGTTTTGAAGGCGAAGCGCACGCCATCGAAAACTAGTCCGGTCCGCGGATTCATTCCGGACAATCTTGTGCTGTGCTGATTCCGTATCTTCAGCGCCATTTGGACGCCGCAATCGGTAGTCTCGGGCAGGGAAATATGCGGAATCCCGCGAACAGACCATCTGGGAGTGAACATGAGCGAGTACGCAGTCACCGATCCGGCGACCGCAGAGGTGGTCGCCACCTACCCGACCTCGACCGATGCCGAGATCCAGGCCGCGATCGATGCTGCCGCCAAGACCGGCCGCACCTGGGCGCGCACGACAACCGTCGCCGAGCGCGCCGCGCTCATCGGCAAGGTCGCCGCCCTGCACGAGCAGCGCCGCGAACAGCTGGCTGACGTCATCGTCCGCGAGATGGGTAAGCCGCGCGATCAGGCGCTCGGCGAGGTCGACTTCAGCGCGGCCATCTACCAGTACTACGCCGACAACGCCGAGAAGTTCCTCGCCGACGAGGAGATCGCCCTGCTCGACGGCGAGGGCACCGCAGTGGTCAAGCGCGGCCCGGTCGGCGTGCTGCTGGGCATCATGCCGTGGAACTATCCCTACTATCAGGTCGCGCGGTTCGCCGGCCCAAACCTGATCGTGGGCAACACAATTCTGCTCAAGCATGCCCCGCAGTGCCCTGAGTCCGCCGAGTTGTTGCAGCTGATCTTCCTGGAGGCCGGCCTGCCGCAGGGCGCCTATGTCGACATCCGAGCGACCAACGACCAGGTCGCCGAGATCATCGCCGACCCACGGGTGGCCGCGGTATCGCTGACGGGCTCTGAACGGGCAGGCGCGGCAGTGGCCGAGATCGCCGGCCGCAACCTCAAGAAGTGCGTGCTGGAACTCGGCGGCTCCGATCCGTTCATCCTGCTGTCCACCGATGATCTCGACGCCACGGTGGAAGCCGCCGTCGAAGGACGGATGGAGAACACGGGGCAAGCCTGTAACGCCGCCAAGCGGTTCATCGTCGCCGAGGATCTCTACGACGACTTCCTCGCCAAGTTCACCGACAAACTCCTGGCTGCCGCCGACGGAATCGCCCCGCTGTCCTCGGAGCTGGCCGCCGAGCGGCTAGAGCAGCAGGTCAAGACCGCCGTCGCTCAGGGCGCTGAGCTGAAATCCGCAGGTGAACGTCGCGGCGCCTTCTATCTGCCCGCCGTGCTCACCGGAGTGACCGAGGACAACGACGTCTACCGCCAGGAACTGTTCGGGCCGGTGGCCGTGGTGTACAAGGCGGGCTCGGAAGACGAGGCCATCCAGATCGCCAACGACACCCCGTTCGGGCTGGGCTCCTACGTCTTCACCACCGACGCCGATCAGGCCGCACGGGTGGCCGACCGGATCGACGCGGGCATGGTGTTCGTGAACGCGGTCGGCGCCGAAGGGGCCGAACTGCCGTTCGGCGGCGTCAAACGGTCCGGTTTCGGCCGAGAACTCGGAAAGTTCGGCATGGACGAGTTCGTGAACAAGAAGCTGATCCGTACGGTCACCTAGCGCTGACGTGCGTTCGCGCATGCGCGATCGCGTCGTCCAGTGAATCGAGTAGGTGGTTCTCGTGCCGTAGCGACTCGAACACGCCGACGTTGGCCAGCAACTCGGCGTGTTCGGGTCGGACGCCCTTGATGATCACCGTGATGCCCCGCGACTCCAGTTCGGTGGCGATCTCCGCGAGGGTGTGGGCGCCGGTGGCGTCGAGCATGCCGAGTTGCGACATCCGGATGATGACGACGGAGGTGTGTGGATGTTCGGCGTCCACGATCGCGTTCGAAATACGTTCGGCGGCACCGAAGAACATCGCACCGTCGAGCCGCAGCAGCGCGATCTCGTCGTCGCCTGGAAGGTGCGGACCGGGGATTTCCTCTCGAACCACGCTGCTGCGCCGCGCCACAGACCGCAACGCGAAGAAGGCGGCGACGACGATGCCGATCTCGACCGCCTCGATCAGGTCGAAACACACGGTCACCACCGCGGTCAGTACGAATGTCAACGCATCGGATCGCGTCGAGCGCAGGATCTTTCGCACAGTGCCCGCCGAGATCATCCGGAACGACGTCACCATCAGCACTCCGGCCAGCGCGGCGAGCGGAATGGTCGAGACCGGTCCGGTCGCCAGGTAGGCCACCCCGAGCAGCACCAGCGAGTGCACGATCGCCGCGACGCGTGTTCGGGCACCGGAGCGGACGTTGACCGCGGTGCGAGCGATCGCGCCGGTTGCGGGCATGCCGCCGAAAACGCCCGAAGCCACCGATGCCAAACCCTGCCCGACCAATTCGCGGTCCGGGTCGTACGGTCCGGTCGGCGACATGGTGGCCGCAACCCGAGCCGAGAGCAGCGATTCAATGGCCGACAGCGCGGCGATGGCCAGTGCCGCACCCAGCAGGGTCCGCAAGGCGCCCAGATCGGCGTGGGGAAGCAGGGGAGCGGGCAGATGCGACGGCAGCTCACCGATCGCGGCCACCGGGATGTGAAGGATGCCGACCAACAGGGTGACGACGATGACCGCGGTCAGGGATTCGGGAATGGCGCGGTGCAAGCGGGGAAGCGCGACCATCAGGAGCGCGATAACGGCAACCACCCCAAGGGTTTTCGCCGCGGCTGTCCAATCCGCCTGGGTGATGACCGTGATGGCGGCGGGCAGCGTGCGTTCACCTGCCGGCGCCTGCTGGGCGAATGCGGCCGGGACCTGCTGCAAGAAGATGATCATCGCGATGCCCAGGGTGAACCCCTCGATCACCGGCCACGGGATGAACGTCACCGCCCGGCCCAACCCGGTGACACCGGCAGCCAGCACCAGCAGGCCGGCCACCACGGTCACCAGTGCGATGCTGGCGAGTCCGTGCTGAGCGACGATCGGGGCGAGCACGACGGCCATCGCCCCCGTGGGCCCCGACACCTGTACGTGGGAGCCGCCGAACACCGCGGCGACCAGACCGGCCACCACCGCCGTGATCAGGCCCGCTGCCGCCCCGACACCCGAGCTGATCCCGAACGCCAGCGCCAATGGCAGTGCAACTACGCCGACCGTCACGCCTGCGAGCACATCGCGGCGCCAGGAGCGAGGCAGCTCGGCGTAGTCCGCGCGATGGGGCAGTAGCCGAGGCATAGGAGAAGCCTGACGAATTGATGGATTGAAGAATTGCTCAATTCACTGTAGGGCGGCCGGCCGTACGACGCAAATACCCGTCCCGATGCGGGCACACTGGAGGTATGAGCGGCGTCCTGTACTTCGACGGCAACTGCGGCATGTGCACCCGCAGCGTCAATGCCCTGACGAAACGCCAGCGCACCGGCGACCTGCGGATCGCGCCATTCCAGGCCGCGGGGACCGCTGACCGGCTCGGTGTCCCGGCGGATCAGATGCTCGAAGCCGCGTGGTGGCAGGAGTCCTCGGGGGAGGTGTATCGCGGCGCTGAAGCCATCAACGCCGCCGTGTCGGCCGGGTTCGGTACCCGGATTCCGTTGAGCGTGTATCGCGTGCCCGGAGTGCGGCAGCTGCAGAACGCGGTGTACCGCTGGGTTGCGACGCATCGCTACCGGTTCCCCGGGACCACACCACACTGCCAGGCACGGCCGGGGGACTGCTGAGCCACGCCATGGATCCGGTGACTGCGCTGCGTCAGATCGCGTACTACAAGGACCGGGCTCGGGAGGACCCGCGACGGGTGATGGCCTACCGCAACGCCGCCGATACCGTCGAAGCACTCACCGACGCGCAACGAGAACGGCTCGGCGCGTCGGACAGCTGGCAGTCCCTGCCCGGCGTCGGGCCAAAGACCGCCAAGGTGATCGCGCAGGCGTGGGCCGGCCGCGAACCCGACACCCTTGTCGAATTGCGCGCAGCTGCCCAAGATCTCGGTGGCGGGGACCTTCGGGCCGCGTTACGCGGCGATCTGCACGTGCACTCCAACTGGTCGGACGGGTCCGCCCCGATCGAGGAGATGATGCTGGCCGCGCGCGACCTGGGGCACGAGTACTGCGCGCTGACCGACCACTCGCCGCGCCTCAAGATCGCCAACGGGCTGTCCCCCGACCGCCTTCGGGAGCAACTCGACGTCATCGAAGAGCTCCGTGAACGAGTGGCACCGATGCGCATACTGACCGGGATCGAGGTCGACATCCTCGAAGACGGATCCCTAGACCAGGAGCCCGAGCTGCTGGAGCGGCTCGATGTCGTGGTGGCCAGTGTGCATTCCAAACTCGCGATGGACTCGGCGTCGATGACCAGGCGCATGATCAAGGCAGTGTCGAATCCGCACACCGACGTGCTCGGACATTGCACCGGACGCCTGGTCACCGGCGGACGCGGCATGCGGCCCGAATCGAAATTCGATGCAGAGAAGGTCTTCACCGCCTGCCGTGACCACGGCACCGCCGTCGAGATCAATTCCCGTCCCGAACGCCGCGATCCACCGACCCGGCTGCTGAACCTGGCCCTGGAGATCGGCTGCCTGTTCAGTATCGATACCGATGCGCACGCTCCCGGCCAACTGGATTTTCTCGGCTACGGGGCCCAGCGCGCCCTTGACGCGGAGGTGCCGACCGAGCGCATCGTTACCACCTGGCGCGCCGATCAACTGCTCGACTGGACATCCCGCTGACAGCTCGGTCTAAGCTCACGCGATGCACGCGGATCTCGGCATCGACACCGTCATCACCCTGCTGGCCGCCGGCCTGATCTTCCTGCTGGCGCTGGTGCTCGGGGTGTGGAAATACCAGCAGATGGCCACCAGCGAGAACCACCTGGCGCACCCATACGTCGACATCGCCCACCGCGCCGCACTGCTGTACTCGTTCGCGACGCTGCTGGTGGCCGTGTTCGTCGAACTCAGCGCCTGGCCGACCTGGGTGAACCTGACCGCATCGATGGTGCTCGTGCTGTTCTTCGTCGTTGCGATCGCCGCGTACATCGAACACGGCGCCAAACGCGACACCACCAATCAATTCGAGAAACCCACCGCCGCACTGCACGCCGGAATGGTCGCGCTCATCGCCGGCGAGATCGGCGGATTCACCGTGCTCCTCGCGGGATTTGTTGCCGCGCAGTTCTTTTAGTGCGCATAGCTGCTCTAGTACGGGAGGGTGGGCATCTCCAGGCCGGGATCGCGTCCGACCAGTACCCCACGGGTCAGCATCGCATTGCCGAACCGCTGACGCACCTCGTCGATGGCGCCGTCGATCGCCACGGGATCGGGCTCGGAGTTGAAGGGCAGTTCCAACTGCTGGCTGCCCTGGTGGTCGATGTTGGACACCGCGAATCCGATCAGCGTCAAGCCGCGCTCGGCGATCACAGGAGCCGCTGCCGTCACCAATGCCCGGGCGGCGGCCAGGATCGCGTCCGTCGACGCGGTGGCGCGAGGCAGAGTGTGCGATCGGGTGGCCCGGCCGAAATCGTCGAAACGCAAACGCAATACGACGGTCCGTCCGGTGCGTCCCGCCCCGCGCATCCGGCGCGTTATCCGGTCGACGAGGTTGATCACGACCACGTCGACCTCCGCGGCCGACATCGTATTCCCGCGACGCCCGAGCGCGCGTTGGGCTCCGATCGAACTGCGCCGCACCCCCGTCGTCACCCGCCGGCGATCGATGTTGCGCGACAACGCATACAGCTGTCGCGCCATCGCACCACCCACCATGGGGCGCAGCGCTGACTCCGGTAACTCGGCGACATCCGCGACCGTCTCGATCCCGTGGGCGTGGAGCTTCTCGGCCGTCTTGGCGCCGACCCCCCACAACCGACGCACCGGAAGCGGATGCAGGAACGCCAGCTCCCGATCGGGTGGCACCAACAGCAGGCCGTCCGGTTTGGCCACCTGACTGGCCACCTTGGCCAGGAACTTCGTGCGAGCGATGCCGACCGTGATGGGCAGGCCGACCTGCTCGCTGACCTGTTCACGCAGCCGGCGCGCGATCTCCACCGGGGTGCCCGACACCCGGCCCAGGCCGGACACGTCGAGAAACGCCTCGTCCACCGACAGGGGCTCCACCACGGGCGTGGTGTCGTGGAAAACCTCGAACACGTGCCCGCTGGCTTCCGAATACGCCGACATCCGCGGCGGCACCACGATGGCCTGCGGGCACAACGCCCGGGCCTGACCTCCGCTCATCGCCGTGCGCACGCCGAACGCCTTGGCCTCGTAACTGGCCGCCAGGACCACACCGCCGCCCACGATCACCGGGCGGCCGCGCAGAGCCGGATCGTCGCGCTGTTCGACCGATGCATAGAACGAATCGAGATCAGCGTGCAGGATGGCCGCCTGCTGGGTTGAACCGCCGCACACGAACATATGTTCGCATAGTGGGCGGACGGGTCAGAGTGTCTCGCCGTAGATGCTGGTCAGCCAGATGTGAGCGAGGGTGTCGACCACCTTCTCGTATTCGACAGCGGGCTGCTCGGCCCCAAGTGCGGCCATCATGGTGCGCTCGTTCATCAGGTTCAGTGAGGTGGCCAGATCCATGGCGGGGATGGTCTCCGGGGCGGCGCCGCGTTGACGTTCGGCACTGATCAGCGCCGCGGTCAGCGCGATCCACTTCTGCATGAGCCCGGACCAGAGCGTGCGGAACTCGGGACTGCTGTTGAGGGCCTCCGTGCCGGCGCGTGCCGTGGCCGCATCCGATGCGAACGAGCTGAAGAAGATCTCGATCCCGTGCCGGATGGCCCGCTTCGGGTCGGCCGGCATGTCCTCCATCGCGCTGTCGAAACCGGTATCCGCGCGCTTGATCAGCGGATCGAGCAGCGACAGTACGACCGCTTCCTTCGACGGGAAGTAGAAGTAGAACGTCGGGCGGGAGATTCCGGCGCCTTTGGCCAGGTCATCGACCGATATGTCGGCCAGTTTCCTGGTCTCCAGCAGTTGTCTGGCGGTCGCGAGGATCGCCGCTTCACGATCGTCGCCCGAGGGCCGGGCGGCGCGGCGACCGCGCGGGGCGCGCGTCGTGCTGGAGGTGGTCACAGTAAGCGAGCCTAACACCGAGTTGAATTTTTCAACACACTGTTGACCGACTCAACACCGTGTTGATACCGTCGGTCCCATGACCGAACATTTCGATGTTGTGATCGTCGGTGCCGGCATCTCCGGCATCAGCACGGCCTGGCACCTCCAGGACCGCTGCCCGACCAAGAGCTACGTGATCCTCGAGCGCCGGGAGAACATCGGCGGCACCTGGGACCTGTTCAAGTACCCGGGCATCCGCTCCGACTCGGACATGTTCACCCTCGGATTCCGGTTCAAGCCCTGGGAATCGGCCAAGTCGATCGCCGACGGCAAGTCGATCTGGAACTACATCAACGAGGCTGCCGACGAGTACGGCATCCGCAAGCACATCCGCACCGGTCACCGTGTGCTCTCGGTCGACTGGTCCGATGCCGACAACCGCTGGACCGTGAACATCGAGACGGGCGGCGAGGCCAAGCAGATCACCGCGTCATTCCTGTCGGTGTGCAGCGGCTACTACAACTACGACGAGGGCTACTCGCCCGAGTTCCCCGGTGCCGATGACTTCAAGGGCCAGATCATCCACCCCCAGCACTGGCCCGAAGACCTGGACTACACGGGCAAGAACGTCGTCGTCATCGGCTCGGGTGCCACCGCGGTGACGCTGATCCCGTCACTGGTCAACGGCGGCGTCGGCCACGTCACGATGCTGCAGCGCTCGCCCACCTACATCGGCTCGCTGCCGCTGGAAGATCCGATCGCGCTGCGAACCAACAAATACCTGCCGAAGAACCTGGCACACTTCGTCAACCGCTGGAAGCAGATCGGTTACAGCACCGGCCAGTACCAGGTCGCCCGCAACTTCCCGAGCGTGTTCAAGAAGGTGCTTCGCCGGATGGCCGAGCGCCGGCTGCCCGAGGGCTTCGACTATGACAAGCACTTCAGCCCGCGGTACAACCCCTGGGACGAGCGAGTCTGCCTGGCGCCCAACGGCGATCTGTTCAAGGCCATCCGCTCGGGCAAGGCCGGCGTCGTCACCGACACCATCGAGACCTTCACCGAAACCGGCATCAAGCTGACCTCCGGGGAGGAGCTGCAGGCCGACATCATCGTCACCGCGACGGGCCTGAACATGCAGCTGTTCGGTGGGGCGACCGCCAACCGCAACGGTGAGCCGATCGACCTGACCAAGTGCATGACCTACAAGGGTCTGATGCTCTCCGGCGTGCCGAACATGGCCATCACCTTCGGCTACACCAACGCGTCCTGGACGCTCAAGGCCGACCTGGTCTCGGAGTTCATCTGCCGGATGCTGAACTACATGGACGCCAACGGTTTCGACCGTGTCGAGCCCCAGCACCCCGGAGCGGCCGTGGACGAGATGCCGTTCATGGACTTCACTCCGGGATACTTCCGGCGTGCCATGGACAGCCTGCCCAAGTCGGGCTCCGAGGCGCCGTGGAAGCTCAAGCAGAACTACTTCTTCGACATGCGCACCATCCGCTACGGCAAGGTGGACGAAGAGTCACTGATGTTCACCAAACACCGTGCCGCAGTGACGGTTTAAGCCCGCTGAGAACGAAAGAAGCCCCCACCGCACAGTGGGGGCTTCTTTCGCTGGACGCGACGACGTGGCCTACTTGTCGTCTCCGACGACGTGGCCTACCTGTCGTCTCCGACGACGACGATGCCGTCCTCGTCGGCATACGCGATCTCGCCCGGGACGAAGGTGACGCCGCCGAAGCTGACCTCGACGTCGCGCTCACCTTCGCCGGTCTTGGTGCCCTTGCGCGGGTTGGTGCCCAGCGCCTTGATCCCGACATCGATGGTGCGCAGCGCGGCGGCATCGCGGACCGCGCCGTGCACGATCACCCCCGACCAGCCGTGCTCGGCGGCCAGCCCCGCGATGATGTCGCCGACCAGGGCGGTGTGTAGCGACCCGTTCCCGTCGACCACGAGCACACCGCCGTCGCCGGGGGTGGATAGGATCGACTTGAGCAGCGCGTTGTCCTGGAAGCAGCGCACCGTGGTGATCGGCCCGGCGAACATGGTCCTGCCGCCGTAGTTCTGCAACTGCAGATCGCAGCTACGGACGTCGGGATAGATCTCGTCGACCAGATCAGCGGTGGCGCGCGGTTCGATACTCACCCCGCGATTATCGCAGCTCGCTAGCGTCCGACACTTTGCACGATGATGTCGTGCACGAACTGGGCCAGCCCGGGCTCGGCATCGTCGTAGTAGCGGGCGAAGCGCTCGTCCTCCACATAGATGTTCGCCAGGCATACGTGCATGTCGTCACTGCAGTCGTAGAACCGGGAAATATTGGCACGATGCCGGGCGGCCAGTGCGTCGGCCTCCGCAGAGGCGGGCCTGACCCCGGCGCGCTTGCCCTCGGCCAGTGCGTCGAGCAGCGCGTCATTCTCTGCCTTGAACTCGATCCAGTCCTGCTTGGTCATCTGCGCCGTCCGCTGCCGGGACTGCCGCCATTCCTCGGTATCACCCCAGCGTTCGCGCACCTCGGCGTCATGCTCATCGAAAACGGCACTGCCGAAAATCTCCACCTGCTCTTCCGCGGTGAGCTGAATCCCTCTGTCGTGGGCGCTCATCAATACCTCCACTGCCTTGATGGTCTCCTGCAACTGCTCGGCCTGATCGCAGAGCAGCCGATGCCGGCGTCGCAGGTGGGCGAGCACGTCCGAGTCGGGGTCGTCGAGCAATGACCGGATCTCGTCCAACGCCATCCCGACAGACCGATACACCAGCACCAGGTGCAGTCGCTCGATATCGGTGTCGGTGTAGCCGCGGTAGCCCGCCGCGGTGCGCACACTGGGTACCACGAGACCGATGTGGTCGTAGTGATGCAGGGTGCGCACCGAGACCTCCGTCAGCGCGGCGACCGCGCCAACAGATCTCGCCTGTGAATTCGCCTGCATCAGGCCACTATTGACCCTGACGTCGCGTCAGGGTCAACCGGAAAGTCAGTCTTCCTCGGAATTTCGCCTGCTCAGCAGGACCAGGATCACAGCCAGAACGCCGACGGCCACCGCTGCCACCACGGGCAGTTTGGACGACGGGCTGTCGGACAGCGGAACCGGCGCCGGGCCAGACACCGGGTTGGTGGCCGATGTGACGGTCGACTTGGCTTGGGCGGCAGTCTCTTTGGCTGCCTTGGCGACATCCGGCAACGGGATGACGGGTGCAGGCGCCGGCTCGGCGGGCGGCGCAGGCTGGGCAGGCTGGGCAGGCGGGACAGCGGGGGCAGGCGGAGCGGGCGGGGCCTTCTTGGCGGGAGCCTTTTTGGCCGGAGCTTTCTTGGCGGCCTTGGCCGGAGCCTTCTTGGCCGCTGCCTTCTTGGCGGGGGCCTTCTTCGCAGCAGCTTTCTTGGCCGGCGGAGGGCCGGGCTTGGGCGGAGCAGGTTCCGCCGCGGTTTCGGGCTTCTCGGCGGGTTGATCCTGCTGCTCTGCCATCTGGCTGCTCCTTTGCAGTATCTGAAGTTCCGCGCCAGCGCGGTGTTGGGGGGCCGGCAGTGTTTCCCATCATGCCAGGCGCCGCAGCGGTCAACCCGTGACGGCCAGAGCCGCGGCGAGGGTGACCGCCACAGCCATCATGCCCAATTCCACCAACGACCGGTTCTGCGACAGCGTGGCGCTGCTGCGGTGGGCGCGTGCTGCGGGCAGCCATTGCGACCGATTGCGCCAGGCCAACACCAACAGGGCCGCGGTCACGACCACCTTGGCCGCCAGCACCCGGCCATAGCCGGTCGCCCACAGTTCCGTGGGGGAGTCCAACTTGATCGCGGCCCCGGCCACCCCGGCCGCCAGCAGCACGCCCACACACCACAGCGACAACTGCGAGAACCGCGGCAGCACTCTGGCCCACTGACCCCGATGCGTCACGGTCAGCACAAGTGCGGCCAGCACGCCGCACCACACCGCCGCGGCCAGCCCATGCACCGCAACGGCCATCCCGCCGACCGGGCTCTCCGCCAGATGCCCGGCCAGCGTTCGGGCGGCCATTCCGACGGCCGCGAGACCCACCGCCGCGACCGTCGTCGTGGCGCCGCGCGGGGCCAGGACCGCCACCGCAGCCACCGCCAGAGCGGCTGCGACGCCGACCAGTCCCGAACGACCCGCGGTCGTATAGAGACAGAAGTCGGTCAGGGTGCGGATGCCGATCTGCCAGAACCCGACTCCCGCGGTCTGTGCGGCCTCCACGGTCAGTCGCACGATCTCGGTCACCAGCCACACCGCTGCCGCCAACCCGAGTGGTCCCGCGGCCCTACGGCCCAACTCGGCCCGGTAGCGGTCGGATTCCAGCAGCGGCACGGTGGCCAGGCCGAGGGTGATGACAGCGGCGCAGTCGGCCAACGCCCGCGTCGCGGCGCCTGCCACCGGGTTGTGGGGGTAGGCCAGCGCCCAGGCCGCCGCGACAGTCGCTGCGACGACCGCGCCGCCGCGCACGATCAGCCCCGGCGTCGGACCGCCCACCAGGCCCCACCCCCGATGAGCACCACGGCGACCAGCACGAACGGCCACACCACGATGCCCCCGTCGGACTGTGCCGGCGACGACGCGGCCGTCCCCGGCGTACCGGAGCCCGCAACCGTCAGCTCGAACGACCAGGAACCCGACACCACGTGCCCATCGGCTGAGGTCACCCGGTAATTCACGGTGTACGTACCGGCCGGGCCCAACGGGCGGACGGCGACGCTGAGAACCGCGCCGGCGACCGTGGGATCACCCTCGGACCACAGGTTGTTGTCCGGCCCGACAACTGTCATGTTGGCGAAGGCGGGCTGCAGCGCCTCGTTGAACGTCGCGCTCACCCGAGGCGGGGAGGCGGTCAACGCCGAGTGTTCGGCGGGGTCCGCGGCGATCCGGGACGCATGTGCCGACGCAGCCGGGGCGCCGAGCAGCGCCGATGCGGCCAGGATGAAGCAGGACAGGCCCACGGCCAGCAGACGCCTCATGATCGACGCCGGTTCAACAGTGCTGTGGCCACCGCGGCGGCCGCCACGATCAACGCTCCACCGGCCAGCCATCGGGCGGAGTTGTCGACAGCGCCTGCGGGCTGCGCGGAGGGCTGCGGCGTGGAGGGTGAGGGTGCGGCGGGTTCCCCGGCCGCCGGCGCGCCCTTCAGCGTCAACTGCGGGGCGGGATGCTCGGGCTCGCTGCCGTCGGGAAGGGGCGGCTGATCCCAGCGGACCACCGATCCGTCGGAGTAGGTCTGGGTGACGGGAAAGCTCGCCGTCGCGGAGTCAGGGAGCTTGACCGACACTCGGAACAGAGCGAACTGCTCGGAGGAGATGCCGACTCCGGGGGCCGCGGTCCACGTCACCGCTCGGACTGTGCCGGCCGCGGTGTCACGGTCCAGCTTGGCGGTCCAGCCCGGCATCACCTCGGTGCGCGCCGAGGCCACGTCGGGTAGGTCGACCGCCAACTGTGTGGTCAGCGCACCGGTATCGGACTCGCCGGGGACCCGGAAGGTGAGCACCGAAGTGGTTCCCGGGGCCGGATTCTCGACATCGACATGAACGTGGGCCCCGGCCGGCGCCGCGGTGAGCAGGCCCGCGACGGCCACCGCGGCGGCTGCGAGGAGGGCGCGCGAGGGCGCCCTGGTGAAGGGTTGCATGAGGTTGTCTTTCTGGAGTGGGTCGGATGGTCAGGCGGCGACTCCGACCGGCGGACCTCTGTGAGACACCGACGCGGCAAGTTGAAGGGCCGAGTGCAACGGTTGATCGGCGCTGCGCGCCGTGACGTGGGCCGGCGAGCCGGGCGCAGCGTGTCCGTCGCTCACCACCACGCGGACCACCCGTGACATCGCTGCCGACAACCGGGCACCGCACGCGATCAGCCCGGCGCCGAGCGACACCGCCGCCACGTGCGCGCCGAACATCAGCGGCCCGGCTGGCACACCGTGCTCGTGACCGGCCGTGGTCAACAACGCGTGCGCCAGCACCTGGCCGGTACCCAGCAGGCCCCACAACACCACGGCGCGACTCGCACCGGACAACGTCGCGGCCACCGTCCCCAACGTCAATGCGAGCACCACGAGCTGGGCGGCCACAGCCCCACCCGGCAGGGAGCCGCCGGCGGCGCCATGGGCGGCGACCGCCAACGCGACCGTGAGTGAGCCGACGCCCGTACCGCGCAGCTGAGCCGCGGAATCGATACGGACGCCGATCATGGAAAGGCGCTAGACCAGCCCGAGCCGAGCCATCAGATCGGCATCGATGCCGTCGAGCTGGGCCGCGATGGCCGCGTGGGCACCCCGACGCCGCGCGGTCGGCATGTTCTCGGCGGCGGTCACCGCCGCGGCCAGATCGTTGAGCCGCTCGGTGATGGCCGTGACGAACTGCTTGGTCTCGGCGTCCTTCGGCTTCTTCTCGGCCACCTGGCGCAGGGTCTGTTCGGCCCCGGAGATCCGCGCGGAGAGCTCCGCGCCGTGCCCGGAGAACTGGCCGAGCTGAGCCAGGGGGACACCGAGACGGTCGGCGCGACGTTCGTCGAGGGCGCCGCGCGCGGCCGTGGCGGCCCGGTAGATCAACGGCACGAGCACCGGCGCCAGCAAACGCGTCACGGTGAGCACACGGCGAACCCGGGTGGGGGAGAGCAGTCGTCCCTCACGGGCCGCCTTCAACTCTGCCTCGGCCACCTTGAGGGCGTTGCGGTCACTGTCGCGCTGGGCCTTGACCTGAGCTTTGAGCGCCCGTTGCGCAGATTTCTGGTCCGACTTGATCCGACGAGCCTCATTCTTTGCGGTGAGCCGGGCTTCCAGCTTGGCCTTGGCCTTGATGGCGCGGGCTTCGGCGCGGCGGGTGGCGCGGCTTTTTCGTCGCGTGAACAGGCCCATTCCGGTTGCCTCCCGGTCAATTCGTCGTGTGTTCGTGGTCACCGCAGAACTGCTGCAGACCCACAGTATCGTCCGGTGGATTTGCTCTGCTGCGGCTCCCCGTCATCGGCGTGGGTAATCACCTCAGCTAGCAAATTTGAACTGCGTGGTTGTGCAAGAATCGAATCCGTCAAAGAAGCTATCGGGCGGTGCGCGAAAGGGTGGTGACAACGTGCGTTCGCGGTTGCGCGTCGCCGCCTCGACCGGTCTGGTGCTAACGGGCCTGATCATCGCCGGTGTCGGAGGGGCCCTGGCATTTGCCGATCCCGACCGGGGTCGGCCGGACAGCGGCCAGGGCTCATCCAACGGCTCGGGAAACGGTCACAGCGGGCACAACGGCAAGGACCACGGTCACGGCCACTCCCACGATGGCGACGACCAAGGCGACGGTGACGACGACGCCGGCGCGTCGGGGACGCGCCCGTCTCACAGCGGCACCCGAACCACCGGCAAGCCCACCAAGACCACGGGTCGACCGACCAAGACAACCGGCAAACCTTCAGGGACCGGAGAACCGACCAACACGGCGCAGCCGTCCGGATCTCAGACGCCTCCGCAAACCGGGACCGACACCAAGACCCCTACACCGTCCAACAGCCAGACTCAGACCGAGACGCCTCCGACCTCGCAACCCACCGTGTCGGAGTCCCCCACGACCTCGGCGACTCCCACGACCTCGGCCTCGGTGGTGACCACGACGCGCACCACCCAGACCACCGAAACCACTCAGACCACCGAAACCAGCGAGACAACCGAGACCACCTCGGCCACGACGTCGGCGACCACCTCGGCCACGACGTCGGCGACAAGTGCGACCACCACGACGCTGATCGGCGGTCCGACTCGCGGTGGCGGCGAGTGGGGTCCCGGTGTCCCGACTCCCTTCGACGTTCCGCGCCCACCGGTCTTCCAAGCCCCGGTCGCGCAGACACAGGCTCCCGACGTGCCCGTGCCACCGCCGCCCGGACTGGCCGCAGCGGCCGGGGTGGCGCCGGTTGCCGTACCGGTGATCGCCCTGCCGGTCATCGTGCCGCCGATCGCGGTGCCGTTGGGCGCTCCGGACGCTGATCACGGGCCGCGTTCGGGGCCACGATCGGGGCCCGAGGTGCAATCGAACACCAAGATGCGTACCGAGGCGCGGCAGCCCGCCGCTGTCGGGCTGGATGCCGCAATTCCGGTGGCCTTCCGGGCCGGATACACGGATTATCTGCGTACCGCGAACACAAAGGAGATCGCAGCCGTGGCATTGCCCGGCGTGACCGGGATGATGGCATTGACCGGTTTGGGCGGACTCGTGGGTTACCGGCAGGCCAAGGCCGGCCGGACGGTTCGAATCGATGTCAGTCGATTCATGCGTTAGGAACGTCTTGGCAGGATCACGAGAAGTTCGGGAAGGGGGAACATGTCCGCGAGTCGAAGCGTCACGCGCGCTGTGAACGAGGTACTCGACCTCGCCCCGCGACAGGGTGAAGTCACGTTGACCCGTCTGGTCGACGCGGTGAGCGAAGATCGTGGCAGGCCGATCGAGCTGACCATGGCCGAACTTCCCCCCGGGGTCTGCGGCCAGTGGCGTCAATACGCCGACCGCGATGTGTTCCTCATCCAGCACGGTCTGCCTGCCTGGGACCGCACCCTGGCTCACGAACTCGGGCACCTGGTCCTCGGCCACGAAGGCATCTCGATCGTGGACGCGGCCGCCGCGTCCACCGAGGTGGCCACCTCCGACCTGATCAGCTACATGCTCAACCAGCGGACCGGATGCATGGGCCCCAACGGTGAGGACATCGAGCAGGAGGCCGAGGACTTCGCCGCGCTTCTGCTGTACCGCCTCGGCAGGCTGCCGTCCGACCGGTCATCGATCGTGCAGGTTCGCCTCGGAGAGGCGTTTGGTTGATCGTCTGGGTGATCGCAGGCCTGCTCGGCCTGGCTACCGGCCTGCGTATCGGTTGGGCTCTGGTCAACAAGCAATCCCTGGTGAGCTCGGCGATGATCCTGTCGTTGGGCAGTCTCGGCATCGTGGCCGCGCTGAACTGGCAGCCGCTGGCCCTGCTGATCGACACGGTGGTGCACTGGCCGAACATCGCCGCCGGACTGAGCCAGGTCGCGCTGATCGCCTGTGCCGCAGGCAGTTGCGTCATGATCACGACCGCGTCCTCGGGCCACTCTGCCGCCCTCACCCGTCGTATCGCGCTGATCCAGTACGGCATCGCCGGCGTCGTCGCCGTCATCAGCCTGGTGATCTTCTTCCGCGCCGGCCGCCTACCGGAGATGTCCCCCGCCGAATATCTGACGCGGGATCTCGGATCGCACGGCGCCTCGTGGCTGCTACCGCTGCTGTATGTGTTCCTGGCGCTGACCCTCGTGGTGTGGGCCGGCCTGCGCTACTCGAACCGCAGCCGGCGCGGGCGGGCGCTGTTCCTGTTCACCGTCGGCATGGTGCTGATCGTGGCGGCCAGCGGCTTCGTCCTGCTCAGAGCCGCGGGGCGGACCGAACCCGTCGGTGTCGGTGCCGCGGCCACCCTGCTGGGCTGCGCGATGGTCATCGTGGCCGCCGGATCGCTGCTGCCGAGCGTCGAAGACTGGTTCGGTGCACGTCAGGAGTTACGGACCATCAAGCCGCTTCTGAGCGAGTTGGCCCGGCGCCAGCCCGATGTGGGCATCGGCGTGCGTCCGCGCGGTCCATTGGTGTTCCGGGTCGCCGAACGGATGTCGCTGATCTCCGATGCGCTCTACCTGGAGGCGACGGCCGCCGACTCGCGCCGGCATGAAAATGCCGGGCCCCGTGGGTCGAGTGGATCCGGAGAGCCAAGCGACACAACAGAATTCGAGGAAGCTCAGCGGCCCGAGGTAGCGCCCGGCGAGCAGGCGCTGGCCATCGCGCAGTGGATTTACGACACCCGTGAGGATGACGACGAGTCAGCGTTTCCGGGGCTGGTCTGGTTGAGCCAACCCGAAACGTATTCCGACCGGGAATGGATTCTGGCGATTGCCGAGCGGTACCGGGAATTGGACCGCGCGGCATCGCGCAGCTGAAACCGGCCGATCAGTCGTCGAGGTGTTCCCGGCGACGCAGCTCATCGACCTTCTGGACCAGGTCCTGCTGAGCTTCGTTGGACAGGCCGACGGTGCGGGCTGCGATCCGGCGGATCCCCTCGTCACGCATGCTGGCCAGCCAGGTCAGTTCCTTGTCGAGCTTCTCGTAGTACTCGTCGTCGGTGAAGTACGCCGGCTTGATCCGGAAGAAGTTGGCAAGTGCGGCCATGGTTGCCGCTGACGGGTTGGTCCGGTTGCCCGAACGAAGCTGGGACAGGTACGGGGCCGACATGGTGACGCCCTCGGACTTCAGTGCGGCGATCACCTCGGCAGACGTGTGGGGTCCGCGCCCGGGCGGATAAACCGTATCGAACAGGCGGTTTAGGCGGGCGGCGAACGTCTTGCTCATCGATTTGACCTCCACATGCTTCATGAGCGGTACGAATTAGGCGGCGTATTTGCTGACCATCGTAGCGAGTGTTGTGACGACAACCAAGTGCAAACGCCACAAAAGTTAAACTGGCTTTGCGTTTTGAGCCCCTCTGCTGCGGATGCCGCGACCTTCGCCCTGAGGGGTAGGCGGGATTGCGCCGTCTCGCAATGCAAAAGGTGACGGTTGCGTTGTATTGGGCGCGGTGAGCTGCGAGCACAGGGGTGCTCGATCATGATCAACTTCTTGGCCGGCAACCGAAGCGGCGCCGTGACTAGCGGAAACCCAAATTTGCTAGAGTGCGGGACCCGGGCCGCATCGGATTGCGCGCAGCGCCGTTGTCGGACGACGTGGAACACGTTACAGGTGGGGCGGTGGAATGCTCGTCAACCCCCTCGCGCGCGATAGCCAGACAGCTCTGGGTGGATTGTGGGTCCGATTCAGGAAGGCGGTTGCCCGATGGAAACGGACGGAGGTTTCGGCGGTCGCCGCACAAGCGAGGGCACAAATATGGGTACAGAGATGGTTGCGGTGGGGCCTCACGGCTATCTGAGGCGTCCGCCGGGTAGCAGATCTCGCCGACTCAGCTTTCACGCTGACGCCTGCGCCTGCGGACATGGCGACCTTTCGACAGACCGCTGAAACTTGCCGCTCTCGCGGCTTACCCCACTTACGGCCGAAGGTGTCGCCCACCGCATCGCAGGCTGTCGGCCGGGCTCGAGGCCAGCAGGTCGACGCGACGATTGCGGGCTACTGCCCTTCGCTGATCAAGAGACCCTAGCGGTTGTCCGCTCAACCCGCCAGGTTTCCTATTCATTTTCGGCAGGTGGATTC
This sequence comes from Mycolicibacterium fortuitum subsp. fortuitum, assembly GCF_022179545.1. The sequence goes on along the minus strand of NZ_AP025518.1, from coordinate 6,116,833 downwards.
TCCTTGGTGGAGAGGGTGTCCCGAATCTGGTGTGGTTACGCCGCCAACAGCATCGCCAGAATCGCGGTGTCGGGGTGACTGATCGGATCGACGCCGACCCGGCTCACCATCGATGTCACCGTGCCGTCGGATTCCGCTTCGACCCATGCGGCTCGGTGTTCCAGTCCGAGATGCGGGATCCCCGGCAACAATACGCAGCCCGACGCCGCGCCGGCACACTCGGGAAGTGACGGTGTCGTCTCCGATGGCGGATGCAACATCAACAGGGCCGGCGGTTGATGGTCGGCGAAATACCCGGGCGGAACCGCGGATTCGCCGACAACCGGCCCTTCGGCGATGACGATTCCGACGGTGCCGGGACGGGGCGATTCCGGCAATTCCTCGCGAACGCCGAAAATAGTTGTGGTGGAGAGCAATCCGGGTAGCGATGCGACCCGGACCGTGACCATCAGGAGCTGCGCCCACTCTTTGGTGGAATCGGGCCACCGGCCCAGCACCACGAAACCTTTGAGGGCGCCGCCGGAATGAAAGGGGGCGATCTCAATCGCCCTGCCGGACCCCGTCGTATCCATATCGCCTCCGGGACATCGGTGTTGGCTCGCCGGCTGGCCGGTGTTCCGACACGTCTGTGGGTCGATGAGAATCAGAATGCGACAGCGGCGGGTGCGGTGCAAGGCGACACGGCCCCCGAAAACGAGGGCGGGGCGTCACGCATGTGCGCGACGCCCCTTGGTGAGAGATCTACAGAAGCGGTCCAGCCCTCGCTCGGACCGCGATGGACCTAGCCGAAGATCAGGCCGTTGGTCTTGGAAGTGGCCGCAGCGTAGCGGTTCTGCACATCCTCCCAGTTCACGACATTCCAGAACGCCTTGACGTAGTCGGCCTTGACGTTCTTGTACTGCAGGTAGAAGGCGTGCTCCCACATGTCGACCTGGAGCAGCGGGATGATGCCGAGCGGCACGTTGGCCTGCTGGTCGTAGAGCTGGAAGGTCAGCAGCCGATCGCCCAGGCTGTCGTAGCCGAGCACGGCCCAGCCCGAGCCCTGCAGCCCGTTGGCGGCGGCGGTGAACTGCGCCTGGAACTTGTCGAACGAGCCGAACTGATCGTCGATCGCCGCGGCCAGATCGCCCGTCGGCTTGTCACCACCGTTGGGGGACAGGTTCTTCCACCAGATCGAGTGGTTCACGTGGCCGCCGAGATGGAACGCCAGGTTCTTCTCGTTGAGGAAGATCGCCGCGTGGTCACCGTTGGCCCGCGCCTCATCGAGCTTGGCCACGGCGTCGTTGACGCCCTTGACGTACGCGGCGTGGTGCTTGCTGTGGTGGAGCTCGTTGATCTGCCCCGAGATGTGGGGCTCCAGTGCTCCGTAGTCGTAATCCAGGTCCGGCAAAGTGTATTCAGCCACGAGATTCCTTCCTCATATCGATCGATGGAGCGTCACTCAAGATCACTGCCAACACTGCTCCATCGCAGAGCGCACCGCAAGGACGCGTGCGCCGACCTCACGTATACCCGATCGCGCAGACGTCAGAACAAGACGATCACGGCCAGCACGCCGAGCAGCAGGAGGGCGATCACACTGGCCCTGAGGAAGGACATCAGCTGGTTGCGGGTGTGCAGGTGTCCGGATGTATGCCATTCGGACTGTGGAAAGGCGGATCCCGACCCGATCGGATGTGACGCCATCAAACACTCCTGACCTGCACGATCAATGCTTGTCCCCCAGTGAGTTCTGTCACAACAGCTGGTGTGACGCCGATCATAGACCCTGTAATGGCCAAGGGAAAATCGGCCTCCGCGTCAGTGAAGCCGGGGCCCGGCGCCCTGGAATCAGAGTGATCGCAACCGGGCCGTTCGGCACCGGTTCCCGGGTTTAGCCGAGTGCTTAATTTCGCTCCGCGCCGGTGATGGTTGTTGATCGCTGCTGTGAACCTGCCTGTTTTATCCACAGCCACCGACAGTTACCACTCAGTAATGCCCATTTCGGGGCCTTTTCTCCAGGTGCGGGGCCTGTGGATGAACCTGTGGAAACTGTGGATAGCTTCCCGTTGCTAACACCGTGGTGAGCCATCAGGGTCGGCTGCGCGCGGCGGTCCGGGCATGCGAGCATTGACGGCATGGACGATGTGGAAGTCGGGCAGGCAGATATCGCTGCGGTACCCACCACGTTCGAAGGGGCTGTGGTGCTGCTCGATGTCCGTGAGGACGACGAATGGCAGCGCGGTCACGCCGAAGGCGCCCAGCACATCCCGATGGGTGATGTCCCGGCGCGGATTGCCGAGATCGACCCGGACGCCGAGCTCTACGTGATCTGCCACGCGGGCGGACGTTCCCTGCGGGTGGCCAACTATCTGGCTCGCAACGGCTACACCCCGATCAACGTCGAAGGCGGCATGCTGGCTTGGGCCGGAGCCGGACGTCCGGTCATCACCGACGCCGGCGGCCCGGGAACCGTCTGACGGGCTCGGGACCTGTCCGTAGATCGTGACTAGGCTGGTCGGATGATCCAGGTGTGTTCGCAGTGCGGGACGCGCTGGAATGTGCGTGACCGGCAGCGGTCGTGGTGCCCTCGGTGCGGCGGCTCGTTGTTGGCGCCCTCCGCGCCGGCGGCATCCCACTCCCCATGGGGACCCGCTTCCGCAGTCCAGCCCCCGGCGCCCTCACCGACGTCGCCTAGGGCGCAGCGCACGCAGCCGCAACTCGCCCCGGGTTATCGCTGGATCGCCCTGCGTCCGGGTGCCCCGCCACACCAGCGCCGGCCGCGTCGACCGCTCGGCCCGACCCCGCACTACCGGTCGATTCCGAGTTGGGGCCTGCACCAACAATTCGACCTCGAAGACCAGCCTCAGAAATCGGACGCCGAGACCAGCGCAGGCAACGTGCACCTCATGCTGGTTGCAGCCATGGTGGTGCTCGGAATCGCCGCGTTCGCCCATGTGGTCCGCTACGTGCTGCTGCTGATCAACCGCACGGTGCTGTTGCATCCGGTGATCGCCATCGGCGGAGTGTTCATCGGTCTGCTCGCCAGCGTGGTGGCGATGGGTGTCGTGGCTGTCGCGGTGATTTCGTCGGTGCGTTGGCTGATCCAGCGGCGGTCTGCCGCCTACGCCGCACACGGCGAGGTGGATCCGCGGAGCACCAGGACGTTGTGGCTGTGCTGCCTGCTGCCCGGCGTGAACCTGGTCATGGCACCGGTGTTCGTCTGGGAGCTGGCGGCCTTGGAGGGCCGCCTCTCGCACCTGCGTCGCCAGATCGTGGCGTGGTGGATCGTCTGGGTGTTCAGCGCAGTGGTCGCGTTCGCGTCGATGGTGAGCACCGTGTACGTCACGTTCTTCAACGACACCCCGCAGAACATCGCGAACAACACCGTCACCACGATCGTCGGGTACTTGTTGGCGCTGGCGGCATTCCTGCTGACCGCCAAGGTGTTCACCGGTTTCGAGGGCGGCGGCACCACGACGGCTCAGCGCAGCGTCCGGCGGTGGGTGGTCATCGAGCCGGAGACGGATGACACTTCGCAGAATCGTGAGGATTCCGCGGAATCCGCCGTTCCGGTTGAGACCCAAGGGCAGAACCCGGCAGCATAGGCCGTATGGAAACGGGCGACGGCGGAGCCGCTGCGCAGGCGACACCGGGGCCTGGGCATCCGTTCGTGGTCGCCCACCGCGGAGCATCCGCCGAGAAGCCCGAGCACACCCTGGCCGCGTACGACCTGGCGTTGCGGGAGGGCGCCGACGGTGTGGAATGCGATGTGCGCCTGACGCGCGACGGGCATCTGGTGTGTGTGCACGACCGTCGGGTGGACCGCACCTCCACGGGCACCGGGCTGGTCAGTGAGATGACGCTGGCCGAGTTGCGCAGGCTGGACTACGGGTCGTGGCATGCCGGCGGGCGCTCCGACGGTGACGGCGAAGACGCGCCCGAGGGCACTGTCGGGGATACCGGACTGCTGACGCTCGACGATCTCGTTTCGCTGGTGCTGGACTGGAACCGACCCGTCAAGTTGTTCATCGAGACCAAACATCCCGTGCGGTACGGCGCCCTGGTGGAGAACAAGGTGCTGGCACTGCTGCACCGGTACGGGATCGCCGCCCCGGCCTCGGCCGACCTGTCCCGGGCGGTGGTGATGTCGTTCTCGGCAGCGGCGGTGTGGCGCATCCGGCGGGCCGCCCCGATGCTGCCGACGGTGTTGCTCGGCGAGACGTCGCGGTATCTGGGCGGCAGCGCGGCCACCACGGTCGGGGCCACTGCGGTCGGCCCGTCCATCGCGACGCTGCGTGAGCACCCGGAGCTGGTCGACCGGGCCGCTGCCCAGGGGCGGGCACTGTACTGCTGGACCGTCGACCACTACGAGGATGTCCAGTTCTGCCGGGACATCGGGGTGGGCTGGGTGGCCACGAATCATCCCGGCCGCACCAAGAGCTGGCTGCAGAACGGCCTGACCGGTGCGGGCCGGGACTGAGAGTTAGAGGTTGCCGCCGGCGGCCTTCGGTGCGGCCGCGTCGACACCGGCTCGGCCGGCGAATTCGCGGGCGACGAAGTCCTCGATGTGAAACAGGTTGGCGCCCGCGCGGTCGGCGATACGCACCAGCGTCGCCATCGACGAGACCTCTTCGATCTGCTCCTTGAGGAACCACTGCATGAACTGCTCGCCGAGGTAGTCGCCCTCTTCCCGCGCCACGCTGGCCAGCCGGCTGATCTGCTCGGTGACCGTGCGCTCCTGGCTGAGCGCCAGCGCGAGCGCGTCGCGGGGTGTGTCGAAGCGGTTGCACACCGCGTCGACACCCGGGATCTCGGCGTCGATGTCCCGATCGAGCAGATACTGCACCAGCATCATGGCGTGGTTGCGCTCCTCGACGGCCTGCGCGTAGAAGTGCTTGGCAAGCTGCGGAAGGTCAGCGCCGTCGAAATAAACCGCAATTGCGATGTATTGCTGCGACGCGGTGAACTCACTGCGGATCTGGTCCTGGATCAGCGCATGAAATTTCGTGTCGAGTTCACTGGTCGTCGTCATGGTGGCGAGGATATAGCAGGTCAGAGCCCATTGTCATCGAAGGTTGACCTCATTGAGGCCAGCGTTACCTTAGTTGGGCCGTGCGAGTGTGGCGCCCATTACATTTGCTGTGGAATATTTGCTGCCTGTCGAATTTAGCTTTGCCTTGCTTAAGGCTGGGGCTTTTCGATGACGTCGTCCGGAACGGTCGTGTCGTTGGCCAGCGCGGTGAACAAGCGGCCCGCCGCATCGCTGTCCCACACCACCACCGCGCCCGAATCACTGCCGGTGAACTCGCCGATCGGCACTGTTGTGGTGACCATGTCATCGCCGTGCATCGCCCAGGCCAGCCGGCCCAGATCCCACACGTGTGCGTCTTCGTCGACGGCCACCGAGTTGGTGGCAGCACGAGCCATCGGCTGCCACCGCAAGGGGTTGAGCAGTACCTCCGGGCTGGTCGCCCGGTGTAGCAGTGCGGACATGAACGCCCGCTGATTGATCATCCGGTCCAGATCGGCGCGCGGCGTGGCGCGGCTGCGCACATAGCCGAGCGCGTTGCGGCCGTCGAACTCCTGGCAGCCTGCCGGTAGGTCGATGCCGGCCAGCGGGTCGCTGATCGGCTCGGCCGGGCACATCCTCACCCCGCCGACCGCGTCGACCAGTGCGGCGAAACCGTCGAATCCGATCTCGGCGTAGTGGTCGAGGTGCAGCCCCGTCGCCTGCTCGACGGTTTGAGCCAGCAACGGCGCCCCGCCGAGCGAGAAGGCGGCATTGACCTTGTCCTCGCCGTAACCAGGGATCGGCAGATAGGAATCCCGGGGGATCGAGACCATGGTGGCCGGTGTCCCCGAGCCGAGTCCGGGGATGTGTACCAACAAGATGGTGTCGGTCCGGCCGGTGCCGATGTCCCCGCCGGTGGCCAGTTCGGCCTGCTGCTCGGGGCTGAGGTTCTGCCGACTGTCCGATCCGACCAGCAGCCATGTGGTGCCGTGGGCGGTGGCGGGGCGCTCCGGATAGTCGGCCAGCGCCGGGATGCGATGCAGTGACGAGTCGATCCAGAAACCGCCACCGATCGCCGCGAGCACGGCAACCAGCAGCACGGCCAGAACGAGCCGGCCCCACCGGCGACGCCGCCGCGGCTTGCGCACCGGCGCAGGCGCTGCCGGGCGGGCGGCTGCCGGCCGGGGCGTCGGACGAGGCCGGGGTGGTGGCGGAGGTGGCGGCGGAGCCGGCCGGGGCGGTGGCGGGGACTGCCTCGGTGGCTGTCGCAGGGGCGGTTGCGGTGGTTGCCTCGGTGGTTGTCTCGGAGGCGTCGGCGGGTTCGGCGGCCACACCGGGCGGTAGTTCGGGTCGCGCCGGATCACCTGGGACGGCTCGTTGCCACGGCGGCGCGGCCCGGGACGCCGCGAGCGCGCGTCGGCGGGTCCGCCTGAAGCGGTGAAGTCGTCCACAGCAGAAATGTACGTGCCGGCGGCGTTATCGCAGCCAACTGAGATGATCGGCCACCAGCGCGTAGCCGACGAACGCGACCGCATCGATCAGGGTGTGGGCGATGATCAGTGGCCACAGCCGCCCCGTGCGCTGCCAGGCATAGCCGAACACCAGGCCCATCACGATGTTGCCCAGGCCCGCGCTGTAGCCCTGGTACACGTGGTAGGCGCCGCGCAGCAGGCTGGAGATCACCAGAGCCCGCCCGGGGCTGACGTCGAGTTGACGCAGCCGGGTCAACAGGAAACCCACCACGATGATCTCTTCGGCCCAGCCGTTGGCGAACGCCACGCCCAGCAGCATCGGGATGCGCCACCAGGTGTCGTACAGCTCGGCCGGTTCCACATCGGCGCTGAGGCCCAGCACCCGGGCCAGCACGTAGAAGCCCAGGCCCGGCAGGCCGATGAGCAGGGCCAGGCCGAGCCCGCCCAACCCGTCGGTGCGCCACTGAGGACGCGAGAGGCCGATCGCGGCCGGCCCGAACCCGCTGCGCCACAACAGGTACAGGGCCAGGGCGCCCCATGCCAGTAGTTGGAGAACGACGGCGAGGTGCAGGCCCAGGTCGATCAGGTCGAAAGGGGAGCGCTTCGGGTTGAGGGCGACGGTCTGGCCCGACAGGCCGAGCAACACCGCTTCGACGAGTCGCAGGCCCGCGGTGTAGGCGCTGAGCCCGAAGGTCACCGCGAGAACGACGGCGATCTCGATCTTGAGCGTGCGGCGTTGCGGCTCGAGCTGATCGTGGGACCCGGTCACCGGAGCTACGGTAGCGGCGCCGGGCCGGCGTGGCGGATCGCGCGGGTCAGATGCGGCGTGCGCGTAGGCCGTTGAGGAACGGGCAGCCCATCAATATGCGGATGGCCTGGCTCAGGCCGGTGACGTCGTCGACCGGCTTGGGGAACGGCAACCGCACGTCGTGGTCGCCGTGTTCGTTCTCCACCCGCAGTTGCACGCCGTAGCGGTCGAGGCCAAGTGGGCGGACCCGGCCCTGCCGCAGTGTCATCGGCAAGCGGGTGGCCAGACGCTCCACCACGTCACGGTGGGCGGACTCCATGTGCTGAAGCCATCCGGATTCCATCGCGCAGAACGGATCGGGCCGCGCCTGCAGGAGCGCCCCGAGGCCGACGGACTCGGCGCCGGTGGCATCGGCCACCACCACCGATTCGATCTCCAGTCGCATCAGGGTGTGGTTGTCGTCATCGGGTTCGGTGTTCGGCCGCCCCTTCGAGTTCACCTGCAGCAGAGCCGGGTTCGGATTCTCGGCCGCGACCAGGTCGAGCAGTGCGGCGACTTCCGAGGACGGTACGTGCTGTAGGCGGCCGCGGATCCATACCAGAGAGCGCACCGGTTCGCGCAGTGGCAGCGGGGCGTAGTCGGTCATCTCCAACACTGCCTGCACCCCGGCAGAGCCCGCAGCCAGTGCCATCCCGAACAACGGACTGCTCTCGGGAACGGTGATCGCGAACGACCCGTCGTCGAGCAGGTGATGAACGGGTGAGGTGACGGGTTCGATGCCCTCGACCGCGACCATGGCGCCGCCGCCTCGTGCGCATGCGCTGCGGATCCGCTCGGCTGTCGTCGGTGTCGCAATGGCCATCTCGCCGCCTTCGAAACTCGGTGTGAACTGAAGTGAGGTAAGCCTAACTTAACTGCGGTGCTCGTCGTCGGCAAGGCTTCCGGTGGCCCGGACGTCAAGCGGATAGGGTTGGCATGTGCCGCGCATCGCCTACCTCGGGCCTGAGGGAACCTTTACCGAAGTGGCGTTACTGCAGATGGTGGCGCATGAATTGGTGCCCGGTCTGCCGCCGGAACCCGCTGACGGCAGCCCTCGGTTCACGCCGGTTCTGACCGACAGCACCCCGGGCGCACTGGCCGCGGTGCGCGAGGATCGCGCCGATTACGCGTGCGTGCCGATCGAGAACTCGATCGAGGGCTCGGTCCTGCCGACGCTGGACAGCCTGGCGGTCGGAGCGCCGCTGCAGATCTACGCCGAGCTGACCCTCGACGTCGCCTTCACCATCGTGACCAGGCCCGGGCACACCGGTCCGGTACGGACCGTCGCGGCCTTCCCGGTGGCACTGGCCCAGGTGCGGCGGTGGCTGGCCGCCAACCTGCCCGCGGCGGAGGTCGTACCGGCCACGTCCAATGCGGCCGCGGCCCATGAGGTGGCCGAGGGCCGGGCCGACGCCGGTGTGAGCACTCGACTGGCCGCCGAGCGCTGCGGTCTCGACGTCCTCGCCGCCGACGTGGTCGACGAGGCCAACGCCCGCACCCGCTTCGTCCTGGCCGGACCTCCCGGTGCACCGCCTGCGGCCACCGGCGCCGACCGCACTTCGGTGGTGCTGCGGCTGGACAACACCCCGGGTGCCCTGGTCTCGGCGATGACCGAATTCTCGATCCGCGACATCGACCTCACCCGGATCGAATCGCGGCCCACGCGCACCGAACTGGGCACCTACATGTTCTTTCTGGACTGCGTGGGCCACATCGACGACGATTCGGTGGCCGAGGCACTCAAAGCGCTGCATCGACGTTGTACCGATGTGCGATATCTGGGTTCCTGGCCCACCGGGGCGCGCGCGGGTACACCGCCGCCGCGCCTGGACGAGGCCTCACGGTGGTTGGCCGGTCTGCGTGCCGGAACGGACGGCTCATGAGCGGACGGCTGATCCTCGTCCGTCACGGACAGTCCCACGGCAACGTGGCCCGGCGCCTGGACACCCTGCCTCCCGGCGCCGACCTGACCGACCTCGGCCATGAGCAGGCCCGAAGGTTCGCCGGAACGCTCCCGCAGCGCCCGTCGATCCTGGCCCACTCGATAGCCCGGCGGGCGGCCCAGACCGCTGCCGGTATCGGCATGGAAACCGGCCTGGTGCCATTCGAATTCGAGGGTGTGCACGAAGTCCAGGTCGGTGAACTCGAAGACCGCAGTGACGATGACGCCGTCGCCGAGTTCAACCGGATCTACGAGCGCTGGCACCGCGGCGAGTTGGACGTGCCGATGCCCGGCGGCGAGAGCGCCGAGGCGGTACTGGCCCGGTATGTACCGGTGCTCACCGAACTGCGGCTCCGCTACCTCGACGACCACGACTTCGAGAGTGACATCGTTCTGGTGAGCCACGGCGCGGCGATCCGGTTGGTAGCCGCCGTGCTGGCCGGCGTCGACGGCAGCTTCGCGCTCGACCACCACCTGGCCAACACCGAATCGGTTGTGCTGGCACCGATCACCGACGGGCGCTGGAGTTGCGTGCAGTGGGCGTCGCTGACACCGCCGTTCTACCCAGAGCCCGATGCCACACCGGTCATCGACGCGGTGAAGTCCGAAACGGATCCGATGGGTTAGCCGGTCCGCCGGATGGAGAGCGTGCCCTCAAGGGCGCACGGGCAGCCCACCGCCTCACAGTCGAGGCTGAACGTATGCGCTGCTTCTGGAGTGGTGCAGGTGTCGTCGGTGCATTCCGCGCGGTACCGGACGTGGTGGATGACGGTGCCGTGGCAATGCTCCAGACCGGCTGCGCACTCCCGGCACTGGATGGTCATAGCCCGTTGATAGCACTGCGGGCCGACAAAACGCGGTTGCCGCGCGGGGCCGGAGGGCTCTAGCCCCAGCCCAATTCGTGGAGCCGCTCGTCGTCGATGCCGAAATGGTGCGCGATCTCGTGGATCACCGTGATCGCCACCTCGTCGACCACATCGGCCTCGCTGTCGCAGAAGTCCAGCAGGGCCTCGCGGTAGATCGTGATGGTGTCCGGCAGCGAGCCCGCGTACCAGGAGTCCCGCTCGGTGAGCGCGACACCCCGGTACAAGCCGAGGATCTCGGGCTCGTCGGGATCGCGGTCCTCCACCAGCACCACGACATTGTCGATCGCGGCCGCCAACTGCTCAGGGATCAGATCCAGCGCATCCGAGACCAACTCGTCGAACCGCTGCGAGCTCATCCGAACCGGCACGGTTACGGCGCCGGCGGTACGGGCGCGGGCTCACCAGGAGGCGGGCCGGCGGGCGGTGCGCCGCCGTCCGGAGCGGCAGCCGGCGCCTGCTCGGGGGCCGGAGCCGGAGCTTGTGCCTGCTCAGGCGGGGGCGGCGGGTTGAAGGTGTTGGACTGCGCAGGAGCCGGCGCCGCGGTGGTCGACGCCTGTGGCATGTGCTGACCGCTCGAGGACGATCCCGAGGACCCCGAGGACCCCGACGATCCCGAGGAGCCCGATCCCGACGACGAACCGCTCGAGGACGAACCGGAACTGGAGGAACCGGACGAGGAGGACCCCGACGACGAGGACGACGATGTCTCGTCCACATCGGGCATCGGGATGGGCGGCATGTTGAGCCGCTCCTCCGGGATGTCGGGCGGCGCCACCGGGGGCTGGCCGTTGATCATCAGCGGGCCTTTGGCGCTGTTGACCAGCGTCGACCAACCGCCGTTGCCCAACGTGGCGCCGATGCTGCACGACACCTGGTGGCTGCCGGCCGACCAGCTGGGCAGCGAGATGGTGCTGTAGCTCAATGCCAGCGTGGTGGTGCGCAACTGGACCGGGGCCAGGTAGGCATCGGTCTGCGCGGTACACGCGTCCTTGATGAAGTTGTCCTGGTCGCCCTCCGACGGCAACCCGCCCGGGAACTTCTCGGCGAGGTTGACCGCGCCGGTGACCTCCATGGCGTGCGGCGCCGCGCAATCGACCGGGACGTCGGTGGGCTGATTGGTGGCGGCATCGATACCGAGGCAGGTGCCCGCGGGCCAGACCTTGGACTGATCGACGTCGGCCACCCTGCCCGCCGACTCCAACTGGCCGTCACCGGGACCGAGCAGCTGCAGGCCGCAGAGCATGCGCCGCTCACCCGACTGCTTCCAGGCTTTCTCGCCCGACCACAGCAGGCCGATGGTGTATTTGCCGTTCGGGTCGTACTTCGGGCCGAGATAGCTGCGGACCGAGGGGGTGCACTGCTCCTGGCTGATCTGCTTGATCCGGTCCACCGACGGTGGGGGCGCACCCGGCCCGTACTCGCTTCCGGGGAAGGTCCGCATGTCCACCGCCTGGGCGACCTCGAAGCGGTGGTTGTCCTTGCAGTCCACGATGTGCGCCGCGTCGGGGTTGCGGCCGGGCCAGTTCAGGCAGTCACCACGCTTGACGTGATTGAACGTGTCGTTGCCGCGTGGCCCGAGGGCGATGGCACCCGGCGCGGAGTTCGAGCCCCCGCTCTGGGGCAACGCGGTGATCAGTCCGGCGATCAGCAGCGCGCCGAGCGCGGTCAGCAGCAACGCGCGTCGCGTCGACGCGGCGGCCAGGCTCTGCCACCACCGTTCCCGCGTGGGGTGTTCGTCGGCAGGAGGTGTGGCGAGCGGGTCCCCGTGCTCGGGGTTTTCGGAGTGCTCGGGTGCTTCCAACATTGCCCCCCATTGTGACAGGCGTGTCAGCCCCTGTGACAACTGATGCGGTTGTAATGTTGCGAGGTTGTGCCCGAGCGGGGGCACGTTCGGGCGTCGCCATCGGTGCGACCACCTCAGATGTACGTCTGCCCATTCCAAAAAGTAGGGTTGCGCCGTGATCGACCTCAAGCTGCTGCGCGAGAATCCCGACTCCGTCCGTGCGTCTCAACGGGCCCGCGGGGAGGACCCGGCGCGTGTCGACGCCCTCTTGGAGGCCGATACGGCGCGGCGGGCCGCGATCTCGACGGCCGACAACCTGCGCGCCGACCAGAAGGCCGCGAGCAAGCTCGTCGGCAAGGCGACACCCGAGGAACGTCCGGCGCTCCTGCAGCAGGCCAAGGACCTGGCCGAACAGGTCAAGGCTGCCGAGGCGGCCCAGGCCGAGGCCGAGAGCGCCTTCACCGCTGCCCACATGGCGATCGGCAACGTGATCATCGACGGTGTGCCTGCCGGCGGCGAGGACGACTTCGTCGTGCTGGACACCGTCGGCGAGCCGCGGGCGATCGAGAACCCCAAGGACCACCTCGAGCTCGGCGAGGCACTCGGGCTGATCGACATGGAGCGCGGCGCCAAGGTGTCGGGCTCGCGGTTCTACTTCCTCACCGGCGCCGGCGCCCTGCTGCAGCTCGGCCTGCTGCAGCTGGCCACCCAGGTGGCGGTCCGAAACGGGTTCACGTTGATGATCCCGCCGGTGCTGGTCCGCCCGGAGGTGATGGCGGGAACCGGATTCCTCGGCGCGCACGCCGACGAGGTCTACCGGCTGGAGGCCGACGACCTGTACCTGGTCGGCACCTCCGAGGTGCCGCTGGCGGGCTACCACTCGGGCGAGATCCTGGATCTGTCCGACGGTCCCAAGCGGTATGCCGGCTGGTCATCGTGCTTCCGGCGGGAGGCGGGCAGTTACGGCAAGGACACCCGCGGCATCATCCGGGTCCACCAGTTCGACAAGGTGGAGGGGTTCGTCTACTGCAAGCCCGAGGATGCCGAGGCCGAGCATCAGAAGCTGCTCGGCTGGCAGCGCGAGATGCTGGCGGCGATCGAGGTGCCCTACCGCGTGATCGATGTGGCCGCAGGCGATCTGGGGTCCTCGGCGGCGCGCAAGTACGACTGCGAGGCGTGGGTGCCCACCCAGCAGACCTATCGGGAACTCACGTCCACCTCGAACTGCACGACGTTCCAGGCGCGACGACTCGCCACCCGCTACCGCGACGAGAACGGCAAGCCGCAGATCGCTGCCACGCTCAACGGCACACTGGCCACCACGCGTTGGCTGGTGGCGATCTTGGAGAACCATCAGCAACCCGACGGCACTGTGAGAATCCCCGACGCGCTGGTGCCGTTCGTCGGCACCCCGGTGCTGGAACCCCGGTAAAAGTCCACACCGCGGCCCAGTAGAACTGCGGACATGTCGGGGGACAGCCCGGTACGGGTAAGGGTGCTCGGTCCGGTGGCGGCCTGGGTCGGAGACGATCCGGTGGATCTCGGAGCCCGGCTGCAGCGCGCGCTGCTGGCCAGATTGGTTGCGGCGCACGGGCATACGGTGTCCGTCGACCGGCTCATCGACGATCTCTGGGAGGGGGAGCCGCCGCCCAAGGCGTTGTCCGCGCTGCAGGTTTACGTTTCACATCTGCGGCGTGGGCTCGAGCCGGGACGGCAGCGCCGGGCCCCGGCCCGCATCCTGGTCAGCGCTGCGCCGGGATACTGTCTGCGGCTGCCCGTCGACGCCGTCGACTCGTGGCAGTTCGAGGCCAAGGTAACTGCGGCGTACCAGGAATCGGATCCGCAGCAGCGCGTGTGCCTGCTGGACGAGGCGCTGGCCGGCTGGTCGGGAGATCCGTTCGCCGGGGCAGGCGATGCGCTGTGGGCGGCGCCCGAGATCGCCCGGCTCACCGAGCTGCGGCTGGCAGCCGTGGAAGCACAGGCGGCGGCACAGGTCGAACTGGGCCGGTACGGCACCGCCGTCGCCGCGTTGGACCGGCATGTCGGCGAGCGTCCGGAGCGGGAAGGGGCCGCCGCGGTGCTGGCGACAGCGCTCTATCAGAGCGGACGCCAGAGCGACGCGCTGGAGGTGCTGCGGCGCACCCGGGGTCACCTCGTCGATGAACTCGGCCTGGAACCCGGCCGCGCACTGCGCGACCTTGAACGCGACATCCTGCGCCAGGCAGACCATTTGGAGCCGTCCCGTCCGCCGCAACCGGTGATACCGGAGGTCGTCGCGCCCGATCGTATCCAGGCGAACGCCTACGGTCGGGCCGAGGAACTCGCCGAAATAGACGCCGCCGCAAGCGCTGTCACCACCAGTGGCAGCGCAGTGCTGTGGATCGCTGGTGAAGCCGGCTCGGGCAAGACCACTCTGGCGGGTGCCGCCACAGCCCGATTGCGCGCCGCGGGCTGGCGCACCGTGCTGGGCCGTTGCCCGGAGGTGCACGGCGCGCCGGCGGGGTGGGCATGGACCGAGGTGCTGCGCGACCTGCTGGAGTCCGGAGGTGCGCAGGACGACGCCAGACAGGCGCTGGCTCCGCTGCTGCACGATGTCGCGGGTGCCGAGGCCGGCACGTTCTGGTTGGGGCACGCGGTCGCCGACGTGTTGAGCGAGGTCGCGCAACGTCAGCCCCTCGCCGTCGTTCTCGACGACCTGCACCGCACCGACGGCTTGACCTTGGAGCTGCTGCGATTGGTGGCCGACCGGATCAAGGACCTCCCGGTGCTCGTCATCGGCACCTATCGGCCGTCGGAGGACCGCGGCGAACTCGAGGTGGCGCGGGCGGCGCTGACGGTGCACACCGCGGCGCATCTGATCCTCGACGGGCTGGACGCCGCGGCCACGGCCGCGCTGGCGGCCGACTACGGGCTGACCGCCGCCAGCGGTGAGGCGCTGCGGCTGTTACGTGAGCGCACCGGCGGCAACCCGTTGTTCGTCCGCGAGCTGGCCCGGCTGATGGCCGCCGAGGGAACGGACGCCGTGTGGGCCTCGGTGCCGGTCGGGGTGCGAGATGTGTTGCGCCGCAGGTTGGCCCGGCTGCCCGGCCCGACGGTCACCGCGCTACGTCAGGCGGCCGTGCTCGGCCGCGACATCGACGTCGATCTGCTCGCCGAACTGGGTCGCAACGATCCTGACGACCTGCTCGACGCGCTGGAGCCGGCCGTCCTGCTCGGGCTGCTCGACGAACCCGAACCGGGTCGCTTGCGGTTCGCTCATTCGCTGGTTCGCGACACCCTCTACGAGGACACCTCGAAACTGCGTCGGTCGCGGTTGCACGGTGCTGCGCTGGAACTGCTGCGCGCGCCCGGCCGGTCGGTGGACGCGGCCGCCCTGGCACACCATGCGGTGGCGTCGGCCACGGCGGAAACCGCCCTGTCCGCTGCGGCTTTCGCGACAGCTGCGGCCCGAGAGGCCGACTCGGTAGGCGCCTACACCGAAGCCGCCCGGCAGTGGCGTGCCGCCGTGCAGATGCTGGAGTTGGCGGCCAGCCGCCGGCTCCGCCCCGGTGCCGAAAGCCTGGACCATGAGATCGACGCCCGATGCGGGTTGATCTCCGCGCTGGCACAGTCCGGCGACGCCGTCGCCGCGCGTATCGAACTGAAGGCGGCACTGCAGTTGCTGACCGGCAAGTCGCGCCAGGACCTGACTGTGCGGGTGCTCACCGCGTGGGACACCCCGTTGGTGTGGCG
This sequence comes from Mycolicibacterium fortuitum subsp. fortuitum, assembly GCF_022179545.1. The sequence goes on along the minus strand of NZ_AP025518.1, from coordinate 6,101,258 downwards.
CGACCGCGAGTACGACGAATCCGATGCCCAGATGATCAGCCTGCTGCGCCAGGTGCTGGCCGGCGGGCCGACCGAAGTGACTGCGGCCGAACGGATCAGGCTGCTCAAGGCGCTCTACGTGGAATTGGAGGGCACTGATCCGGACGGCGCGTTGGCCGCCAGCACCGAGCTGCTCGAGTTGGCCCGACGCGCCTACGCCGAGGACCCGGGATCGTCGGGCCGGTTGCTGTGCACCGCGCTCAATGTCCGGGCCTACTGCGCGCTGGGCCCCGACCTCGATGCCGAGCGCGACGCGACCGCCGCCGAACTGCTGCGGACCGCGGAGGCCACCGAGCAGGCCGACTATCAGGCGGTGGCGCACTGGATGCTGTCGTTGGCTGCGGGGCACCGGTCCGATCTGGCGACAGCCAAGCGGCACGTGGATATCGCGGTGGCGCGGGCCGGCACCGGTCAGCTCGTCCATCTCCTCGGTGTCTTGGGTCTGTTCCGGGCCAGGATGTACCTGCTCGCCGCACGTTTGGAAGAGGCGGTCGGTGCCTACACCGATCTGGCTGCGCGCATGGTCGAGAACGGCGCCGCCAACGGGGCCAAACTGGCGATGGTGGGCCGGGTGACGGGCGAGTTCTGCCTCGGCGACCTCGGTGTGCTGGCCGACGAGCTGGTCTACTTCTACCGTGAGGTCTCGGTTGCCGCGCTGGACGCCGCGGTACTGGCGCTGATCGCACGGGGCCGTGAGGCCGAGGCTCGCGAGCTGTGGCGCGACCGGCAACCGATCGAGCGAGCCTACTTCTGGCTCCCGTTCACCGTGCTGCGCGTCAACGCGGCTGTGGCACTTGGCGATGTCGAGGAGGCCGAGGCCAGGGCGGCCGACCTAGAGCCCTACTCGGGGCGGATTGCCGGGCTCGGTGTCGACGGGCTGATGGTGGGACCGGTCGACGAGGCGCTGGCCGCGGCCGCCGACGCGCTGGGCCGGCCCGAGCAGGCGCGTGCCTACCGGGAAGCCGCCTCGGTGCTACGGGAGCGGCTCGCGGCCGAGGCGCGACGCTTTATCGATTGACGCCGAAGACTGCCCGCTCCCGGCGCCGGTGCAGGACCATCAACCCGGCCAAAAGGATTCGCAGTCCGATGCCGGTCTGCTGTGCCAGCAGGGCCCGCTCGTCGTCGGTCATCACCGCCACCGAACGCGGGCCGTCGAACGACATTCGGCTGCCGTCACGGGCAGCACGCTCGACAGTCGCCCAGTCGGCCACCGAGACGTGTTCGGTGATCAGCGGGAACACTTCCATCTCTTCGTCGTTGATGTGTTCGGTCAGCAGCGCCGCCAGTTCGGCCAGTTCGATGGCCATCAGGCCGGCGATGTGACGGTCACCCATGGACAGCCGGAACGCCGCGGCGCGGGCCCGCAACTGTTCCAACCGCGGGTCCAGCGCGGCGTGGTCGTCGATCAGCTCGCTGAGGTCCACATGGTCGCCCGCGCTGGCCTGGATCACCGGCCACAGCACGGCGTCCTCGGTGGTGTGGTGATGGTGGATGGAATCGCACAGCAACTCGACGTACCGCGAGATGGCGCGGGCATGGCCGGCTGTGCAGATCACATCCCGGTCGCGCACCGCCTCGGCCAGATCGCCCAGACGCAGCAGGTCGGCGAGCATCGCGCGGTGCGCCAAGGTGATACCCAGCAGGTCCGGTGCGGGATCGTCGGCGCCACGAGGCGTGACGGAGGTGGTGGTGGGGGTCGTCGGCACGGCAGGCTCCTCGGTTCGGCTGATCACAGCCTCGTACCGGCGACTTAAGTGCGACTTGTTACCCGCTTGTCGTGACCACAGTAGGGTTGCACCCATGATCGACATCGACCTTGCCGAATTGCGTAACTGGTTCGGCTTCGGCGTGGCCGGTAACTTCGCGGGTCACCTCGAACAAGCTGGGGAGGCCGGGGATTTCGTCAAGGTGGTTACCGAAGGGTATGCGCCCAAAGGAATCTTCCCGTGGTACGCGCCCGGCCGCGATGATTTTCTGGGCCAGTTCCCGCTGTCCAGCGATGCCATCGTGTTGCCCGAGCCCGGCGAGGTTGACGGTCCGTTGAACCTTCAGATCGAGCCCGAGGTCGGGGTGGCCTGCCGGGTGGTGTGGAACGGCGACACCGTCGCGCGGTTGGAACCGTTCGCGCTCGGCGCCTTCAACGACTGCTCGATCCGCCGGCCGGGCGCACCCAAGATCAGCTACAAGAAGAACTGGGGCCCGGCCTCCAAAGGTGTTGCGCCGCAATTCTTCGAGATCAGCGATCTCACTCCGGACGGTCCGACCGCAACGATGCGGCTGGTCTGCTACCTGAGCGAGAACGACGGCGAACAGCATGCCTACGGAGTGGATTCCCCCCTGGTCGGCTACTCGTACTACGGCGAGGTGCTGCTGGACTGGATCGTCGAACGGCTGGCCAACCAGAAGGGCTCGGACGATACCCCGCTGGAGGATGTCGGAGCACTGATGGTGGCCAGCGGCCATCCCGAGAACGTGCTGATCGGCATCGGTGCCACGCGCTACACCCCGCTGGGCGAGTCGACCTTCCTCAAGCCGGGCGACGAGGCCATCGTCCGGGTGTACGACAGCGCCTCCAGTGCGGCCTCTGAGCTGCGGCAGGTGGTGCGGGCGACGCAGTGACGGCTAGCGTTCCAGCAGTTCGTCGAGCAGTCTGATGAACTCGGCGGGCCGCTGCGGCGTGAATGCCGGATCGGGGCGAGTCCCGTTGACCTTCAGGGTGATCAGGGTCGATTTGATGGGGCGCCAGACATCGAGCGGCAGCCAGCGGCGCAGGTCTGAACTGCCCCAGATGCGGAACCTGTTGAGGAACAGACCGAGTGATTCGGCGCGGTAGCCGGTGACCGACCGCAGCGGTATCACCTTCGATGTTCCCGACGGGAAGTGGTAGCGCCGCAACGTGATCGCCTCACGATCCAGCTGGACCAGGCCGTCGTCGTAGTACTGGCGCGGGGCGCTCATTGCTTGGAGCACCGCAGTTCGTGGCCCTTGGTGGTCAGGCACTTGCCGTTGTCCAGGTTCCACTGCCAGCCGTGCAGGTTGCAGGTGAGGGTGTTGCCCTCCACCACACCGAATTTCGACAGGTCGGCCTTCAGGTGCGGGCACCGGCGCTGGATCTCCCAACCATCGAGGGTGATGGAAGAGGAGTCGTCGTGTGCTTCGGCGAACCAGCCGTCGGCGTAGGCGATGCGCTCGTCGGTGAGGCATTTGAAGAACGTGTAGAGGTATTCGTTGTAGCCGCCGACGCGCCAGGCCTTGAAGCGGGTGGACAGGAAGATGGTGTTGACCCAGTCGGGTTCGTTGTCGCGCAGCACGGTGCGCACCAGTTCGGGCGGGATGGCGAAGCCGTAGCGGAACTTCTCGTCGGCGATGGGTGCACGGACAAGACGTTTCGGGAAGTCCAGGACCACGGTCTCGGTGTGGCCGGGCCCGGACAGCCGCAGCTCCACCGGGTAGCCGATGCCGTCGCAGATCTGGTCGGTCTGGCTCATGATCGGTTCGAACAGCGCTCGCAGCCCGGGCAGCAGGGATTCACCGGCTGCCGGCGCCCAAGAGGCTTTTTCGGCGGCCAGCACCGGGGCCATGCGTTGCGCGAAGTCCTCGATGTAGGCGGCTTTGCCGGTGGTGAAGATGGACTCCGGGTCCTCGACCGGGTGGGTCAGCGACTGCAGCTGTGAGCCGGTGAAATCGGCAGTGCTGCCGGGGATCATCAGCAGTCCGCCGTCGTGGCCGTGACGGCGCAGCTGATCGAGGAACACGACCTGGTCGGGGAAGATGTTGGCCGGGTCGTCGTGGTCGTCGTTCAGGTCGCGAAGTTCGGGGTCCAAGAAGCAGGGCGGGCCTGCCGACGGGATGACCCACGTGGCACCCACCTGTGCGATGTACTGGCGGCAGCGGTCCATCTGGCGCTGACGCTTCTGGATGCCGAAGGCCTCTTTGGCGCGGGCGGGCATGTCGTAGACCATCGGGTACCAGATGGCCCCGGAGTACTGCAGCATGTGGACGTCGATCTGGCCGAAGTCGGTGTGCAGCATGTCCAGATCGACCGGGCGCGCGTCGTTCATGTTGAACACGACCGTCTCGCCGTCGTCGACGACCAGGCCGGAATCGCCGATCGGGCCGTCGGCCGGCGCGCGCAGCGCGATGATCATCACATCGAGATCGCCCTTGGGCCCGCGCACGGTGTGCTTGACCGAATCGGTGGTTTCGAAGAACCGGTGAAAGCCCAGCTTCTCGAGTTCGCGCTGCAGATCGGGCACCGGGAAGTCGGGCAGCAGCACCACCGCGTCCTTGTTGACGTGGCGGCGCAGGTTCTCCGGATCGAAGTGGTCCTTGTGCAGGTGGGAGACGTAGAGATAGTCGACGTCGCCGAGAGCGTCCCAGTCCAGGCCGGTGTTGTCGGGGAAGGGGAACCAGGAAGCGAAGTAGGCGGGGTTGACCCAGGGGTCGCACAGAATGCTGCCAGCCTTGGTCTCGATCAGGAAGCCGGCATGCCCGACGCTGGTGACCTGCACAAACAGCCTTTCGATGGAGTACTTCGATGCTCGCCCAGCCTAGCCCGAGTTGGGTAACACGCCGATATGGGCTGGGATTAGGCTGGCTACGTGGAACCGGTGTACGGGACTGTCATACAACTTGCTCGGGCTGCCTGGCGTCTTCAGGGGCTGAAGTTCACGGTGACCGGAGTGGAGAACCTCCCGGTCACCGGCGGTGCGGTGGTGGCCATCAACCACACCAGCTACTTCGACTTCACGTTCGCCGGCTTGCCTGCCTACCTGCAGAAGCGTGGCCGCAAGGTGCGCTTCATGGCAAAGAAGGAAGTCTTCGACAACAAGATCACCGGGCCGATCATGCGCAGCCTGCGTCACATCGAGGTGGACCGTGACAGCGGGGCGGCCTCATTCGAGGCGGCGGTCGACTACCTCAAGGCCGGTGAACTGGTCGGGGTGTACCCGGAGGCGACCATCAGCCGCAGCTTCGAGATCAAGGATTTCAAGTCCGGTGCGGCGCGCATGGCGATCGAGGCGGGTGTGCCTATCGTGCCGCACATCGTGTGGGGGGCGCAGCGGATCTGGACCAAGGGGTACCCGAAGAACCTCTACCGGCCGAAGGTTCCGATCTCGATCGCGGTGGGCGAGCCGATCCAGCCCACCTTGCCCGCGGCCGAGCTCACCGCACTGCTGCACTCGCGGATGCAACATCTGCTCGCCGAGGTGCAGGATGCCTACGGCCCGTACCCGCCCGGTGAGTTCTGGGTGCCGCACCGGCTGGGCGGCTCGGCGCCGACACTGGCCGAGGCCAATCGGATGGATGCCGAGGAGGCGGCCGCGAAGGCGGCCAAGAGGGCGCAGGCCGGACCAACCGGGCCTTCTGAACCCACTGGGGCTCCGGGGTAAGGCGCGTATGGAACCGGTTTTCCGAAGTTTGGAGATCGCTGCCGGGCTCGTGGTGCGAGCCACCGGAACCCGGATCACCTTCCGCGGGCTGGAGAATCTTCCTGCGGCGGGCGGTGCCGTCATCGCCATCAACCACACCAGTTATGTCGATTTCCTGCCCGCTGCCCTGGCCGCCACGGCGCGCGGGCGTCGGATGCGGTTCATGATCAAGGCCGAGATGGAGCAGGTGAAGCCTGTCGGCTACCTGATCAAACACACCGGGACGATCCCGGTGGACCGCCGTGCCGGGGCCGGCGCCTATGCGGCTGCGGTGGATGTGCTGCGCCGAGGTGAGCTGGTCGGCGTGTATCCGGAGGCGACCATCAGCCGCAGCTTCGAGCTCAAGGATTTCAAGACCGGAGCGGCGCGGATGGCGCTGGAGGCCGGTGTCCCGATCATTCCGCTGATCGTCTGGGGCGCCCAGCGGATCTGGACCAAGGATCACCCGAAGTCTTTGGGACGCAAGAAAATTCCGGTCACCGTCGCGGTCGGTGAGCCGATCGTGGCCGAGGGGTCGGTGGCGCGGATCGACGACGTCCTGCGGGCCCGGATGTCGTCGCTTCTCGATCAGGCACAGCGGGATTACCCCGCGCCTGCCGGCTCGTACTGGGTGCCGAACCGACTGGGTGGGAGTGCGCCGACACCCGCGCAGGCCAAGCTTCTCGATGAGGCGGAACTGGCCGAACGCGCCCGCAAGCGCGCCGAGCACGAAGCGACGGGGAAAAAGTGACAGATGCCCAGCGGACGCCGGGGCTGATCGCCACCGACGTGGACGGAACGTTGCTCGACGAGGACGAGAAGGTCACGCCGCGCACCCGCGCGGCGGTCCAGGCCGCGGTCGAGGCCGGTGCGACGTTCGTCCTGGCCACCGGGCGGCCGCCGCGCTGGATCGCGCCGGTGGTCGACGGACTCGGCCTGGCGCCGATGGCCGTGTGCGCCAACGGCGCCGTGATCTACGACCCGGCGACCGACCGGATCATCTCTGCCCACACCCTGTCGGCCGACGTGCTCGGTGAGCTCGCCGAGATCGCCACGCGCGTGATCCCGGGCGCGGGGCTGGCCGTGGAGCGGGTGGGCTCGTCCGCGCACGACGCGGCCACCCCGCAGTTCGTCAGCTCGCCGGGATACGAGCACGCCTGGCTCAATCCGGACAACACCGAGGTGTCGGTCGAAGATCTGCTCAGCGCCCCCGCGGTCAAGCTGCTGATCCGAAAGGCCGGTGCACGCAGCGCGGACATGGCCGCCGAACTACTCAAACACGTTGGTCTGCAGGGCGATATCACCTACTCGACCAACAACGGCCTGATCGAGGTGGTGCCGCTGGGCATCAGCAAGGCCACCGGTGTGGAGGAGCTGGCGGCTCCGCTGGGGCTCACCTCGGCCGACATCGTCACCTTCGGCGACATGCCCAACGACATACCGATGCTGCGCTGGGCGCAGCGTGGGGTGGCGATGGGCAATGCGCACCCCGATGCGGTGGACGCCGCGGACGAGGTCACCGTGACCAACTCCGAGGACGGGGTGGCCCGGGTTCTCGAACGCTGGTGGTCCTGACCGTCAGGTGATCGGGGTGAAGCGCTCCAGCTGCACCGGCTGTTGATCGGGTGAGGGCGGTTCCAGCTCGACGGGGACACCGTCGACGACGCGGGTGACGGTGCCCTTCTCGCGGTCGAAGTTGAGCGTGCCGTGCTGGAAGTTCTGCACGATCCACTGGGGTTCGGGGATTTCGGCACTGGTCGGCAGGCCGAGTACTCCGCGCTCGAAGCCGAGCGTTCCCCACGCCTCATAGATGGCACCGGTGACGGGCTCGGCGCCGCTGTCCGGCGACCAGTACACGGCGCCGTGCTCGAAGGTGGCGTAGCGCGCGTTTCCTTCACCGGCGGTCTCGGGCGAGGTCGGGTTGCCCAGCATTCCGTTCGGCCCGCCCGCCGCCTGCCAGCGGTTGTAGATGGCGCCGCCGCGCATCTGGTCGGCGAGGTCGGCGGGGCCGGGCGGTTGGTTGAACCGGGCCGCGATGTCGCGGATCCGGTCCATTTGGGCGTAGGCGGCGTCGCCGGGGCAATCGGTGATGCCGACGTCGCGGTGGGTGAAGATCGTGGGCAGGGTCGGGGTGGCTCCGCGGGGGAAGTGGGTGAACGATCCGCCCGCGGAGGTGAGCACGACGGTGCCGTGCGGGTCGACGCGGTCCAGACCGAGTCGCCAGCCCAGCAGTCGGCCGGTGTTGCGCACCTGGATTTCGGTGGGCGGCACGACGTCGAAGTCACCCAGCATCGCCACACCCCAGGTGTCGATGTTGAAGCCACCGGTGTGGGAGCCTTCGACCGGCTTGTCCATGCCGCCGGCCCGGCCCTCGAAGACCTGGCCGTACTTGTCGACCATCGCGTTGTAGGCGATGTCGCACCAGCCAAGCTCGCGGGTGTGGTACTCGTAGATCGACCGGATGATGCCGGCTGAATCTTCGGGCGCGTAGTCGTTGCTGCCCGCCGTGTGGTGCACGATTCCGGCTCGGATTCCCTTGTCGTACACCGTGTTTCCGCATCGCATCGATTCATCGGCGCCCCACTGGGCACGGCTGATGATGGTCGGCGGCTGGCCGGGGTTGATGGCGGCGGTCGGCAGGGGGCCGACGTCGACAGGGGATTGGGGCGGGCTGATCAGTACGGCGGTGACGTTCTGGCCGATGGGTGCTTCGACGTTGGCCGGCACGTAACCGAGCGCCGGTCCGGACTTCGCCGGCTTTCCGGGCGGGGGTGGTGTGGCTGCCCGCGGAGCGCGGGTGACGGCGATCTGCACGGCGGTGGTGCGGCCGACGAACACCGGCTCGGTGCCGCGTGGGCCGGGGGTGTCGGCACCGACGCCGTCGAGGTTCTCGGCCTGATACCAGGGCCCCCAGCTGCCGTCGTCCTTGCGGGCGCGGACACGCGCCGAGGTGCCGCGCAGGTCCGGTGAGGTGAGCGCGACCATCGAGAACGGGGTGTCCTGATGGATCTCACGGATGCTCTCGCCGACCGCGAGGTTGTCCAGTGGTTGCTGTGTCAGCAGCGGTGCTGCGCTTTCAGCATGATGCTGTTCGCTGGAATCTGATCCGGAGATCGCCCAGGGCACGATCACGACCGTCGCCGCAAGTGCGGTGAAGAGAATCGACGGCGCGGAGCGGCGGGACTGCACGGACTGATGTTACGTATGAGTCTGGTGTTACGAATGATTCGACACGGCCCGCGCGTCGTCTTTCACACACAACGGCACCGCAGAGCCCGTTGGCTTCTGCGGTGCCGTTCTTCTAACCGGGCTTGTGTACTTACGGGGCCGGCGGCGGGGGAACCGGAGCCGGCGCCGCGGGCACCGGCGGCTTCATCGCCGAGGTGATTGCCGGCATCACCATGCCCTTGAGCAGGTCGATGGCCTGGCCGGCGCCGAGCTGATTGGCCGCGCTGGTGAGGTCGCCGAACAGGCCGCCCCCTCCGCTGCTGGTGGCGGGCATCGCGGCCAGCGACGGGTCGGCGCCCAGCAGCGGGTAGGTGCCGGCGCTGGGATCCAGGCCGATCGGCGCCGAGATCGGCACTTCACCGGGAGCCGGCAGTCCACCGCTCAGCGCCGGGTCGAGGCCCACCGGCGACGTGGTCAGGCCCGTCCCGCCCAGAGAGGTAGGCGTGGTGGTCAGCCCGCCGGGTGCCGCACCGGCAGGCGTCAGCGCCGGATTGGTCAGCGACCCCGTGGTCGGCGGGGTGAGGGCCGGGTTGGTCAGCCCGCCCGGTGCGGCCGGCAGGCCGGCCGTCGGCGAGGTCAAGCTCGGTGACAGACCGTTGGGGCTGGTCAGCGAGGCGTCGGGCGAGGTGAGGCCCGGCGAGGTCAACCCCGGCGAGGTCAGACCCGGTGACGTGAGTCCGGGCGAGGTGAGCCCGGGGTCGGTCAGGCCGGGTGCGGTGAGACCGGGTGAGGTCAGCCCCGGGGACGCCAGTCCCGGAGAAGTCAGGGTCGGCGAGCCGAGCGTCGGCGTCGGCGACGAACCGGTGAGCAGGCTGTTCGGCATCGGCGGCAGGTTGATGCCGAACTGCGACAGACCCTGCGAGAGTGCGGACATCAGTTCACCCGGCAGGTCTGTGACCAGCGCGGCCTGGGTGAACTCACGTTCCTGGGGCGCGGGGGACAGCTGCGACATGGCAACTAGGGCGACTGGACTTGCGACTGCCACTGCGGCGACTGCGCTCATGGCTGTCGAGAGCTTGCGTCGACGGCGGTTCGGCACGGAAGTCTCCTCAATATGTTTGCAGCTAAGGACTGCACTTCGGATCGCACGTGCGGTGCTCTCCTCTTGCTTCATCGGTATTCCGGAGCAGGTGGTGTGACGCCCGTGAATGCCAACGAGATCGATGTTAAGGCTGTGACTCGTGGGTCTAGAGTGACGATATTGAATCGTGAGCGAATTGCGACCTGGGCCCTTTGTCGAATTCGGGGCGCAGGGGCGCGGTCGGATACCCTGGCTGCCGATGACGTCCTTATCTCCCCGGGTCGCTACAGACCAGTCCAGCGGACATTTCGACCTATTCGTCGTCGGTTCCGGCTTCTTCGGTCTGACGATCGCTGAGCGCGCGGCGACGCAACTGGGCAAGCGTGTCCTTGTTATAGAACGGCGCCCGCATATCGGCGGCAACGCCTACTCGGAAGCCGAGCCGCAGACCGGTATCGAGGTCCACAAGTACGGGGCCCACCTGTTCCACACGTCCAACCAGCGGGTGTGGGACTACGTGCGGCAGTTCACCGACTTCACCGGCTATCAGCACCGGGTCTTCGCGATGCACGCCGGCCAGGCCTACCAGTTCCCGATGGGCCTGGGTCTGGTCTCGCAGTTCTTCGGCCGCTACTTCACCCCGGACGAGGCCCGCGCCCTGATCAAGGAGCAGGCCAGCGAGATCGCCGGACACGAGGCGGCCAACTTCGAGGAGAAGGCCATCTCGTTGATCGGGCGCCCGCTGTATGAGGCGTTCGTGAAGGCCTACACCGCCAAGCAGTGGCAGACCGACCCGCGCGAGCTGCCGGCAGCCAACATCACCCGGCTGCCGGTCCGCTACACGTTCGACAACCGCTACTTCAACGACACCTACGAGGGTCTACCGGTCGACGGGTACACCGCCTGGCTGGAGAACATGGCCGCCGACGACCGCATCGAGGTCCGGCTGGACACCGACTGGTTCGACGTCCGCGATGATCTGCGACGAGAAGCCCCGGAGGCGCCGGTCGTCTATACCGGCCCGCTCGACCGCTACTTCGACTACTCGGAAGGCCGGCTGGGCTGGCGCACACTGGATTTCGAACTCGAGGTGCTTCCCACCGGGGATTTCCAGGGCACACCCGTCATGAACTACAACGACGCCGACGTGGATTACACCCGGATCCACGAGTTCCGCCACTTCCATCCCGAGCGGGACTACCCGGCCGACAAGACGGTGATCATGCGGGAGTACTCGCGCTTCGCCAAAGAAGACGACGAGCCGTACTACCCGATCAACACCGAGGCCGACCGTGCCCTGCTGGCCGCTTACCGGGCTCGCGCCAAGGCCGAAACCGCATCGGCGAAGGTGCTCTTCGGTGGCCGGCTGGGCACCTATCAGTACCTCGACATGCACATGGCGATCGCCAGTGCGCTGAACATGTTCGACAACACCCTGGCACCGCACCTGGCTGACGGTGCCCCGCTGGTGACTGAGCAGACCGACAAGGAAAGCAGCAACGCATGAGTGACATCCCTTCCGGCGCACTCGACGCCGGAGAATCCAGGGCAGTCAGTCTGCTGGCCCGCGTGATCCTGCCGCGACCGGGTGAGCCACTGGACGTCCGCAAGCTCTATCTCGTCGAAGATCCGACCAACGCCCGTCGGGCCCACGCACCGACCAGGACGACGCTGGAGATCGGCACCGAATCGGGCATCTCGTTCGCGACCTACTTCAACGCGTTCCCGGCCAGCTACTGGCGGCGCTGGTCCACCCTGAAATCAGTGGTCCTGCGCGTCGAGCTGACCGGCACCGCCCGCGTCGACGTGTACCGGTCCAAGGCCACCGGCGCCCGCATCACCGTCGGTGGTGCCCCCGTCTCCAGCGGTGACTCTTCCGAGCCCGCCACGGTCGAGTTCGAGATCGACCTCGCCCCCTTCGAGGACGGCGGCTGGATCTGGTTCGACATCACCAGCAACAGCGCGGTGCGCGTGCACAGCGCGGGCTGGTACGCCCCGTCGCCCGCGCCGGGCCGGGCCAACATCGCCGTCGGCATCCCGACGTTCAACCGTCCCTCGGACTGCGTCAACGCGCTCGCCGCGCTGACCTCGGATCCGTTGGTCGACGAGGTGGTCAGTGCGGTCATCGTGTCCGACCAGGGCACCAGCAAGGCCAAGGACCATCCCGGATTCGCCGCGGCCGCGGCCAATTTGGGCTCTCGTCTGTCCATTCACAACCAGCCGAACCTCGGCGGGTCCGGCGGCTACAGCCGGGTGATGTACGAGGCGCTGAAGAACACCGACTGTGAACAGATCCTGTTCATGGACGACGACATCCGCATCGAACCCGATTCGATCCTGCGCGCCCTGGCCATGAACCGGTTCGCCAAGGACCCCATCCTGGTCGGCGGGCAGATGCTCAACCTGCAGGAGCCGTCGCACCTGCACATCATGGGCGAGATGGTCGACCGCACGAACTTCATGTGGTCGGCGGCCCCCAACGCCGAGTACGACCACGACTTCGCCAAGTACGCGCTCGACGACACCGACTCCGACCGCAGCAAGCTGCTGCACCGCCGGATCGACGTGGACTTCAACGGCTGGTGGATGTGCATGATCCCGCGGCAGGTGGCCGAGGAGCTCGGGCAGCCGCTGCCGTTGTTCATCAAGTGGGACGACGTGGAGTACGGTCTGCGGGCCGCCGAGCACGGCTACCGCACGGTCACCCTGCCCGGCGCGGCGATCTGGCACATGGCCTGGAGCGACAAGGACGACGCCATCGACTGGCAGGCCTACTTCCACCTGCGCAACCGGTTGGTGGTGTCGGCGCTGCACTGGGACGGTGATGCGCGCGGGTTGCTGGCCAGCCACCTCAAGGCCACCTTCAAACACCTTCTGTGCCTTGAGTATTCGACCGTGGCCATCCAGAACCGGGCCATGGAGGATTTCCTGGCGGGCCCGGAGCACATCTTCTCCATCCTGGAATCGGCCCTGCCCGACATCCGCAAGATGCGCCAGGACTACCCCGACGCGGTCGTGCTGGCCGGTGCCACCGAACTCCCGCCGCCATCGGACCTCAAGCGCAAGAAGATCCGCATCCCGGTCTCGAAGCCGGCGATCCTGGTGAACCTGGCCCGCGGTGTCGTGCATCAAATGCGCCGGCACGATCCGGAAACCCACGTCCGGCCCCAGATCAACGTCGCGACCCAGGATGCCCGCTGGTTCTCCCTGTGCCGGGCCGACGGGGTCACCGTCACCACCGCCGATGGGCGTGGAGTGGTGTACCGGCAGCGGGACCGGGCCAAGATGTTCGCGTTGCTGCGGGCCTCGCTGCGTCAGCAGTTGCGTGTGGTCCGTCAATTCGACCGGCTTCGCAAGGTCTATCGTGAGGCGCTGCCGGTGCTGACCAGCACCCAGAAGTGGGAGACGGTGTTGCTGACAGAGTCGGCGGAGAAAAACTGACATGACCGATGCCCCGCGCGGCGAAGACGCCGTGTTGGTAGCCGTGCAGTCTGCCCTGGCCACCCGGCCGGGTGTACTGGGCGGTGCGCGTGCGCTGTCCCATTTCGGTGAGCACAGCCTGGGCTGGCTCGGGGTCGCGGCCGTCGGCGCGCTGGCCCAGCCGGCCAAGCGCAGGTCATGGCTGGCGGTGGGCTTCGGTGCCTTCGCCGCCCACGCCGCCGCGGTCCTGATCAAGCGGGTGGTACGCCGGGAACGCCCGCACCATCCTGACATCGCCGTGAACGTCGGGACGCCGAGCCGGCTGAGTTTCCCCTCGGCACATGCCACCTCCACCACCGCGGCAGCGGTGCTGCTGGCCCGGGTCACCGGCCTGCCGGTGCGCGCCGTGCTGGTGGTGCCCATGGCGCTGTCGCGTCTGGTGCTGGGCGTGCACTATCCCACCGATGTGCTCACCGGCGTGGTCGTCGGGGCGACGGTGGGTTCTGTGGTCGGAAAAACTGCCGGTGTCGGGCCTAAGGAGACCGTGGCCAAATGAGTGAGGAAGTGCAGCCGGAGCTCGGTCCGCCGAAGAATCTGGCCGCGGGGCTGATCAAGGCGGTTCGTCCGCGCCAATGGATCAAGAACCTGCTCGTGCTGGCCGCCCCGCTGGCCGCCGTCGGCAGCGGCATCCAGTACGACTACGCCGACCTCGCCTACAAGGTCGCGATCGCGTTCGTGGTGTTCTGCCTGGCCGCGTCGTCGATCTACCTGATCAACGACGCCCGCGACGTCGAGGCCGACCGCGCACATCCCACGAAGCGGTTCCGGCCCATCGCCGCCGGCGTGGTCCCCGAGTGGATGGCCTACACGCTCGCGGTCGTTCTCGCGCTGGCCTCGGTGGGCATCTCGTGGCTGCTGACGCCGAATCTGGCCGTGGTGATGGCGGTGTACATCGCGATCCAGCTCGCCTACTGCTTCGGGCTCAAGCACCAGGCGGTGCTCGACATCTGCATCGTGTCTTCGGGCTTCCTGATTCGCGCCATCGCCGGTGGTGTGGCCGCCGACATCCCGCTGTCGCAGTGGTTCCTTCTGGTGATGGCCTTCGGCTCGCTGTTCATGGCGGCCGGCAAGCGGTATGCCGAGCTGCAACTGGCCGAGCGCACCGGCGCCAAGATCCGCAAATCGCTGGAGAGCTACACCAGTACCTACCTCCGCTTCGTCTGGACGCTGTCGGCCACCGCGATGGTGCTCTGCTACGGACTGTGGGCGTTCGGCCGTGACACTGCCAACGATGCCCTGGGCCTCGACGGCCAGGACGCCTCGTGGTACGCGATCACGATGGTTCCGTTCACGGTCGCGATCCTGCGCTATGCGGTCGACATCGACGGTGGCATCGCCGGAGAGCCCGAGGAGATCGCGCTGAAAGACCGAGTGCTGCAGATTCTCTTCCTGGCGTGGATCGGAACCATCGGTGCTGCCATCTACTTCAGCTGACCGGATCACCCTGCGCCGCCTGGCCGGTGGTGTGAGTGCGCGGTTGGCGCGGTGGCCGGTGTTTCCCTACGACGTCTCGGTGCGGGTCAGCCTGTGGGTGAGCGTCGTGGTGGTCGCCGGTCTGTTCGGCTGGGGTGCCTGGCAGCGCCGCTGGATCGCCGACGACGGACTGATCGTCTTGCGGACGGTCCGAAACCTGTTGGCGGGCAACGGTCCCGTCTTCAACGCGGGCGAGCGGATCGAGGCCAACACCTCGACGGTGTGGACCTACCTGGTGACGTTGGGCGCCTGGCTCGGCGGGCCGGTCCGGTTGGAGTACGTGGCCCTGGCCTTCGCGCTGACGCTGAGCGTGCTCGGTGTCGTGCTGGCGATGCTGGGCACCGGCCGGTTGTACGCTCCGAGCCTGCAGGGCCGCCGGGCCCTGCTGTTGCCCGCGGGTGCGCTGGTCTACATCGCCGTCCCGCCGGCTCGCGACTTCGCCACCTCGGGGCTCGAAAACGGTTTGGTGCTGGCATATCTGGGCCTGCTGTGGTGGATGCTGGTCTGCTGGTCGCAGGCGTTGCGGCGACCGAATCCGGTGTCCAGCAAGTACTTCGACGCAGCGCTGGCCGCAGTGGCCGGACTGAGCGTACTGATCCGCCCCGAGTTGGCGTTGATCGGCGGTGGCGCGCTGGTCATGATGCTCATCGCGGCGCGCGGCTGGCGGCGGCGCGTGCTGATCTTGGTCGCCGGCGGCCTGCTGCCGGTCGCGTACCAGATCTTCCGCATGGGTTACTACGGGCTGCTGGTGCCGGGCACCGCGGTGGCCAAGGACGCCTCGGGATCGAAGTGGTCCCAGGGCTTCACCTACCTCACCAATTTCAACCACCCGTACCTGCTGTGGGTGCCGGTGCTGTTGCTGGCCGCGCTCGGCGCGGTTCTGCTGACCACGAGAACCCGGCCGTGGTGGGTGCGCCACCAGGTGCCCCCCGGCTACGGATGGCTGGCCCGCACCGTGCAAAGTCCCGCTGCGGTAGTGCTTTTCATGTTCGCCAGCGGCTTGCTGCAAGGCATCTACTGGGTGCGCCAGGGTGGTGACTTCATGCACGGCCGCGTGCTGTTGACGCCGCTGTTCTGCCTGCTGATGCCCGTCTCGGTCATTCCCGTCGTGCTGCCCGACGGCACCCGGTTCACCCGCGAGACGGGTTACCTGCTGGCGGCGGCCACCAGTGTGCTGTGGGCGTCGGTGGTGGGCTGGTCCATCTGGGCCGCGAATTCCTCGGGCCTGGGCGCCGACGGAACGCGCGTCACCTACAGCGGCATCGTCGACGAGCGTCGCTTCTACTCGCAGGCTACCGGTCATGCGCACCCGCTCACCGCTGCCGACTATCTGGACTACCCGCGCATGCGGGCGGTGCTGACCGCGATCGAGAACACCCCCGACGGAGCGTTGCTGTTGCCGTCCGGCAATTACGACCAGTGGGACGTCGTACCCGCGTATCCGCCGCCACCGGATCTCACGCCGGAGGCCCGTCGGACGTTGGTCACCCCGCACACCGTGTTCTTCACCAACATGGGCATGTTGGGTATGAACGTCGGTCTCGACGTGCGGGTGATCGACCAGATCGGCCTGACGAATCCGCTGGCGATGCACACCCAGCGGCTGACCGACGGCCGCATCGGCCACGACAAGAACCTGTTCCCGGACTGGGCGGTGGCCGAAGGACCGTTCCTCAAGACCAGGCCGTACATCCCGGCCTACCTCGACGAGGAGTGGATCTCGCAGGCGCAGGCCGCGCTCGACTGCCAGGCCACCGAGTCGATGCTGAACTCGGTGCGCGGAGAGATGAGCCCGCGGCGGTTCCTGTCCAACCTGGCGCATGCATACGAGTTCACGAAGTACCGGATCGACCGCGTACCGCTCTACGAGTTGAAGCGGTGCGGCCTGCCGGTGCCCGAGCCCAAGAACCCGCCGTACACCGGGATGCCCGCAACCGGTCCATGAGTGTTCGCGAAGTCGTCGCATGCGATTCTGTGTGTTTGGTAACGCCGAGCGGCTCTGGGTCGATACGCAGACGAGCCTGTGTACAGATCTTGATTGGACGGTACGAAGAAACCCATGCTGACCTCCGGTGTTCATCTCACGCGCCGCCGGCGGCAGCAGGCTCTCGAACCGTGCCTGATCGCGACCGTCAACGGCGCAGCGGCGATCAGGGACGACAACTGCTGCAGAGAAGCAACACGCGTTCGTGTGGTTGACTACACGGGCACGTGAGCCGCTTACGTCGGTGGGAATCGATGTGCGGAATACGAAGATGAGATCAGATAGGGAGCGGTATGAAGTTCGTTGGGAAGATGCGCGGCGTAGCGGCAGGTCTGTCGCGCCGGCTGACGGTTGCGGTCGCCGCTGCGGCCGTACTGCCCGGCCTGGTTGGCGTCGTAGGCGGCTCGGCGACCGCTGGAGCTTGGTCTCGACCTGGCCTGCCGGTCGAGTATCTCGACGTTCCGTCGGCAGCGATGGGACGCAATATCCGGGTTGAGTTCCAGAGCGGTGGGGCGGGTGCACCCGCGCTGTATCTGCTTGACGGCATGCGCGCCCGCGAGGACAACAACGGTTGGGACATCGAACTCCCGACCTTCGAGTGGTTCCTGAACTCGGGCATCTCGGTTGTCATGCCCGTCGGTGGCCAGTCCAGCTTCTACACCGACTGGTACAAGCCGGCGTGTGGCAGCAAGGACGGCGGCTGCAAGACCTACAAGTGGGAGACCTTCCTGACCCAGGAGCTGCCGCAGTGGCTGGCAGCCAACCGCGACGTCAAGCCGACCGGTAGCGCTGTGGTCGGTCTGTCGATGGCCGGTTCGTCTGCGCTGATGCTGGCGGCCCGTCACCCGGATCAGTTCATCTACGCGGCCTCGCTGTCGGGCACGTTGAACCCGTCCGAGGGCTGGTGGCCGATGCTGATCGGTGTCTCGATGGGTGACGCCGGTGGCTACAAGGCCGACGACATGTGGGGCAAGACCGGTGACCCGGGCAACGCCTGGAAGGCCAACGACCCGACCGAGAACGTCGCCACGCTGGCGAACAACGGCACCCGGATCTGGGTCTACTGCGGTAACGGCAAGCCGGGCGAGCTCGGTGGCACCGACATCCCGGCCAAGTTCCTCGAGGGCTTCGTCTGCCGGACCAACTCCACGTTCCAGGAGAAGTACATCGCGGCCGGTGGCAAGAACGGCGTGTTCAACTTCCCGCAGAGCGGTACCCACGCCTGGGCCTACTGGGGCCAGCAGCTGCAGGCCATGAAGCCTGACCTGCAGCGGGTCCTGGGCGCGACCCCGACCGCCTGAGCGGACGCGGGTAACACCAGGTAAGACAACGGAAGACGGCGGCGATCCCCGAAGGGGTCGCCGCCGTCAGCCGTTTCCGGGGCCGGTTCATTGCCGCCCCGCCTGTGAGGCCGATGTGGTTCACTACAACGCGGGTTATGTGTGCGGGGGCACTCCGATGATCGGCTGGCAGCGTGGAGAGGTTGATGATGAGACGTGCGTTGAGTCTGATGCGGGCGATGCTGCTGGCGCTCTTGGCACCGGTACTCGGTGCGGGCCTGTGGGCCGTGTCCGCGACGACGGGCGCACCCGCTCGAGCCGACGGTGTCGAGTATCTGATGGTCCCGTCGGCGGCCATGGGCCGCGACATCCCCGTGGCATTCCAGGGCGGTGGCCCACATGCGGTGTTCCTGCTCGACGCGTTCAACGCCGCCCCTGACGTGAGCAACTGGGTCAACGCCGGTCACGCGATGAGCACGCTGGCCGGCCGCGGAATCTCGGTGGCCGCTCCGGCCGGCGGTGCCTGGAGCCTGTACACCAACTGGGAGCAGGACGGCAGCAAGCAGTGGGAGACCTTCCTGTCCGCCGAGCTTCCGGACTGGCTGGCCGCCAACAAGGGCCTGGCACCGGGCGGGCACGGCATCGTCGGGGCCTCGCAGGGCGGGACTGCCGCGCTGACGCTGGCCGCGTTCCATCCCGACCGGTTCCGCTTCGCCGGCTCACTGTCGGGCTTCCTGACCCCCTCGGCCACCACCCTCAACGGCGCGATCACCGCCGGTCTGGCCGAGTTCGGCGGTGTGGACAGCTACGGCATGTGGGGTGCCCCACAGCTGGGTCGCTGGAAGTGGCACGACCCGGACGTGCACGTGCAGTTGCTGGCTGATGCCAACACCCGGCTGTGGGTGTACAGCCCGGCCACGCTGACGTGTAGCGATCCGGCCGCGATGATCGGGGTGTGCGATCAGGCGGCGGGCAGTAACCGGTCCTTCTACCAGCACTACCGCTCCGTCGGCGGAAGCAACGGGCATTTCGACATGCCCAGCGGCGGCCAGCACGACTGGGGTAGCTGGGCTCCGCAGCTGGCTCAGATGTCGGGCGAGCTGGTCGCGACCATCAAGTAGCCGTCCGGGCGGCCCGCTGTAGTGACCAGAATCAGCTGCGCCGGGGCACTTTTCACCAGCCGGTACGGTGGAAGCGTGCAGCACACGGTACGGTCGGCCACCCTGGTGGCAGCGGTGTCGGCTGCGTCGTTGCTGACGGCGTGCGACGCGAGCAGCGACATCATGGCGCCGCTGGCTCTGCCGACGTCACAGGTCAACGGTGCGCAGCTGCAGGCGGCGTCCGCGCAGCCCGACCAGGGCCGTCCCGGTGAGCTGGCCATCACGTCGCAGCAGCACACCTACCTCGACGAGCTCAAGGCTTCCGGCATCACGCCGTCCAGTGAGCTGCACGCGCTGTCCATCGGGTCGTATGTGTGCCAGGCCCACGCCGCCAGGCTCAACGACCAGGCGGTGCGTGAATTCGTCCTGCCGTTGGTGCGCAACGATGTCGAGGCTGCCCACACTGCGGAAGGCCCGACCTCTACCGAGATCGACACCGCCGTCACCGACTACATCCGCATCGCCACCGAACATCTCTGCTGAGAAGCAGATCACCGCACCGCACGCGAGGAGCCCGAGTAACCCATGGCAAAAAATGCCGGCCGCAGGAAGCGGCACCGCATCCTGGCACTGATCGCCGCCGGGGCGATGGCACTCGTGGTGGTGCTGGTGGTGTCGATCGTGGTGATCTATCTGCGTCGGCCGGAGAGCCCGTCCGCCCCGCCCACGGCCCAGCCGCCGGCCGGGGTGCCCGGCCCGTCGACGCCGCGTAAGCCGCGCCCGGATTTCCAGTCCGCCGACTGCCCGGACGTGATGATGGTCTCGATCCCGGGCACCTGGGAGTCCTCCCCACAGGACGATCCGTTCAACCCGACCCAGTTCCCGCTGTCGCTGATGACCAACGTGAGCCGGCCGATGGCCGAGCAGTTCGGCAAGGACCGGCTCGAGGTCTACACGGTTCCCTACACCGCGCAGTTCCATAACCCGTTCTCCGCCGACAACCAGATGTCCTACAACGACAGCCGGGCCGAGGGGAAGCGCACCGCGGTCAAGGCGATGACGGACATGAACGACCGCTGTCCGCTGACCAGCTATGTGATCGCGGGGTTCTCGCAGGGCGCGGTGATCGGCGGGGACCTGGCCAGCGATATCGGCAACGGCCGTGGCCCGGTGGACGAAGACCTGGTGCTGGGTGTCACCTTGATCGCCGACGGCCGCCGCCAGTTCGGTGTCGGGAAGGACATCGGCCCCAACCCGCCTGGGCAAGGTGCCGAGATCACACTGCACGAGGTGCCGGTGCTCTCCGAGATGGGCCTGACCATGACGGGCCCGCGGCAGGGCGGCTTCGGGGCGCTCAACGACCGGACCAATCAGATCTGCGGCAAGGGCGATCTGATCTGCTCGGCGCCCGAAGAGGCGTTCTCGATCTTCAACCTCCCCAAGACGCTGGAAACGCTGACCGGTAGCGCGGCCGGCCCGGTGCACGCGCTCTACAACACCCCGCAGTTCTGGGTGGAGAACGGGCAGACCGCCACGCAGTGGACGCTGAGCTGGGCGAAGGACCTGGTGGACAACGCGCCTCATCCGAAGCACGGTTGACGCGCGTGCCGGATTTGGTCGGGACCGTCACGGTCCCTTAACATTAAGAGAAAAATAAGAGCATCGCGCGTGCACAGCGGGTTGGATAGTGCCATCAGCTGATCTGTGGGACTGGATCGGCGCGCCCGGTACGATCGTCCGGGTTTGGGTACGGACCGGCCGCCGAGTGGCTGCGACGCACCGCCAGTGACGTGCGCCAACGCGACGAGTACCGCTCTGACAGGAGAGTTAAATGCCGTTCATCAATCCGTTCATCAAGGACGGTCAGATCAAGTTCCCTGACGGCGCCAGCATCGTCGAGCACGTCGAGCGCTGGGCCAGGGTTCGTGGTGACAAGCTGGCATACCGCTTCCTGGACTTCTCCACCGAACGTGACGGCGTGGCCCGTGACCTGACCTGGGCCCAGTTCAGCGCCCGCAACAAGGCGGTGGCCGCCCGGCTCCAGCAGGTCACCCAGCCCGGTGACCGGGTCGCGATCCTGTGCCCGCAGAACCTCGACTACCTCGTCGCCTTCTTCGGCGCGCTCTACGCCGGCCGCATCGCAGTGCCACTGTTCGACCCGTCCGAGCCCGGCCACGTCGGCCGCCTGCACGCGGTGTTGGACAACTGCCACCCGTCGGCGATCCTGACCACCACCGAGGCCGCCGAGGGGGTCCGCAAGTTCTTCCGCAGCCGGCCCGCCAATCAGCGCCCCCGCGTGATCGCCGTCGACGCGGTTCCTGACGACGTCGCCGCCACCTGGATCCACTTCGAGGACGTCGACGAGACCACCATCGCCTACCTGCAGTACACGTCCGGCTCGACCCGGATCCCGACCGGTGTGCAGATCACCCACCTGAACCTGGCCACCAACGTGGTCCAGGTGATCGAGGCGCTGGAAGGCGAAGAGGGCGACCGCGGCCTGTCCTGGCTGCCGTTCTTCCACGACATGGGTCTGATCACCGCGCTGCTGGCGCCGATGATCGGCCACTACTTCACCTTCATGACCCCGGCCGCTTTCGTGCGCCGGCCGGAGCGCTGGATCCGCGAGCTGGCCCGCAAGGAAGGCGACACCGGCGGCACCATCTCGGTGGCCCCGAACTTCGCATTCGACCACGCTGCCGCGCGCGGGGTGCCCAAGGAAGGCTCGGCGCCGCTGGACATGTCCAACGTCAAGGCCGTGCTGAACGGCAGTGAGCCGATCTCGGCGGCCACCGTGCGCCGATTCAACGAGGCATTCGGACCGTTCGGCTTCCCGGCCAAGGCGATCAAGCCGTCCTACGGCCTGGCCGAGGCCACGCTGTTCGTCTCGACGACCCCGAGCGCCGAGGAACCCAAGATCATCACCGTCGACCGCGACGAGCTCAACAGCGGCCGCATCGTCGAGGTGGCAGAGGATTCGCCCAAGGCGGTCGCCCAGGCCTCGGCCGGCAAGGTCGGTGTGGCCGAGTGGGCTGTCATCGTCGACGCCGAGAGCGCCACCGAGCTGCCCGACGGACAGGTCGGCGAGATCTGGATCAGCGGCCAGAACATGGGCACGGGTTACTGGGGCAAGCCGGAAGCCACCGTCGAGACCTTCCAGAACATCCTCAAGTCGCGGACCAACCCGTCGCACGCCGAGGGCGCCGAAGATGACGCCACCTGGGTGCGCACCGGCGACTACGGCGCCTTCTACGACGGCGACCTCTACATCACCGGCCGCGTCAAGGACCTCGTCATCATCGACGGCCGCAACCACTACCCGCAGGACCTGGAGTACTCGGCGCAGGAAGCCAGCAAGGCTGTCCGTACCGGTTACGTCGCAGCCTTCTCGGTGCCGGCCAACCAGTTGCCCGACGAGGTGTTCGAGAACGCGCACTCGGGCCTGCACCGCGATCCCGACGACAGCTCCGAGCAGCTGGTGATCGTCGCCGAGCGCGCTCCCGGTGCCCACAAGCTCGAAGTCGGCCCCATCACCGACGACATCCGCGCGGCGATCGCCGTGCGGCACGGTGTCACCGTGCGCGATGTCCTGTTGACCGCGGCCGGCGCCATCCCGCGTACCTCCAGCGGCAAGATCGGCCGCCGGGCCTGCCGCTCGGCGTATCTGGACGGGACGCTGCGGGCGGGGAAGATCCCCAACGCTTTCCCCGACGAGACCGACTGAGCTGAGCTGACCCACACCGCCGACTGCCGGCCGGTTGAGACAAAGGTGACCTGAACATGGATGAAACACAAAGCAATTCGAATCTTCCAGACGGCACCGAGCCCGCCGCGGCACCGGCGTCACGTCCGGATCTGACCGTCGCGGAGATGCGCGAGTGGCTGCGCAAGGCCGTCGCGAACGCCACGGGGCAGTCGGCCGACGCGATCGACGAGTCCACGCCGTTGATCGAGCTGGGGCTGTCCTCGCGCGATGCGGTGGCGATGGCCAGCGACATCGAGGACCTCACCGGTGTCACGCTGACCGCCACGGTGCTGTTCCGCCACCCGACCATCGAGTCGCTGGCCACCGTGATCATCGAGGGTGAGCCCGAGCCGGAGAGCACCGACGACGAGGACTGGACCCGCGATCGCGACGTGGAGGACATAGCAATCGTCGGCGTCGCAACCCGCTTCCCGGGCGACCTGAACACCCCCGACGAGATGTGGGACGCCCTGCTCGCGGGGAAGGACTGCATCACCGATCTGCCCGAGGGCCGGTGGGAGGAGTTCCTCTCCGAGCCTCGGATCGCCGAGCGGGTCGCAAAGGCCCGCACCCGCGGCGGCTACCTCTCCGACATCAAGGGTTTCGACTCCGAGTTCTTCGCGCTGTCGAAGATGGAAGCCGACAACATCGACCCGCAGCAGCGCATGGCGCTGGAGCTGACGTGGGAAGCGTTGGAGCACGCCCGCATTCCGGCATCGAGCCTGCGCGGCGGCAGCGTCGCGGTGTACATCGGCAGCTCCAACAACGACTACTCCTACCTGTCGCTGGCCGATCCGACGGTCACGCACCCCTACGCCATCACCGGCAATCAGACGGCCATCATCGCCAACCGCGTGTCCTACTTCTATGACTTCCGCGGCCCCTCGGTGTCCGTGGACACCGCGTGCTCCAGCTCGCTGGTCGCCGCGCACCAGGGTGTGCAGGCACTGCGCTCGGGTGAGGCCGACGTGGCCATCGTCGGCGGCGTCAACGCGCTCATCACTCCACTGGTGACCATCGGCTTCGACGAGGTCGGCGGTGTGCTGGCCTCCGACGGCCGGATCAAGTCGTTCTCGTCTGACGCCGACGGCTACGCCCGTTCTGAGGGCGGCGGCATGCTGGTGCTCAAGCGGGTCTCCGACGCCCGCCGCGACGGCGACCAGATTCTCGCGGTGATCGCCGGCAGCGCGGTCAACCACGACGGCCGGTCCAACGGTCTGCTCGCTCCCAATCCTGACGCGCAGGAAGAGGTGCTGCGGCGCGCCTACAAGGATGCCGGGATCAACCCGCGGTCCGTCGACTACATCGAGGCGCACGGCACCGGCACCATCCTCGGTGACCCGATCGAGGCCGACGCCCTCGGCCGCGTGGTCGGCCGAGGCCGCGACGCGGACAAGCCCGCCCTGCTGGGTGCGGTGAAATCCAATGTGGGACACCTGGAATCGGCAGCCGGCGCGGCCAGCCTGGCCAAGATGACGTTGTCGCTGGCCAACGACAAGCTGCCGCCGTCGATCAACTACGCCGGGCCCAACCCGTACATCGACTTCGACAAAGAGCACCTCAAGGTCAACGACACCGTCTCCGACTGGCCGCGCTACAGCGGACATGCCATCGCCGGTGTGTCCGGCTTCGGCTTCGGCGGTGCCAACGCGCACCTGGTGCTGCGTGAGGTCTTGCCGTCGGATCTGGTCGAGCCGCAGCCGGAACCCGAAGCGGTGGAAGGCAAGTCGGCTTCCGATGAGGCCAACGCGGTCTACGTCGGCGGCGTCCGGATGGATGAGTACGGCGAATTCATCCACGACGACGATGAATCGGGTGCCGGCGATGGCGAGTACCCGGCCTACGACGAGACGAACCACGAACTGCCCGGTCTGACCGATGAGGCCAAGCGCCTGATCGAGGAGGCACGCGCGCAGCTGGAGGCCGCTGATGCCGCAGAGCCGGTCAAGAAGGTTGTCCCGCTGGCGGTCTCGGCATTTCTGACCTCGCGTAAGAAGATCGCAGCCGCTGAACTGGCGGACTGGATCGACAGCGAGGAGGGCCGGGCGTCGTCGCTGGAGTCCATCGGGCGTTCGCTGTCGCGCCGCAACCACGGTCGCTCGCGTGCCATCGTGCTGGCCCACGACCACGACGAAGCCATCAAGGGTCTGCGGGCCGTCGCCGAGGGCAAGCAGCATCCGAGTGTGATCTCGGCCGACGGCCCGGTCACCAACGGCCCGGTGTGGGTGCTCGCCGGTTTCGGTGCCCAGCACCGCAAGATGGGCAAAGAGCTGTACCTGCGTGAGCCCGTCTTCGCCGAGTGGATCAACAAGGTCGACGCGCACATCCAGGATGAGCGCGGGTACTCCGTCGTCGAGCTGATCCTCGACGACGCGATCGACTACACCAACGAGACCTGCGAATACCCCATCGAAGTGGTCCAGACGGTGATCTTCGCCATCCAGGTCGCGCTCGGTGAGTTCCTCAAGGCCCACGGCGCGAAGCCCGGTGCGGTCGTTGGGCAGTCGCTCGGCGAGGCCGCGGCGGCCTACTTCTCCGGCGGTCTGAGCCTGGCCGATGCCACCCGCACCATCTGTTCGCGCGCCCACCTGATGGGCGAGGGCGAGGCGATGCTGTTCGGTGAGTACATCCGCCTCATGGCGCTGGTCGAGTATTCGGCCGACGAGATCAAGACGGTCTTCGCCGACTACCCCGGTCTGGAGGTGTGCGTCTACGCCGCTCCGACCCAGACCGTCATCGGCGGCCCGCCGGAGCAGATCGACGCGATCATCGCGCGGGCCGAAGCCGAGGGCAAGTTCGCCCGCAAGCTGCAGACCAAGGGCGCCAGCCACACTCAGCAGATGGACCCGCTGCTCGGCGAACTGTCCGCCGAGATTCAGGGCATCGAGGCCCTGCCGCTGCAGACGGCGTACTTCTCGACCGTGCACGAGGGTAAGTTCATCCGGGCCGGTTCCGAGCCGATCCACGATGTGGAGTACTGGAAGAAGGGGCTGCGGCACAGCGTCTACTTCACCCACGGCATCCGCAACGCGGTGGACAACGGCCACACCACGTTCCTGGAGCTGGCACCGAACCCGGTGGCGCTCATGCAGGTTGGTTTGACGACCGCCTCGGCCGGGCTGCACGACGCGCAGCTGATCGCGACCCTGGCCCGCAAGCAGGACGAGGTCACCTCGATGGTCACGGCCATGGCGCACCTGTTCGTCCATGGCCATGACCTGGACCTGCGCACCCTGTTCCCGCGCAAGTCCACCGGACTGGCCGGTGCGCTGGACTTCGCCAACATCCCGCCGACCAAGTTCAAGCGCAAGCCGCACTGGCTGGAAGCGCACTTCACCGGTGACAGCTCCGCTGTGATGCCGGGTAACCATGTCGCGACGCCCGACGGCAAGCACGTGTGGGAGTTCGTGTCGAAGGGCACCGCGGATCTGGCTGCCCTGGTGAAAGCCGCTGCCGCCCAGGTTCTTCCGGATGCCCGGCTGACCGCCTCCGAGCAGCGTGCGGTACCCGCCGAGGGGGCGCGCCTGGTCACCACGCTGACTCGGCACCCGGGTGGCGCGTCGGTGCAGGTGCATGCCCGTATCGATGAGTCCTTCACCCTGGTCTACGACGCGATCGTGACCCGCGGCGGTGCGGCCACCACACTGCCGACCGCGGTAGGCGCCGGTGTTGTCGCCGAACAGGTTTCGGCTGCGCCGGTCCAGGCTGAACCCGAGGCCGAGGACGATGCGGAGATCCTTTCCGACAACCTCACCAAGGGCGCAGGCATGGGCGCCGGGTTCGAGAAGTGGTCGCCGGATTCCGGTGAGACCGTGGCGCAGCGGCTCGGCACCATCGTCGGTGCGGCCATGGGCTACGAGCCCGAGGACCTGCCGTGGGAGGTGCCGCTGATCGAGCTGGGCCTGGATTCCCTGATGGCGGTGCGGATCAAGAACCGCGTCGAGTACGACTTCGACCTGCCGCCGATCCAGCTGACCGCGGTCCGTGACGCCAACCTCTACAACGTCGAGGAATTGATCAAGTACGCGATCGAGCACCGCGACGAGGTCGATCAGATCGCCGAGTCCCAGAAGGGCAAGTCGGCCGAGGAGATCGCCGCCGAGCAGTCCGAACTGCTGGGCGGTGCGTCCACGGTCGCCGAGCTTGAGGCCAAACTGGCCGAGAGCGGGCATCCGTTGGCGGACAAGGCCGCCGAGGAGACCGGGCCGGATCCGGCTGCCGAGGCCGCAGCCACCGAAGGCCTGGAGATCCCGCCGCCGCCGACCGATCCGAGCGGTCCGGCCGTCCCGCCGCCGCCGTCGGATCCGTCCGGTCCCAGCAAGGCCACCGCTGCGGCGGCCGCGGCCAAGGTGCTCACCCAGGAGGCGGTCACCGAGGCGCTCGGCGCCGACGTGCCCCCGCGTGACGCCGCAGAACGGGTCACCTTCGCCACCTGGGCCATCGTCACCGGCAAGTCTCCGGGCGGCATCTTCAACGAGCTGCCCTTCGTCGATGTCGAGACCGCGACCAAGCTGTCCGAGCGGCTCTCCGAGCGTGCCGAGGGCACCGTGACGGTCGAGCAGGTCCGTTCGGCCAAGACCATCGAAGAGCTGTCCACGATCGTGCGCGATCAGCTCGAAGAGGGTGTGGTGGACGGATTCGTCCGTACGCTGCGAGCGCCGAAAGAAGGCAGCTCGCACGTGCCACTGTTCGTGTTCCACCCGGCCGGCGGGTCGACGGTGGTCTACGAGCCGTTGATGAAGCGGCTGCCGGCCGACACCCCGGTGTACGGCATCGAGCGGGTCGAGGGCTCGATCGAGGAGCGCGCCGCCGAGTACGTGCCGAAGCTGCTGGAAATGCACAAGGGCCCGTTCGTCCTGGCCGGCTGGTCACTGGGCGGGGCGCTGGCCTACGCCTGCGCGATCGGCCTCAAGCAGGCCGGTGCCGATGTCCGGTTCGTCGGGCTGATCGACTGCGTGCGCCCGGGTGAGCCGATCGACCAGAGCCAGGCCGGCATGCGGGCCCGGTGGGATCGCTACGCGCGGTTCGCGGAACGCACGTTCAACGTCGAGGTTCCCGAGATCCCCTACGAGGAGCTGGAGAAGCTCGACGACGAGGGTCAGGTGAAGTTCGTCCTGGAGGTCGTGGCGCAGAGCGGCGTGCAGATCCCCGGCGGGATCATCGAGCATCAGCGCACGTCCTACCTGGACAACCGGGCACTGGACACCATAGAGATCCAGCCCTACGACGGCCACGTCACCCTGTACATGGCTGATCGCTACCACGATGACGCCATCGTCTTCGAGCCCGCATATGCCACCCGTCAGCCCGACGGCGGCTGGGGTGACTACGCCTCGGACCTCGAGGTCGTGCACATCGGGGGCGAGCACATCCAGGCGATCGATGAGCCGTACATTGCCAAGGTCGGTGCTCACATGAGCGAGGCGATCAACCGTATCGAAGCGGAGAGCGAGAGCAAGTAGTGACGAACAAGACCACCGCTGAGCTGCTGGCGGAGCTCCGCGAGAAGCTGGAGATCGCTGCCGATCCGGGCGATGAGAAGGCCAAGGCCCGACGGGACAAGAAGGGCATCCCGTCGGCCCGCGCCAGGATCCATGCTCTGCTCGACCCGGGCAGCTTCCTGGAGATCGGTGCGCTGGCCAAGACTCCGGGTGATCCGAACGCATTGTTCGGCGACGGCGTGGTGACCGGGCACGGCACCATCAACGGACGACCGGTCGGTGTGTTCAGCCACGACCAGACGGTGTTCCAGGGTTCGGTCGGTGAGATGTTCGGCCGCAAGGTGGCCCGGCTGATGGAGTGGGTGGCCATGGTCGGCTGCCCGATCATCGGCATCAACGATTCCGCCGGTGCTCGCATCCAGGACGCGGTCACGTCGCTGGCCTGGTACGCCGAACTCGGCCGTCGCCATGAGATGCTGCGCGGCCTGGTTCCCGAGATCTCGCTGATCTTCGGTAAATGTGCCGGCGGCGCGGTCTATTCGCCGATCCAGACCGATCTGCTGGTGGCGGTGCGCGACCAGGGCTACATGTTCATCACCGGCCCCGACGTGATCAAGGACGTCACGGGCGAGGACGTGAGCTTCGATGAGCTCGGCGGTGCCGATGTCCAGGCGCAGCGCGGCAACATCCACAAGGTGGTCGAGTCGGAGGCCGCGGCCTACCAGTACGTGCGTGACTACCTGAGCTTCCTGCCGTCGAACCACTTCGACAGCCCGCCGATCATCAACCCGGGCCTGGAGCCGGAGATCACCCCGCACGATCTCGAACTGGATTCGATCGTGCCGGACGCCGACAACATGGCCTACGACATGCACGAGATCCTGCTGCGGATCTTCGACGACGGCGACGTGTTCGAGATCGCCGACCAGCGCGGTCCGGCAATGATCACCGCGTTCGCGCGGGTGGACGGGCATCCTGTCGGTGTCATCGCCAACCAGCCGATGCACATGTCCGGTGCGGTCGACAACGAGGCGTCCGACAAGGCGGCCAGCTTCATCCGCTTCTGCGACTCCTACAACCTGCCTTTGGTTTTCGTGGTCGACACCCCGGGCGCCATGCCGGGTGTGGCCGAGGAGAAGGGCGGCATCATCAAGCGCGGTGGCCGGTTCTTCAACGCCATCGTCGAGGCCGATGTGCCGAAGGTGACCGTCATCATCCGCAAGGCCTACGGCGGCGGGTACGCGGTGATGGGCTCCAAGCAGCTCTCGGCAGACCTGAACTTCGCCTGGCCGACCGCACGCATCGCGGTCATCGGTGCTGAGGGTGCGGCGCAGCTGTTGGTGAAGCGCTTCCCGGATCCGAATGCGCCTGAGGTGCAGAAGATTCGCGCCGACTTCATCGAGGGCTACAACCTCAACATGGCCACGCCGTGGATCGCTGCCGAGCGCGGCTACATTGACGGCGTGATCCAGCCGCACGAGACCAGGCTGCTGCTGCGCAAGTCCCTGAAGCTGTTGCGCGACAAGCAGAACGGCCCCAAGGTGCAGCGCAAGCACGGCCTGCTGCCGCTCTAGGTCAGGGCGCCGACAGTACCGCGGTGCCGTACCGGTGACACAGCAGTAGCGCCAGTTCGACGTCGAGCCGGTCGTCGCCCACTGGCCTGCCGCGGCGTTCCACTGCGCGGCCGACACGGTACTTGACCGAGTTGAAATGCAGGTTGAGCTTTTCGCCTGCCGACTTGTAGCTGGCGCCGTCGTGCAGGTACACGCGCAGGGTTTCGCGTAGCCGCGCGTCGTTGGCGGTATCCGACGCCAGCGCACCCAATGTCTGGGCTACGAATTCCCGTGCATCGTCGATATTTTCACCGATCAAGGCTGCTGCTGCCAGGCCGGGATCATCGGCGGCGGTGACCCCGGCGGTGCCTGCCGCCAGCGCGACGCCACGGGCCTTCACGGCCTGGCGGTGCGATCTGCGGAAGCCGTCGACGCCGTACAGCGGAGTGCCGAGCGCGACCGCGACCGTGGCCCCGCGCTCGGCGAGGCCGGTTCGGATGGTGTCGATTGCGGTGGCGGCCGTCGCCGCCGAAAGGGGGATCCAACCCCATCCGGTGTTGCGATCGGCCGCGACGAACAGCGGACTACCTTGTGTTTCAACGCTTTCGGCCATGTCTCGCAGCACGGATTCCAGCTGGCCCAGGCCGTCCTCGTGCTCGGCTTCGGCGGGCCACCACAGTACTGCCGCCAGGTGCCTGCGTTGAATCGGGTAACGCAGCGCCGTCGTGAGAGCTTCCGGATCGAGGATCGAGCCTGACGGAGCTTCCAGAATCTCGCGCACCCGCAATGCCCTGGCACTGTTCTGGTTGGCCAGCCACCGGTCACGTTCTTCCTCGTACACCACCACGACCTGCTGACTGATCCAGTCGATGTAGCGGAACGACACAGACGTGATCCGTTCGAACACCGCCAACCCGGTTCGCGCGTCCGGTACGGCGGCGTTGACCTCGTCGGACGCGGCGTCGATCACCAGAGAGTGTCCCAGCCGGTACGCCCGCACCAGGGCGTCCATGGGGACGCCGCGCTGCGCCACCCGCCGGGCGTACTCGAGGGCCGCGGTGGGCGGCTCGATGTTGTCCAGCGATATGTCGTGGCGTAGCGCATTGAAGATGGTCTCGACGTTGCCCGCGACGCTGGCCCCGAGCAGTTGCAGTAACTCCCGGTCGCCACGGAGCTGGGTGATATGGCTGGCTAGGGCCTTTTGCACGGATTGGCTCACTGCGCCTTGCCGGGCTATCAGCCGGTCCATCACAACGGTGGAAGCAGAAGCGACCGCAGGGTCCATCTGCTGACCATAGATGCCATTTTTGTCTTCCGGCGACAAACCGCCCGGCCGACTTCATCGTCGCGCGATGGTGTGGCGACGGCCACAAATTTCTACCTTCGTGACATGTTTCTCGCCTCCCTGCCAGACCGCAGATCCGCGGCGGCCCCGCACGCCCCCGCCGTGGCCGACGACGTCCGCGACTACGACAATGCCGGCTTCCTCGACGCGGTCACTCGGGCTGCCGACGCCCTGCGCTCTGCCGGCGTCGGTCTCGGCGACGTCGTCGCAGTGAAGTTGCCCAACCGCGTCGAGTTCGTCGTCGTGCTGTTCGCGGCCTGGCGCCTGGGCGCCGTTGTCACCCCGATCAGTCCGACGCTGCTGCCTGCCGAGGCCGCCTACCAGGTGGCCGACGCCGGGTCATCGGTGCTGATCACCGACGACGGTTCCGCGGCGGAGGTGCGGGTACTGACACTCGACGATCTGGCGGGCGGATCACCGGAACCCGTCGCGCCCGCCGAGGTGGGCGGAGCCGCGCTGGCCCTGCTGATCTACACCAGTGGCACGACCGGCAGGCCCAAGGGCGTCATGCTCGACCACGACAACGTCAATGCCATGTGCGACATGGTGATCCAGGGGTTCGAACTCACTCCGGCAGACCACAGCCTGCTGATCCTGCCGCTGTTCCACGTCAACGGCATCGTGGTCAGCACCCTGTCCCCGCTGATCGCCGGCGGCCGGACCACCATTGCCGGCCGTTTCGACCCGGCCACGTTCTTCGATCGTGTCGAAAGCACGCGCGCCACATACTTTTCCGCAGTACCCACGATCTACACGATGCTGTCCGGGTTGCCCGCGCAGGTGAAGCCCGATACCAGCTCGGTCCGGTTCGCTGTCTGCGGAGCGGCGCCGGCCAGCGTCGAACTGCTCGAACGATTCGAGCGCCGCTACGGCATCGGTCTCATCGAGGGTTACGGCCTGTCCGAGGGATCCTGCGCGAGCACGGGCAATCCCCTGCACGGGCGGCGTAAACCGGGGACGGTGGGCCTCCCGCTGCCCGGCCAGGAGATCCGGATCATCGACAGTGCCGGGACACCGGTTCGACAGGGCGAGATCGGCGAGGTGATCATCAAGGGCCCCAACGTCATGCGGGGTTACCTCAACCGCCCGAAGGAGACGGCCGAGACACTGGTCGACGGCTGGCTACGGACCGGCGATGTGGGCAGATTCGACGAGGACGGCTACCTGACGCTGGTGGACCGGGCCAAGGACATGATCATCCGCGGCGGGGAGAACATCTACCCCAAGGAGATCGAGACGGTGGCCCACCAGCTGCCCGAGATCGCCGAGGCCGCGGCCGTGGGTCGCGCGAATCCGATCTACGGCGAGGAGCCCGTGCTGTTCGTCTCGCTGCACCCGGGCGCTGAGCTGGAAGTCGGCCAGATCCGCGCACACCTGAGCGCGTCATTGTCGAAATACAAACTGCCCGTGGATATCACCATCCTCGACCAGCTGCCCAAGAATCCTGTTGGCAAGATCGACAAGCCGGCGCTACGCAGAACACTCGCCGCCGCGGTTGCGCGGTCCTTGGCCTGACATCGACAAAGGAGCTCATCATGGGATTCGTCAGACCCACTCTGCCTGAGGTCGACCTCGACGAGTTTCTGCGCCTGCCACTGCAGGAGCGCCTCCGGATCATGAGCCTCAAGTGGGTGGACCACGGCTTGGGCGCTCCCCGCATGATCCACGTGCTCTACATCGTCAAGCTCGTGTTCTTCTATGCCCTCGGCGGTGTGGCCATCGCGACGGCCACGTCGCATCTGCCCGCATTCTGGCACGTGGCCCAGTGGTGGGATCAGCCGATCGTGTACCAGAAGCTGATCCTGTGGACCATCCTGCTCGAGCTCCTCGGGCTGGCCGGGTCCTGGGGCCCGCTGGCCGGCAAGACCAAGCCGATGACGGGCGGTTACCGATTCTGGGCCAAGCTCAACACGATTCGGCTGCGGCCGTGGAAGGCGGTGCCGTTCACCGACGGCGACCGCCGCACCCGGTTCGATGTCGGGGTGTACCTCGCGCTGATCGCCACGATCGGGGTGGCGCTCGTGGCGCCCGGCGTGCACAGCGCCTCGCTGAGCGCAGCGCTTCCGGATAACATCTCGGGCCTGGTCAGCCCCGCGCTGCTGATCCTCCCGATGGTGCTGCTGGTCGTGATCGGGCTGCGGGACAAGACGATTTTCCTGGCCGCCCGCGGTGAGCAGTACCTGCCGGCGTTGTTGTTCTTCGCCACCTTGCCCTTCGTCGACATGATCATCGCCGGCAAGCTCTTGATCGGCACCGTGTGGATCTGGGCGGGTGTCTCGAAATTCGGGCTGCACTTCACCAACGTCATCCCGCCGATGGTGAGCAACAGTCCGACCATCCCGTCCAAGTGGCTCAAGCGCGCGCACTACCGCGACTACCCGCACGACCTGCGCCCGTCGCACCTGGCGACTTTCATGGCCCACGGCCCGGGGAGCTTCGTGGAAATCGTTGCACCGCTGACGCTTCTGTTCTCACCGTGGCCGTGGCTGACGTTCGGTGCGGCGGCTGTCATGGTGTGCTTCCACCTGTTCATCATCTCGACGTTCCCCCTGGCGGTTCCCGTGGAATGGAACGTGCTGTTCGCCTACGCCACGGTGTTCCTGTTCCTGGGCTTCCCGAACGGGGACGGCTACGCCGTCTGGGACATGTCGTCGCCATGGCTGACGTTGTTGCTGTTGATCGGACTGTGCTTCTTTCCGGTGCTGGGCAACTTCCGGCCCGATCTGGTGTCCTTCCTGCCGGCCATGCGGCAGTACGCAGGCAACTGGGCCTCGGCGGTGTGGACCTTCACCCCCGGCGCCGAGCAGAAGCTGAACCGCGTCACCCGTTCCGCGCCGAACACTGTCGACCAGTACATCGACTTCGGTTGGGACCCGGTGGTGGCCGAGGTGTTCACCCAGCAGGTCACGGCGTGGCGGGCATTGCACAGCCAGGGCCGCGGACTGTATTCGGTGCTGTTGAACTCCCTTCCCGACATCGACACCCGGACCGTTCGCGAAGGGGAGATGTCGTGCAACACCATCATCGGTTTCAATTTCGGTGACGGGCACCTGCACAATGAAGACCTCATCGCCGCGATCCAGTCCGAGGCACAGTTCGAACCGGGCGAGTTCGTGGTGGCATGGGTGGAGTCACAGCCGATCCATCGCAAGACCCAGGAGTACAAGGTGATCGACGCGGCCCTCGGAGTGATCGAGCGGGGCACCTGGCAGGTGTCCGACCTCGTCAACGAGCAGCCCTGGCTGCCCAACGGGCCGATCCCGCTGAATGTCACGTGGCGGCGGGCAGGATCGCGCGTGAGTGTCGAGCGAGTAGCGAAGGCGGATCGGGCGTGAGGGTCCAGCGAGTAGCGAAGGCGGATCGCGCGTGAGGGTCCAGCGAGTAGCGAAGGCGGATCGCGCGTGAGTACTGCGGTGGTGGTGGGTGCCGGTCCCAACGGGCTGGCAGCCGCCGTCACGCTGGCCTCGGCCGGCCTGGACGTGACCGTGCTCGAGGCCGCCGAGCAGATCGGGGGCGGCGTGCGCTCGTCCAGCGATGGCCTTGCGGACGGGTTTCCCGCTGGTCTCGTTCACGACCACTGCGCGGCGATTCATCCGATGGCCGTCGGCTCGCCCTTCCTGAGCGGGCTGGGGCTGGAACGCCATGGCCTGCACTGGAAATGGCCAGAGATCGATTGCGCACATCCGCTCGACGACGGCGATGCCGGCCTGCTGTACCGCAGTGTCGAGGACACCGCCGCGGCCCTGGGTGCGGACGGCGGCCGCTGGCGACGGGTGTTCAGCGGGCCGTCGGCGAACTTCGACACGCTGTCCGAGGACATCATGGGGCCGTTGTTGCGGGTGCCGAAACACCCCCTGGCGTTGGCCCGGTTCGGCGCGCCCACGGTGCTGCCCGCATCGGCATTTGCCCGGCTCTTCCGTGGTGAGCGGGCCCGGGCCCTGTTCGGCGGCGTTGCGGCCCATACCTTCCGGCCCCTGCACTATCCGCTGACGTCGGCCATCGGCCTCGGCATCATCACTGCCGGCCACCGGCACGGTTGGCCGGTGGCCGAAGGCGGGTCGCAGGCCATCACCGATGCCCTCGCCGGGTTGCTGGCCGAGCTGGGCGTGAAGGTGGAAACCGGTGTGCGCGTCACTTCAGCAGCACAGCTGCCGGCAGCTGACGTGACGATGTTCGATCTCGCACCGAGTGCCGTCGTCGACATTCTCGGCGACCGCCTACCCAGGCGGGTCTCCCGCGGCCTGGGGCGGTTCCGGTACGGCCCTGGTGCATTCAAGGTGGACTTCGCGGTCCAGGGCCCGGTGCCATGGCGGAATCCCGCAGTCGGTGCTGCCGGCACCGTGCACCTCGGGGGTGGCTTCGCCGAGATCGCCGCGACCGAACGGGAGATCCAGTCGGGTCGCATGCCGCAGCGGCCATTTGTGCTCGTCGGCCAGCAATATCTGGCCGACCCGGGTCGCTCCGTCGGTGACATCAACCCGGTGTATTCGTATGCCCATGTGCCACACGGCTATACCGGCGATGCGACCGAGGCGATCATCGGCCAGTTCGAGCGGTTCGCCCCCGGTTTCCGCGATCGGATCGTCGGGATGGCGGTGCGCTCGACGACACAGATGTCGGTATACAACGCCAACTACGTCGGCGGGGACATCTGTACGGGCGCCAAGGACATCCGGCAGATGATGTTCGGTCCACGTACTACGCTGCAGCCCTACCGAATTGGTGTTCCCGGCATGTATCTGTGCTCGGCGGCCACGCCACCCGGGCCCGGTGCGCACGGTATGTGTGGCGTCAACGCCGCTGAGGTGGCACTGGCAGCTCTGACGCGGTAGAGATTTGCTGCAGAGTAACGACGCACAGTCTTACTCACAAGCGTGTAATTCGAAAATCCGGTCCTGTAGCAGCGGTGATGGAGCAGCAGTCGGAATCCATCCACAAGTTGTCCACAGGGCCGCCTTGTTGGCTGGAGGTGCTCACGCCTGTAGGCCGGCGATGAAGATGGTGAGCAGTCGGCTCAGCGTCGATCCGAAGTCACCCACCATGGCGTTAGGGGTGGACGAGTCGGGTGCAGTCCAAGCCCAAGCTGTCCCGGTGAACGCGTGAATGGCTGCGGTCAACGATCCGAGCTGCTCGTCGGACAACGGCAGTGAAGGGTGCAGTGCTCCGCCGAGCCGGTGTTGGGCGTCGCGCGCCTGGGCCCGGAGCACCTCCATGTCTCGGGGCCCGAGTCGCCCGATGAGTACGGGTGAGGCCGCGATGAGATCGCACAACACCGGCCGGGCGGCGAGCGTCGCGGCCAGTGCCGCAGCCGGTTGGGTCTTACCTAGTTCGCCGGCCAGCGCGCGGATCCAGTCCAGGTGTTCGTCGTACATCACCCGCAGCAGCAGCGCTTCGCGCGAGCCGACGTACCGGAGGATGCCCGACTTCGCCAGACCGACCTCAGCGGCTACGTCCCCCAATGTCAGGCTGGCCGCCGTGGTGTGCCGGAGGCACTCTCGCGTCGCGGTGACCAATTGGGTCATCCGGTCCTGACGCTGGGCGGCGCTGCGCGCGCGCACGAATGGCAGATCGAATTCCGGCATTCCCAGATAATAGAACAACGTTCTGTTAAAGTCGCGAATCGTGCACCGCTACGAATGCGTCATCCGCCGCCGCACCCAGGCGCCGCCGCGGACCCTGTTCGCCATCGTGTCCGACGGCTCCCGCTGGTCCGAGTGGGCTTCACCGCTGATTCCGTACTCGGCCTGGGAGAGTCGAGGCCCGGCCGACGACGGCGGGGTCGGCGCGATCCGGGCGGTGGGCACCCGTAAGAAGCCGACCCGTGAGATGACCACCATCCACGAACCGGACCGCAGGCACGGCTACACGATGCTTGCCGACGGTCCGATCCGTGACTATCAGGCGCAGGTGACCTTCGAGGCGGCCGACGGCGCGACACAGGTGACGTGGCGGGGCTGTTACGAAACCCGCCGGCGCGTGGTCGGATTGGCCTACTGGGTGGTTCTGCGTGTGGTGTTGGGAACGTTGGCCCGCAAGCTGGTCACCGCCGCGGAGCAGGGTTCGGATAGCGCGAGTGGCCAGTTATGACACAACTGTCCGTTAGCTTGGTGTCACAACTGGCCACTCGACGCGCGACACACCCTAGGGCTTGATGCGGATCCGGCCCGGCTTGTAGAGCCCGGAATGCGTTGCGGTTCCGAGCTCGACCTCGGCGGGGGTCGCGTCGACGATGGTGTCGAACTTGCGCAGCGAGCCCCAGTCGCGACCCCAGTCCTTGTTCAGGTAGGTGGCCATCACGTGCTGGCGCAGCAGCAGGTCACTGATACCGAGCAGCCCGCCGTTGATGCCGTCCTCCCAGGTGTCGGTGTCCTTCATCTTGGCGTTGTAGTCCGGGGTGATCCGGAACTTCGGCACCTCGGTGACACCGTTGGCGTGCAGCATCGGCTGCTGGCACGGGAAGGCCAGGCCCACAGCCCAGTCCATCAACACGGGCTGTTGTGAACCGATGTACTCCTGCACGGTCTTGACCTCGGGCACCCGGGGCGGGGTGACGGCGATCCAGTCGCCGAGGCTCAGCGACTTGTCCTCGGCGATGACCCGGACGAACGTCGCGTCGGCCGGGATCTCGCTGCGGTCGAACCGCAGATTGCGCCAGGACGGGATGGGCCCCAGGTCGTAGGGCACCACTCGTCCGGCCGGTACCGCGGCGCCGTCGGGTCCGGGCCGTCCGTACTCCAGCTCGACGGTCTGTCCTTCGGTGCGGCCGTTGAAAATGCTGTTGCCCGTGATGGTTCCGGCCGCGGTGACGACGACCAGCGGGTGGGCGTCGTCGGGGGCGGGTAGCTGGTACCAGGCCGAGGCGAGCTTGCTCTCCTGCTGGGCCGGGCCCTCGACGTAGCTGCCGGCCAGCGGAACCCGGTTCGGATCCAGCCCGTAGGGCAACGGCACGGTCGACCCGTTGATGCCCGGGGTCTTCAGCTCTACCGGCGCATTCCAGTCGGCGTCGATGCCCGGCATCGGGACGGTGATCCGAATCGCTTCGGCGACAATGTGGTCCGGCACGCCGTTCGGGGTGAACCCGGTCGGTGCGGTACCGCCCAGCGGTCCCAGCGGGCCGTAATCGCCCGGCACGGGCGTCAGGAATCCGTCGTTGGTGTCCGGTTCGACCAGGACATCGTCGGCCAGGCCGCAGCCGCCGGCGAAGGCCCGCAGGTTCGAGGACGCATTGGAGTAGGTCCCGTCCTGGCGGACCACGCCATAGAGCATCGAACCGACGAACACCACCACCATGAATCCGGCCGCGATCGGTACCGGCGCGGTGGTCAGCGCCCGTGCCAACCGGCCCTCGGCCGACGGTCTCAGATGCAGCCAGTACGCCCACAACGCGGCGACGGCGAACAGCGCAAAGAAGATGGCGCTCACCGTGACTCCGCCGATGTTCGGCTTGTCGTTGTTGAACGGCACGCCGTAGCTGGACACGTACCACCAGCCGTTGGTGGTGGCGAAGCACAGCGCGAGCACGAACAGCACCGCCGCGGTGAAGGCCATCCGGTTGCGTGCCGAGCGCAGAACCGCCGGCCCGGCCAGCACCGTGACCACCGCCGCCATCGCCGCACCCACGGCGGCGAACAGGCCGAAGTGGTGCACCCACTTGGTGGGGGTGAACATCAGGCAGAACATCGTCGCGAAGATGATGCCCATCAGCCGCCATACCGGCCCGCGGGCCACGCCGGGAACCCGCTTGCGCCGCAACATGATGAACAGCGAGGCGAACAGGCTCAGCGCGGTGATGATGAAGCCGAACCGGCGCGACAGCGAGCCGTCCACGGTGGGCAGGATCAGGTAGTAATAGCGCAGGTTCTCGGTGTACCACTCCTGGCTGGGGCCGATCGCGGTACGAATCCTGGTGGCCTCCAGCACTGTTGCCAGAGTCTGATCGGCGAAGACCACGGTCAGGATCACGGTGCCCGCGGCCAGCAACGGCAGCACCAGCGGCCACACGCCGAGCACGCGGCGGCGGCGCACCAGGATGCGCAGCAGCGGGCGGCCACCGGCGAGCAGGGCCGCGACGGCGATCAGGCCGGTCGGCTGGATGCCGAGCGTGAAGGCGGCGGAGATGATCGCCATGGCGGCCGGAGTCAGCCGTCCGGAGATGATGGCCCGTTCGATCAGCACGTAGGTGATCAGGGCGCCGGTGGCGATCTGGCCCTCGGGGCGCAGTCCGTTGTTGAACGGCATCCAGGCCGCCATCAGCACCAGGCCCGCCGCCCACAGTGCGGGCTTGGAGGCAATCACCGCGGGCCCGAGCCGGGGCAGCACCTCACGCGACAGCAGCAGCCAGCACACCAGGGCACAGATCAGGTCGGGCAGTCGCATCCAGATGCTGGCGTCGCTGACATGTGTCATCAGGGCCAGCAGGTTGTAGAACCAGCCGAAGGGGTCCTCGGGGCTGCCGAACCAGCGGAAGTAGTTCGACATGTAACCGGCATGGTCGGCCACGCGCGCCATCTGCAGGATGTAGCCGTCGTCGGACGAGTTTGCGCCGATCACATGCCAGGACAGGAACCCGCCGACCACCACCACGTCGACGGCGCTGAAGGTGCGCCAGCGGGACGGGATCAGGTGGTGCATCCGGCGGCCGTCGAGCCGGTCGAGCCGCCACAGGGCCAGCAGCGCCACCACCGTGGCGGCGATGCCCAGCAGGATCGCGACCAGCTTGAGTGCGGTGGGTTTGGACGTGAAGCGGGTGTCGATGGTGGCCGAGAGTGAAAGCCCTTGT
Source organism: Mycolicibacterium fortuitum subsp. fortuitum (assembly GCF_022179545.1). Next base: position 6,061,379 of record NZ_AP025518.1, on the reverse strand, counting down.
GGCGCCGGGCCGCTCAGCTCGGTGAAGACACCGACGATCTGGGGCCGCAGGTTCGGGTCGGCGAAACCGGTGCGCAGTTCCTTCCCGTCGGGACCCGTGAGGCCCACGAACGTGGCGAAGGTGCCCGCATCCGACGAGGTGATCTCGATACGTGAGCAGCCTGCGGCCTTCTCCCGCGCGACGCTGGCGATCACCACGTTGCGGTCGGTGATGTCGACGCGCTTGGCGTTGACGTTGACGAACAGCGCGTTGAGTGCGGCCTGCCTGCCCTCCTTGGGGGCGGTGCCCAGCACCATCGCACCCTCGGGCGGTACCGAGCGGATCACGTCGCACGGGATCGTGACCGACATGGTGACCGGCGTCTGGGTGATCAGCGGGGCGGTCACGTTGTTGAGCTGACCTGCCTGAGGCCAGTTCAGCGTCGCCGTGGTCTGCACCACCGGCAGTAGCGGCGTGGCCACCGCGCACAGGAAGCCGATGAGCCCGGCGATCATCGCGACCCAGCGGGTCAGCTGCACATTCTTGTCAGCGCTGTGTTCGCGCAGGGTCACGCTCATGGCAGGGCCCGGATCGGTCCGGGCCGGCTGAAGCCGAACACTTGTTGGGTTCCTTGATCAATCGTGGCGACGGGTGCCTGGCCGGCAGGCACCACCGGGTCGTACTTCTCGATCGAGCCCCAGTCCCGGTACCAGTCGTCGCGCAGGTACGTCGGAATGGTCGACGTGCGCAGCAGCGCCTGGATGAAGAGGAAGGGACCACCCTTCTGGGCGGACTGCCACATGTTCGACGACACCACCACTTGCTTGACGTTGGGAAGGATGCGGTACTCCGGCAGCTCGGCGACGCCGAGGTGTTCGGAGAACGGGCGCTGGCACGGGAAATTCGCGGCGGTCGCGATGTCCATCATCACCGGGGTCTGCTTGCCGAGGAACTCCTGCGCGGTCTGCAGGGTCGGCACCCGCGGCGGGGTGAAACCGAACCACTGATCGTCGGACAGGTTCGGGTCATCGGCGACGATCCGGGCCACGTTGGCCTCCGGCGGCGCCCATGCCAGCGGGAAACGCAGGTTGCGCCACGCGTATTGGGCGAACACGTCGATCGGCTGGACGGCGTCGAGAGCCTGGAAGCTGCCGTCGGGCCGGTGCACACCCCACTGCAGTTTCAGCGATTGGCCGTAGTGGAACTCGTGTTCCTCGTCGTAGTACCAGATGGCGCCGGCGGCGGCGACGGTGACCAGCGGCCGGTCCGCGGTCCGCGGCGGCAGCTGGTACCAGGCCGAGGTGGCCTTGGCGGCGACGGTGTTCTCCTTGTAGCTGCCCATGACGGGAGTACGCGCGGGGTCGAGGCCGAAGGGCAGGTAGACCCGCGATCCGTTGACGCCGACGGGTCCGTAGCCACCGCCCGTTCCGGCGGCGTAGGCGATGCCGACGTTGGGCTTGTTGGGTGAGCCGTCGGAGTTCACCGTGCCGGGGTTGGCGACGACGGGCTTCGGCGGTTCCAGGGTGTCGCTGATTCCGTTGGGGGTGAACCCGACCGGGTTCTGCCCACCCAGCGGGCCGTACTCGCCCCAGGTTTGCCCCGGAACCGGTTGCAGCATGCCGGCATTGGTGTCGGCCTCGACCAGGACGTCGTCGGCCATCGCGCAGCTGTCGGAGGACAGCCCCGAGGTCAGTGCCGAGAGGTTGGCCTTGGCGGTGGTGTAGACGGGGTAGCGCTGGACGAAGCCCTTGGCCATCGAACCGACTTCGAGCACCACCATGATGGTCGCGACCACCAGCAGCGGGGTCGACGCCAGTGCGCGGTTGCGCCGGGTGTTGGCCACCTCGGTGTGCCCGGCGTAGTCGATCCGGAAGTGCAGCCAGCCGGCCAGCACCGCGGTGATGATGGCCAGGGCCAAAAAGATGGTGGTGACCGGGAATCCGGCGATCACCGGCTGGCGGTCGAACCACGGCACGCCGTAGTTGCCGACGTAGAACCAGCCGTTGGTCCCGGAGGTGGCCCACGCCAGGACGAACAGCAGCGCGGTGACGTACAGGGCGAGGTTGCGTCGGCTGTGCAGACCCACCAGCGCGAAGGCGAAGGCCGTCACGGCGCCGAGCGCCGCGGCCAGCCCGGTGAAGGCACCGAACTGCACGGCCCATTTGGTCGGCGTGAAGTGCAGCAGCAGCAGACCGATGGCGGTGGTGCCGATCAGCCGCCAGACCGGGCCGCTGGCCAGCCCGGGCACGTGGCCCTTGCGCAGCAGCACGGCCATCATGCCGAACAGGCACAGCATCATGGTCAGCACCGCGAACCGTCGTGTCAGCGAGCTGTCCACCGAATCTTCGACGGTCAGGAAGTAGTAGCGCAGGAATTCCTGGTACCAGGAGATGGTCGGGCCGACGGTGTACTTGATCCGGGCCGATTCGGCGACACTGGCCAGCGTCTGGTCGCGGAACACCACCACGAAGATCAGGGCGGCCGACCCGGCGAGTGCGGCGACGGCGGGCAGCGCGATGCGGCGCGCCTTGATGATCTGCACGACGCTGCGAGCACCGACCAGCAGCGGCGCAGCGGCGATGAGGCCCTGCGGAGCCAGGGTCACGGTGAAGGCGGCGACGATGATCGCCAGGGCGGTGGGCCAGAGCCGGCGGGTCGCGATCGTATTCTCCACGAGGGCCCACACCGCGAGGACGCCGAAGGCGATCAGGGGTTCGGGGCGCAGGCCGTTGTTGAACGGCATCCAGGCGGCCAGGAACACCGCGCCCGCGGTCCACATGGTGACCCGGTTGAGCGCGACCCGGCGTCCCAGCCGGGGGAGCACCCAGCGGCTCACCAGCAACCAGGTGCCGATGCCGGCCAAGGTGGCGGGCAGCCGCATCCACACACCGGCCGTGCTGATCGCCGCGAAGTGGCTCAGCACCGACTGGTACCAGTCGAACGGGGCCTCGGTGGTACCGAAGTAGCGGAAGTAGTTGGCGGTGTATCCGGCGTCGGCCGACACCCGCGCGATGGTCAGGTTGTAGCCGTCGTCGGAAGAGATGGCACCGATGAGATGCCACACCAGCAGGCCGCCGATGACGCCGATGTCGGCGATCCAGGTCGCCACCGGGACCTTGATGAAGCGGCGCCATGCGCCCCGCACGCGATGCCCCCCGCGCCGGTCGAGTACCGCCAGCGCGATGATCGAGGCCACCACGCACACCACGCCGAGCGCCATCACCAGCAGCTTCAGTGCGGTCGGGGAGGTGATGAACCGGGTGTCGATGTCGACACGGGCGGACAGCCCCGGCTGCGGGGCCACCTTCAGGTCGGTGAACAGCCCGGCCACCTGCGGCTTCTTCTCGACGGCAGCAGTGCCGGTAGCGCCGGGGATGCCGACGAAGTCCGCGCCGACACCGCCGAGGTTGGCCCACAGGTGCAGCGCGCTGCAGCCACCGGCGTTGATCGCGGCGCGGGGCGCGACGGCGGCCACCGAGTCACGGAACGCCACCACCACGGTCTCGGCGTTGGCCCGGACGAACAGCCCGTTACGGCTGGCGTCGATGCCTCCGGCCGGGATGGTCGAGAACACGAGGCCGCCCTCGGCGGGCAGGGTCGCGATCGCCGAGCACGGAATGGACACGTCGAGGGACTGGGGGGCACCCGACACCAGGGGGGCCGTCACCGCGGTGACGTTCCCCGCCGCGTCGGTGCCCTGTGGCCACAGGACGGTCGCGGTGGTCTGTTTGACGGGCAGCAGCGGCACCAGCGCGCACAGCACCACACCCGCGATGCCCGCGACGATGGCGATCAGGCGTGCGATGCCCACAACACGGTCGGTTGGCTCATCGGAAGGCACGAGGCTCGATGTTATGCGACCCGTATGTGAGCCCCGGTTCTCCGTCGCCCTTTTGGCGAGAGTGTGTGTGAACTTCTAATCAAGCAGCCTCACCGACCCGGTGCCTGTAGTGCTCGACGCCTGGTCTTGACGCCGTGTCCTAGCTGTGCCGCAGGGGCGCCGGGCTCCACAGTCCGCTGCGGATCGCGGTGCCCAGGTCCAGGCGGGCCGTCGTGGCGTCCGGGTACCACGGGGTGAGGCGTTGCAGCGAACCCCAGTCCCGGAACCAGTCGTCCTTCAGATATGTCGGGACGCTCGACGGCCGCAGCAGCAGTTCGGAGATGCCCAGCGGGCCTCCGCCCAGGTAGTCCATCACCGGCGAGTTGGCCTCGGCGCCGAAGCGGTCCGGCAGGATCCGCCACTTGGGCACCTCGGTGACGCCGTACTGATGGCCGAACGGCCGCTGGCACGGGAACGCCAGGCCCACCAGCCAGTCCAGCAGCACCGGGTCCTGCGACCCGACCACGTCCTGCAGAGTGCGCAGCTGCGGGATGCGTGGCGGGGTCACCGCGATCCAGTGCTGCGGCGCCAGGTCGTCGTCGGAGGCGACCAGGCGAATCTGGGTGGCCTCGCGCGGGATGGCGGCCATCGGGGCGCGAAGGTTCCGCCAGGCCGGGGCGGCGCCCACGTCGGCGAATCCGACGCCGCCGCCGGGCTTGTTCTCCGCGGCCTGCGCGTCGGTGGCCCACTGCACCACGACCTCGCCCGGATCGAAGCGGCCCGCGGCCGAGACGACCAGTAGCGGGCCGGCCTTGTCCCGGTCGGGCAGTCGGTACCAGGCCGACCGCATGATCGCGGGCTGCTGGGTGCCGGCCCGCCAGCTTCCGAGCACCGGGGTGGTGGCGGGGTCGAGCCCGTAGGGCAGCCGGGCCCGGGATCCGTTGATCCCGGCGGCCGCCGTGGTCCCACCTTCGGTGCCCACTTCACTGCCGGTCACGGTGCCCGCATCGGTGTCGGCGAAGTTCCCTGCGCCGGGCTGTTCCATCACCGGGTCCGCCGAGACGTCCGACGGGATGCCGTTGGGGCCGAATCCCTGCGCGGTGACCGCGCCGAGGGCCTGCCCGGGTGGCTCGCTGATCGGCACCAGCATGCCGGTGTTCGCGTTCTCCTCGACCATCACGTCGCTGGCCAGTCCGCAGGACTTGCCGGTCAGCGCCTCGAGGTTGGAGCGTCCGACGGACCAGGCCGGGTACTGGTTGACCATCGCCAGGGTCAGCGAGACCACCTCGAACATCACCAGCACCCACGCCGCGATCGCCAGCGGCGACTGCACGATCCGCTGCCAGCGGTGTTGCGGACCATCGGGGGAGTTGTCGCGGCCGCTGAAGTGGAACCAGGCCGCCACCAGCAGTGCCAGCACCGAGAGGCCCAGCAGCATCGTGGTGAAACCGAAGTGCCATTCGGGGAACGAGTTCGACCAGGGCACACCGAAGTTCGAGACGTACCACCAGCCGTTGACCGTCGCGAACGACAAGGCCATCACGAACAGCACGAGCGCGGCGAACATCGACCGGTTGCGGCGGGACTTCATCGCCGCGGCCGTCACCGCGACCGCGGCCAGGGCACCCAGGGATCCGGCCAGCCCGGCGAACACGCCGAAGTGGTGGGTCCACTTGGTGGGGGTGAACATCATCGCCAGGAACGAGATGATCGTGATACCGATGATGCGCCGGCTCGGGCCTGCCGCGGTACCGGGGATGCGGCCCTTGCGCAGTGTCATCGCGACCGACACCACGAGCGCTACCAGCAGGGTGAGTACCGCGAAGCGGCGCGCCACCGAGCCGTCGGGGCTCGAGGTGAACAGCCGCGAGTACCGGATGTGTTCGTCGAACCAGGCCAGGCTGGGACCCACGGCGGATTTGAACGTGCTGGCCTGGATCTCACCGGCGAGGGTCTGGTCGCGGAAGATCAGGATGATCGTCACGGTGCAGGCCGCCAGGATCGGGGCCAGCAGCGGCAGGTGTCCGAAGCGTGAAGTATGCCGGGCCACAATGGTTTTCAGCGGTCCCACGGCCACCAGCAGGGCGCCGATGGCGGCGATGCCGGTGGGGCCGGAGAACAAGGTCAAAGCGCCGATGATGATCGCGATCGCTACCGGCAACATGCGGTTGGTGGCCACCCCGCGTTCCACCGAACACCAGGTCAGCAGGATGCCGAGGGCGATGATCGGTTCGGGGCGCAGCCCGTTGTTGAGCGGCAGCCAGAACGCCAGGAACATGCCTGCGGCGGTCCAGGCGGCGGCGCGGTTGGTCTTGACGGCTCGACCGAGTCGCGGCAGCACCTCGCGGCTGATCACCCACCAGCAGGCGAGTGCCATCAACAAGGTGGGCAGCCGCATCCACACGCTGTTGGTGGAGACATGCGCCCACAGCGCCAGCAGGTCGTAGTACCAGCCGAACGGTGCCTCGGGGGTGCCGAACCAGCGGTAGTAGTTGGCCATGTAGCCGGCGTGTTCGGACACCCGGGCCATGGTCAGGATGTAGCCGTCGTCGGAGGTGTTGGCCCCGACGAAGTGCCACCACACCAGCACGGCGGTGACCAGCCCGTCCAGCGGCGTCATCGACCACCAGCGGGGTGGCAGGAAGCGCCGGTGCCGGACCCCGTCGGCGGTGTCGAGGCGGTGCAGCGCGCCCAAGGCGATCACGGTCATCGCGACGCCGATGATCATCGCCAGCATCTTGAGCAGCGTCGGAGCGCTGCTGTAGCGGGAGTCGATGGTGGCCGAGAACTTCAGGCCCTCCGGTGCCGGCCCGGACAGATCGGTGAAGACTCCGACGATTTGCGGCCGGAAGTCGTAGCCGCCCCGTTCGCCGCGCAGGGGCGCGTCGGGGTGGTCGGCGGTGGCACTGGCGTCACGCTGGGTGAGCCCGACGAACTCGCCGGTCACCTTGTCCGCGTGCGCGGTGAATGTGAGGGTCTGGCACGCGGGGCTGAGCACCGCGTCCAGCGGTGCGCTGACCACCGGGGTGTTGCGCACGATGACCAGTAGGTCGTCGTTGACCCGTTCGATCAGCAGGCCGCGGTCGACGGCTTTGGGTGCCTGCTTGGGCACGGTGGACAGCAGGACGGTCCGGCCGCGGTTCTCCGGCCCGGCCAGCCCGGCGGCGGCCTGGCACGGCACGGTGATGGTCAGGTCGGTGGCCACATACCCGATCAGCGGCGCGTTGATGCTCTGCCAGGTGCCGTCCTGCGGCCAGTTCAGCTGGGCAGTGGTCTGCTTGACCGGCAGCAGCGGTGTTGCCACCGCCATCAATACGCCGAGCAAACCGGCGACGATCGCGATGAGCCGCACCGTCCGGTGGTTGCTGCCGGCGGTTCCCTGCGGTCCCGTCACGGGCTCTGATGCTATCGGCGCGTCTGCGCCGGAACTAATGGCCATCGGAGGTCGGCTTTCTGATCGCCAGGACAAATGGGCCGATGTCGGTCACCTCGAAACGTGGATCTTTGAACAGTGCCGCGTCGAGCGCCACGTGATAGCGGCGCACGTTGGGCTGGTTGGGGTAGACGTCGGAAGCCAGCCGCAGTGTGTACGTGTCGTTCGCGCCGTGGCGCATGAGGAACACCGTCGGTGCCTTCCACGGCAATTCATCAAGGGCCTTCACGAAATCGTCGGCCTTTGCCAAGGTGGCCCAGCCTTCGATGGCCTTGGCGCGCTTGTCGAACTCGGCCAGCGGGTTGGCGTAGTGAGAGGTCAGGCCTTGGAACCCGTAGTAGGGGTAGAACGACAGGAAGCTGTAGTCCGCGGTCAGCACCACGGTCTGGTTCCGCGGCACCCCGGTGACCTCGGCGATCTTGGCGTCGATCTCGCGGTAGTAGCGCTCGGCGCCGGGGGGCCGGCGGTCGGCGCGCTGGCCGGTGCCGTCGGTGTCGCTGTAAGCGACGTTGATGTCAGGGCGCAGTACGTCGGGGATGTCCTGGCTGAACGTGACGGCGCCGATCGCACCGACCGCGGCCGCCGCCGCGGTGACGCGCCGTGCGGTGTCCGGCTGGTAGCGCCGTGCGACAGCTTGCGTGGCTTCGATGAACCCGAACGCCCCCGCGGTGGTGAGCAACACGGTCAGAGTGGGTTGCAGCCGGAAGGACAGCAGAGTGGTGCCGGCCAGGGTGGTCAGCATCGACAGCAGTGACCAGGCGTAGACCGCGAGCACCGCGACGGCCAGCGCTCCGGCCCGCGTCGAAGTGCGCGCACGCACCACCAGCCACAGTGTGCCGAGCATGCACAACGCGCCGAGCAGGGTGAAGCTCAGCATCGGGAAGGTCAGCTGTGCGCCCGCGTCGGGCAGGTAGTGCTGGGCGGTGCCTTTCTCGGCGGGTTGTCCGCGCAGTGCGGCCAACAGGTAGGGACCCCAGGTGAGCAGGGCGATCGCACCGGCGATCGCCGCGATGACGATGCCCCTGAGCAACGGCTCGAAGCTCCGCCGCGCGATCGCCAGCACCAGCCCCATGATGGCGAGTGTGAATGCGCAGTAGGCCAGCAGCAGGGTGTAGAAGAGGGCGGCGAAGCCGAGGAAGATTCCGACGCCGATGATCGCGGCCCAGCCGCCACTGTGCTCAATTCCCGGCTCGCCGGGGCGGGTCTGGCCGCGTAGTCCCGACCACGCGAGTACGAACACCGGCGGCAGCAGCACGGTGATGATCGCGGCGTAGGGCTCGGTCGAGGCGTAGGCCAGCATCGCCGCGGTGCCGGCGGTGGTCACGATCAGCGCGCTCTCGAAGCGAATCATGGCTGCCCACAACACGAATGCGAGCGCCACGGCGATGGTGATCGAGACGATCGACCACGGCTTGAACATCTCCCAGGCCGGGGTGTCGGTGCCTGCGGCGATGCGTCCGCCCATCCAGAACCAGCCGGCCGGGTAGTACGGCGGAAGCCCGAAGTAGGTCATGTCGTGCAGGCCGGGGGCGTCGGCCAGGCGGGTCAGGTATTCGGTGCGGAACTGCTGGTCGACTGAGACCCCGAACAGGTACAGCTTGGTGGCGCCCAGCGGCATGGCCAGCGTGACCACCGCGAACGCCGACAGGAAGATCAGCGCGGCCAACCGGGCCAGGGTGCGCCGGCCGCGCCGCCAGATCAGGCCCGCGGCGAAGATGCCGGCGAGCGCGCCGACCTGGCCCACCGTGGTGAGCGCATGCAGTTGGTTGGACGTGTTGTAGGCCGGCCATTGGACCTGGGCTATCGCCGCGATCGACACCCCGGCCACCGCCGAGGCGATCATCAGGGCGATCACCATGTGTCCGGCCACCCTGGCCGGACCGGCCAGTCCGGCCGGCATTAGATGGGAAGCTTGCGGAAGATGGACCGCGGGATGTGCCGCAAAACCATCATCACGTAGCGGAACGCACCCGGCGCCCAGACCAGCTCCTTGCCCTTGGCCGACGCGGTGACGGCCAGTTCGGCGACATATTCCTTGTCGACGGTCAGTGGAGCTTCCTTGACGTGCGCGCTCATCCGGGTGCGCACCTGCCCGGGCCGGATCACCAGCACCCGAGGGCCGTATTCGCGCAGCGCCTCACCGAGGCCGAGGTAGAACCCGTCGAGGCCGGCCTTGGTCGAGCCGTAGACGAAATTGGAGCGGCGCACGCGTTCGCCGGCGGCCGAGCTCATCGCGATGATCTGGCCGTAGCCCTGCGCCCGCATCTTCTCGCCGAGTAGCACACCGACCGAAACCGCTGCGGTGTAGTTGATTTCGGCGATCTGCACGGCCTTGCGCTGGTTCTGCCACAACTCTTCGGCATCACCGAGCAGGCCGAACGCGACGATCGCGACGTCCACGTCGCCCGAGGAGAAAGCCTTGTCGATCACATCGGGGTGGCTGGCGGTGTCGATGGCGTCGAAGTCGATGACCTCGACCGCGCTGGCGCCGGCGTTGCGCAGCTGGGTCACCGCGTCGTCGCGGCCCGGATCGCCGGGCAGGGCGGCCAGCACGATGCGGGCCGACGCGTTGCGCAGATAGCGCTCACAAATCGCCAGCCCGATCTCTGAAGTGCCGCCGAGCAGCAGAATCGTCTGAGGGTTACCTACGGCGTCGAACACCATCTAGCGCAGCTCCAAGCCTCGGGGACATCGTGACGAGGGTACCGTGCGCCCCCTTCCTCGAAGCCGAACGTCCAGGCCAGGCCCTAGGTGCTCAGAAGTAGTGATCGAGCGCGAGGTCGTCGAGCAGTCCGAGCTCGGTTGGTGTCCAGTCGAACTGGTCCCTGGTGTGCGTGCTCGATGCGGGGGCGTCCAGCGAGAAGAACGCGCCGATCCATCCGAAGTGTTCGGTCACCGCATCGGGGGAGATGCTGGTGACGGGTAGTTGAAGTTGTTTGCCGATCAGGCCGGCGATGTCGCGGACCGGGATGCCCTGCTCGGCGACCGCGTGCAGTCGCGACCCGGCGGGCGCCGATTCGACGGCCAGCCGGATCAGTCGCGCGGCGTCGAGCCGGTGCACGGCCGGCCAGCGGTTGGCGCCGTCGCCGGGGTAGCCCGATTCGCCCTTTTCCCGGGCGATCTCGATGAGCCGCGGGACGAATCCGTGGTCGCCCGGCCCGTGTACCGAGGGTGGCAGCCGCACCACCGATGAGCGCACGCCGCGGCCGGCGAAAGCCAATGCTGTCGCCTCGGAGACGCGCGGCAAGCCGGGGGTCACCGCGTCGTCCTCGGTCGAGACCTCCCCCAGCCGGACTCCGGTGGTGCCGGACGCCACGACCAGTGGACGGTCCGACCCGGTAAGTGTCTCGCCGAGGGCCTCGATCGCGCGGCGGTCGATGTCGCTCGCGGCTGCAAACTCGTTGAAGTCGTGCACGAAGGCCAGGTGGACGACGCCGTCGGCGGCCTGTGCGCCGGACCGGAGGCTGTCCGGGTCCTCGAGGACGCCGCGGTGCACGTCGGCGCCGGCGGCTCTCAGCGCTGCTGCCGACGCGTCGGATCGGGCCAGGCCGAGAACTTGGTGGCCGGCGCCGATGAGCTCGGGTACTACGGCCGAGCCGATGAAGCCGGATGCGCCGGTGACGAATATCCGCATGGGAACCTCCACAGTGATGTCAGTTGCTGTCATCAACAACGATAGCCGCGATGTCAGCAACTGTCATCACATAGAATCCCGGAATGGCGCGATGGGAACCCAATGCCCGTGGCCGGCTGGAAGAGGCTGCGCTCGAGCTCTTCGGTGAGCGCGGCTTCGAGCAGACCGCCGTCGCCGATATCGCAGAACGGGCCGGGCTCACCGAGCGCACTTACTTCCGTCATTTCGCCGACAAGCGCGAGGTCCTGTTCTGGGGTGAGCACCTGTTGAGCGAAACGCTCGTCGGTGCGATCGGGGACGCGCCGGAGTCGGCCTCCGCTCTGGAAATGGTGAGGGCGGGACTGGCGGCGGTTACAGCGATCTTCGTCGAACGACAGGATCACGCCCGCCGGCGGCAGGCGGTCATCGACGCCAATCCGGGCTTGCAGGAGCGTGAACTCGCCAAGCTCGCCGCACTGGCCTCCGCCACGGCGGAGGCCCTGCGTGCCCGTGGCGTCGTGGAGCCCGCTGCGAGCCTGGCCGCTCAGGCCGGCATCGCGGTATTCAAAGTGGCCTTCGGACAATGGATCTCGGCATCCGACGGGGTAGATCTGGCGGATCTCATCGACGCGGCCTTCGTCGAGCTCAAAGCTGTCACCGCGATCTGACCTCCGAGCCGGATCGTCGTTCCCCGAGAATTCCGGCACAGGGTCTTGACCGCATTTCCTACACGACGTAGCTTTTTTCTACACCGTGTAGGAAATGGGGGAGACCATGACACTTCGGGATTGGCTGACGTTGCCCGCGACGGAACCGGGGGAGGACTACGGATTCTTCGGCCCTGATTCGGTGACGTGGAAGGTGTGGAGTTATCCCACCTCGCTGTCCATCGGATTCCAGCGGGCCGTCGTCATCGAGGAACTCGACCCGGCCCTCGTCGCAGCCGTGGACAAGACCCATGAGATCTACTCCCGGCCGCGCACCCGGTATGACCGGACCCTGCGCTACTTCGCCATGGTGGCGTTCGATGACAGCCGCTCGACCGCGAAGGCGGCCGATGTCCTGGTCAAGGTCCACTCCAAGGCCATCGGCACCGACCCGGTCACCGGAAAGACCTACGACGCCAACGATCCCGCGTCGCAATTGTGGATCCACCTGACCGCGTGGCACTCGATCCTGGTGGCCTACGAGAAGTACGGTCCGGGACCGCTGTCTCCTGAAGAGGAGCTGCAGTACTGGCGGGAATGCGCCGTCGCCGCCGAATTGCAGACCTGCGATCCCTCCGACGTCCCCCTGACCCGCGAGGGCATCCGGGAGTACTTCGAGCAGATGCGGCCCCAACTGATCGGCTCCGATATCGCCCGTCAGGCGATGCAGCACCTGCTGGGCGCCGAGGTGATGCTGCCCGAGATGCCGCTGCTGTTGCGCCCCGGGACCAAGGTCATCACGGCGTTCCTGCGCCGCGGCACCCTGGCGACCATGCCGCGCTGGATGCGAGAGATGGCCGGCCTCAGCACCTCCCGGGTGCTCGACGCGTTGGCTGTGCTGCCGCTGCGGGTGGGGTTCAGGGCGATTGCGACGAGTACGCGGTTGCAGCTCATCCTGCTGCGACTGCTCTCTCCGGCGACGCTGCCCATCGGCGCGCGGGTTCTGCTGGCGGTTCCGCCGAGGAATCCGGTCACCACGACGCCGCGCGAGGCGCAGCGTCGCTATGGCTATGCCGCGCCGAGCCAGGCCCATTTCGAGCTTCGCGACAGGCAGGCGATCCGCGTGTTCGGCGAGGGCCGCGCGCCCAGCGACGAGGGAATCGTGGAATCGCAGCCGATCCTTGGCACCATCGGTTGACATGAACGATGCCGCACTTGCCAACCGCGCCCGCGCCGAACACCTGGGCCCGGACCGCCGTCGGCCACAAGTGCTCGACACCGCGCTGGAGATCGCCGCGCAACAGGGCCTGTCCGAGGTGACGATGGGCACCATCGCGCGTCGGCTCGGCGTCACCCGGCCCGTGGTGTACGCCTGCTACCCCGGCCGCGGGGAAGTGCTTGCCGCACTGCTGGATCGGGAAACCGATGTAGTGCTGTCAAGCCTTTTGGAACTACTGCCGCCGGAACGCACCGGCTCCATCGAGCAGTTGTTCGTCGACGGCTTCCGCGCCCTGCACAGCACGGTCCTTGAGCGGCCCGCCTCGTGGCGCATCATTTTCGCCGCCGATCCCGACCCGGTGCTGACCGCTGCGATCGTCAGCGGGCGTGAGCGCATCCGTGGCCAACTCGCCACCGCGATGCGCCCGCTGCTGCAGCGATGGCAGGTCGCCGATGTCGACGTCACGCTGCCCTTGCTGGTAGAGGTGTTCCTGGCGATCTGTGAGGCCGCCGTCCGCAAGATGCTCGACGGCGATGGTGACTCGGAGCTGGTTGCCGACATCTTCGGCAAGGCGGCCTATCGCGCCATGCGCGCAAAACCATAGTGCGACAACAACACCCCGCGAGCCGAGGCCCGCGGGGTGCTGCGTTGTCCGTCGCTCAGACGATCAGGAGATCAGGCCTCCAGATCGAACCGGTCGGCGTTCATCACCTTGGTCCAGGCCGCGACGAAGTCCTTGACGAATTTCTCCTTGGAATCGTCCTCGGCGTACACCTCGGCCAGCGCCCGCAGCTGCGAGTTCGAACCGAACAGCAGATCGACCCGGCTGGCGGTCCACTTCGGTGAACCGGTGGCGCGGTCGGTGCCGACGTAGGTGCCGTCATCGGCCGGAGCCGGCGCCCACTTGGTGCCCATGTCGGTGAGGTTGACGAAGTAGTCGTTGGTCAACTGACCCACCTTGTCCGTCAACACACCCAGCTCCGAGCCGCCGTGGTTGGCACCCAGCACGCGCAGTCCACCGATCAGCACGGTCATCTGCGGAGCCGACAGGCCGAGCAGGTTGGCCCGGTCGATCAGGCGGTACTCGGCAGGCAGGCTGTCGCCCTTTGCCACGAAGTTGCGGAAGCCGTCGCCCTTGGGCTCCAGGTAGGCGAACGAGTCGACGTCCGTCTGCTCCTGCAAGGCGTCGCCGCGACCCGACGTGAACGGCACCGCGACGTCGAAACCAGCTGCCTTGATGGCCTTTTCGAGACCGACGACACCGCCGAGCACCACCAGATCGGCGAAGGAGACCCCACTGTCCGAAGCGGCCTGGATCTCCTCGAGCTTGGCGATCACCGGAGCCAGCTCCTCGGGCTCGTTGACCTCCCAGCCCAGCTGCGGCTGCAGCCGGATCCGGCCGCCATTGGCGCCGCCGCGCATGTCGCTGGAGCGGTACGAGGCCGCCGCCTTCCACGCGGTGTTGACCAGCTGCTGGATGCTCAGACCCGAGTCCGCGATGGCCGCCTTGAGGGTGGCGACATCGGCATCGGACAGCTGCTTACCGGCCGGGATGATGTCCTGCCACAGCCAGGTCTGCTTGGGCACCAGCGGACCGAGGTAGCGGGTCACCGGACCCATGTCGCGGTGGATCAGCTTGAACCAGGCCTTGGCGTACTCCTCGGCCAGCTCCTCGGGGTGATCCAGCCAGCGGCGGGTGATCTCGCCGTAGATCGGGTCGAACCGCATGGACAAATCGGTGGTCAGCATCGACGGGTGGGTCTTGCCGGTGCCCTGTGCCATCGGCACCGAGTTGGCCCAGCCGTTGTCCTTGGGCTTCCACTGGTTGGCGCCGGCGGGGCTCTTGGTCAGCTCCCACTCGTTGCTGTAGAGGATCTCCAGGAACGAGTTGTCCCACTTGGTGGGGGTGTGGGTCCAGGTCACCTCGAGGCCGCTGCTGACGGTGTCGTTGCCCAGGCCGGGGTTGGCCCAGCCGAGGCCCATCTGTTCCAGCGGCGCGGCCTCGGGCTCGACACCGTTCTCGATGTCGGTGGCGCCGTGGGTCTTGCCGAACGTGTGCCCACCGACGATCAGCGCCGCGGTCTCGATGTCGTTCATCGCCATGCGGCCGAACGTCTCGCGGATGTCGATGGCGGCTGCCAGATAATCCGGATTGCCTTCGGGGCCTTCGGGGTTCACGTAGATCAGGCCCATGTGGCTGGCGCCGAGCGGGTTCTCCAGCTTGGTCCGGTCGCCGTTCGCGCCGGCGTAGCGGTCCTGCGAACCCAGCCACTCGGCCTCGGCGCCCCAGTAGATGTCCTCCTCGGGCTCCCAGTAGTCCGGGCGGCCGAACGCGAAGCCGGCGGTCTTGAAGCCCATGTGCTCCATGGCCCGGTTGCCGGCGTAGACGATGAGATCGGACCACGAGATCTGCTTGCCGTACTTCTTCTTCAGCGGCCAGAGCAGGCGGCGTGCCTTGTCCAGGCTGACGTTGTCGGGCCAGCTGTTCAGCGGGGCGAAGCGCTGCATGCCGCGCCCGCCACCACCGCGGCCGTCCTCGACCCGGTAGGTGCCTGCAGCGTGCCAGGACATGCGGACGAACAGCGGGCCGTAGTGCCCGAAGTCGGCCGGCCACCAGTCCTGCGAATTCGTCAACAGCTCATCGAAGTCGCGCTGGAAGGCCTCGACGTCGAGCGACTTGACCGCCTCGCGGTAGTCGTAGCCCTCGTCCGACGGATCGATGGCGGGCGGGTTCTTCTGCAGGATCTTCAGGTTGACCGCGTTGGGCCACCAGTCGCGGTTGCTGCCGCCCTCGACGGGAGGCTTGATCCGCATGGGACAACCGCTCTCGGCGGGTTCAGTCTGAGATTCACCGATAGGAGGATGGGTTTCGGCTTCAGCCATGACAATCCTTTCCGGGGCTGGCGGGTTAAGGGTTTATCTACTTGGAGCAACGGAACATTCGGGGCAAGTGCCCCAATAGATGACCTCGGCTTCATCGATCTCGAAGCCGTGGTCTTCTGACGCGGTCAGGCATGGGGCAGACCCGGCCGCGCAGTCCACATCGGCGATTGCGCCACACGATCGGCACACGACGTGGTGGTGGTTGTCGCCGATCCGGGATTCGTACCGGGCCACCGAACCCGAGGGTTGGATGCGACGCACCAGCGCGGCTGCGGTCAGTGCGTGCAAGGAGTCGTATACGGCTTGGTGAGAGACCTCGGGTAGGTCTTCGCGCACCGAACGGATGATCGTTTCGGTGTCGGCGTGCGGGTGCGCGTGGACTGCATGCAGTACCGCCACTCGGGGTCGGGTCACACGCAGGTCGGCGCTTCGCAGCATCTGCTGGAAGTCCGCCGTCGTCGACACGAACCGAGTCTCGCCCGTTTTCTGGAATTAGTCAAGAATAAAATTCTCGTGAATCCGGCGAGAACGGTGAGGGCGCTAGACGAGCTCCAGCCTGCGGGCCATGTCCGAGATGAACAAGCCGTCGGGATCGACCTTGCGGCGTACCGCCAGCCACTCCTCGATGCGTGGATACATGGCGTGGAAGGTCTTCGCGGTGGTGCGGGAATCCTTGGCGGTGTAGAGCCGGCCGCCGAATTCCATTACGCGGCGGTCGAGTTCGGTGAGGAACTCGCTGAGGCCCGGCTTGATCTGAAAGTCGACGCAGACGTTCCAGCCGGGGATCGGGAAGCTCAGCGGTGCCTGGTTGCCCGGGCCGAAGAGCTTGAACACGTTGAGGAAGGAGTAGTGCCCGGAGCGCTGGATGTCGATCATGATGCGCTTGAACTCATCGACGGCCTCGGTGGGCACGACGAACTGATATTGGGCGAAGCCCACCGAACCGTAGGCCCGGTTCCATTCCCCGACCATGTCGAGCGGGTGGTAGAACTGCGTCAGGTTCTGGGCTTTGCCCCGGTAGGTCTTGCCCATGCGGTACCAGACCTCGGTCATGGCGCCGAAGATCAACTTGTTGCCGAGTCCGCTGGGGAAGACGTCGGGCGTGGTGAAGTACTGCGGCGCATCGAATTTCAGCGGATCGCGCTGCAGGTTCGGCGGCAGCTGCTCCAGCTTCGCCAGTGAGCCGCGAGAAATGACGGCGCGGCCGAGTTTGGGCGGCGCGCTCATCGCGTCGAACCAGGCCGACGAATAGGTGTAGTTGTCCTCGGTGCCGTCGCTGTGGAACTCGATGGTCTCGTCGAGGCCGTGGGTGACATCGCCGTCGGCGATGAAATACGCAGTCTCCGTTGGGGTCATCTCGATGGTGGCCCGCAGGACGATGCCGGTCAGGCCGTTGCCGCCGACCGTGGCCCAGAACAGTTCGGCCTCGGGGCCGTCCGGGGTGAGCTTGCGGATCTCGCCGCTGGCGGTCAGCAGGTCGATCGAGCGCACATGGTTGCCGAAACTTCCTGCGCTGTGGTGGTTCTTGCCGTGGATGTCACAGCCGATCGCCCCGCCTATGGTCACCTGCCGAGTGCCCGGCAGCACCGGAACCCACAGCCCGTGAGGCAGTGCGGCCCGCATCAGCTGGTCGAGGTTCACCCCGCCGTCCACGTCGACCAGCCGGGTCTCGGCATCGATCGAGTGGATCTGGTTCAGCGCCGACATGTCGATGACGAGTCCGCCGCCGTTCTGCGCGTTGTCACCGTAGGAGCGGCCCAGTCCGCG
Source organism: Mycolicibacterium fortuitum subsp. fortuitum (assembly GCF_022179545.1). Next base: position 6,044,018 of record NZ_AP025518.1, on the reverse strand, counting down.
GGCGATCACACCCCGGCCCTTGTCCTCGGCAGCCCGCGTCACAGCCTTGACGATGATCTCGGGATCGCTGGTAGAGAGCACCTGTGCCACGGTCGGTGCGGTCCGGCCCCAGCCCGTCAGGCGCTTGGGAGTGGTCGGCAAATCAGTAGTCGACATCGGTAAGGAGAGTACCCGGCAGTAACCACCGTCCGGCTTCATTGCGCGCCGTGAGTGACGCCATGGTCGTTGAACGGCGCTCGGAACAGCCCTGGCGTCACTCTCGCGGAGCCGGAGCCCCTCAAGAAGACCTCAGTGCAGTTTGAAGATCACCGCACGCTGGACGATGAAATTGATCACGGTTGCCGTGCCCTGGGCGATGACGAATGCGACGGGAACCGCCCATGACCGGTAATCGGCCAGGTGGAGCACGAGGTGGTTCAACCCGACCTGGACGGCGAATGTGACCAGGTAGAGCGCCCATACTGCGATGAAGCGGGCGGTGCTCGGCGGTGCCTGGAAGGTCCAGCGCCGGTTGATCAGGTAGGCCGTGGTGGTTCCGGCGATGAAGCCGATGGTCTTGGCGAGGTCGACCTGCAATCCGAAGACCTTGTAGAGCAGCACGTAGAGGCCGAAGTCCACGATCGCCGACAGCCCGCCGGTGACGATGAACCGGAACGCCTGCGTTTTGAGGTCCAGGGTCGGCGACATGACGGGTTCGGCCACCCAGGCAGCTTAGCGAGGGCCTAACGTTCACTCGTGCTGCAGACGGTGCTCAACGACCTCGGGATCGCGGTGTTCGCGTCGTCGGGCGTCATCGTCGCGATCCGCAAGGGCTTCGATCTGTTCGGTATCGCGGCACTGGGCGTGCTGACCGGTGTGAGTGGCGGGGTGATCCGCGACGTCTTTCTCGGTGTCCATCCACCTATCTCTATCCAGCACTGGCCGAACATCACGGTTGCCCTGGCGGCGACGTTTGTGGCCACCCTCACCGCCAAGCACCTCATCCGGTTCAACCACATCGTGTTGCCGTTGGATGCGATCGGTATGGGTTTCTTCGCGACCTCGGGTGCGGCGTTCGCCGTCGACCATGGCGCGAGCTGGTTCGCGGCGGTGCTTATCGGCATGACCACCGCGATCGGCGGTGGCATCATCCGCGATGTTCTGGTTCGCGAGATCCCGATGTTGATGCGGCCGGACGATCTGTATGCCGTCCCGGCGTTGATGGGTGCGACCACCTATGCGGTCATCGACTATTTCGGACCGCAGTGGATGGGTCTGGTGGTGGGAACGATCCTGGCGACGACGCTGCGCCTGGCCGCGCTGGTATTCGGTTGGCGACTGCCCACAGGCCCTACGGACTTGATCGTGGGCGAGGATTCCTAGCGGTACAACGCCGGCCCCCGTCAGATCGTCTCTGCGAAGCGGTTCCACCTCGGCGTCGACCGCCGAGCGGGTCCAACTGGCCTTTCGCCACGGCCACAACTGTGATGTCCGCCACAAAAAGGAATAATCGTTGCGCGGCCGCCGAGGAATCTTCGGCTGTCCAGTTAATCCGGGCGTTCGGCGGCGCGCAACGGGGCGTTTACACAGCAACGCAAACCTCGCGGGATCGACGGGGCGCTCCGCGATATTGACGATGGTGACGGCAATCCTTCCGCTCAACGTGATTGTCTGGCCGGCGCTCAGCGGAAAAGCTGAAATAGCAGTTCGGGCGCTGTGGAAAGCCCTCATGGTGACGTTCATACCCACCCGCAACAGGGGATGAACGCCTCACGTTCACAGGTAGTCGACAGCAACGGTGTGACGCATTCCGGTGCAGCTTCAGCAAACTTTGTATCAAGGTTTGTCTGCTCAATGGCCGGAAACCGTTGCCGTTGCTGACCCGGGGACGCCCGGTTACGTTTCTCCTGCCAATCATGAGCACGGCATGAGAACCGGATGTGACCTCCCTAATGGGGAGCGGATCGCCCACGTATCTCTGGGGTGGGGGCCCTGGTTGGTGACGCACGAATCGGATCACCGACACAGCTAGGGAGAACATGTTGGCATTCAGTCGGGTGCTGGTCGCATTGGTGACCGCGATGGCAGGGGTCTTCGCAAGCCTCTTCGTCGGCACGGGCGTATCTCATGCGGGTCTGGACAATGAACTGAGCCTGGTTGATGGTCAGGATCGGACCCTGACCGTTCAGCAGTGGGACACCTTCCTCAACGGTGTGTTCCCCCTGGACCGCAACCGGCTGACCCGTGAGTGGTTCCATTCCGGCCGGGCCAAGTACACCGTGGCCGGCCCGGGCGCCGATGAGTTCGAGGGCACCTTGGAGCTGGGCTACCAGATCGGCTTCCCCTGGTCGCTGGGTGTCGGGATCAACTTCTCCTACACCACCCCCAACATCCTGATCGACGACGGTGACATCACCGGCCCGCCCTTCGGCCTGGAGTCGGTCATCACGCCGAACCTGTTCCCGGGTGTGTCGATCAGTGCGGATCTGGGCAACGGCCCGGGTATCCAGGAAGTCGCCACCTTCTCGGTCGACGTCAAGGGCGCGGCCGGCGGTGTGGCGGTGTCCAACGCGCACGGCACCGTGACCGGTGCGGCCGGTGGTGTGCTGCTGCGTCCATTCGCCCGCCTGATCGCCTCCACCGGTGACAGCGTCACCACCTACGGCGAACCCTGGAACATGAACTAAGGACACGAGCGTCTCGTAGTCGGTTTCCCGATCGGCGCGTCCCGCTTCTCCTTTGAGGAGCAGGGCGCGCCGATTGTCGTTTCGGCGCTACGGTGGCCTCATGACGGCGCAGGGCCCGGTTTCGGTGCTCGGGGAACACGAATGTTGGCAGCTGTTGTCGAGCGTGACGCTGGGCCGCCTCGTCTCGACGATGGGCACGAGGCTGGAGATCTTTCCGGTCAACTATGTGGTCCAGCGCCGCACCGTGCTGTTCCGGACTGCTGAGGGCACCAAGTTGATCTCGACGCTGTTCAACGACCGAGTGCTGTTCGAGGCCGACGATCACAATGTCGCCGGTGGGTGGAGTGTGATCGTGCGGGGTGAGCCGCGGTTGCTCGAAGCGCCGGACGAGATCGCCGAAGCCGAGCGAGGCCAGCTGCTCTCGTGGATCGGCACCACGAAACGCCGCTACGTCCGGATCGAGCCGAAGGAGATCTCCGGACGCCGGTTCGTGTTCGGCGCTCCGGTGGGGGACGGGTAGCGGCGCTACACCCAGTACGGCACGCGTGCCCGGTACTGGCGCATGGCCACCGCGGCGAGTGTCCATCCGATCGCGGTGAGCACCAGCACCACCAGCCAGTGCCGCAGTTCCTGATCGGCACCCAGCAGCGGTGCACGCACGATGTCCAGATAGTGCAGCAGCGGGTTGATCTCGACGATCTTGGCCCAAGATCCCGCACCCTGCTGCTGCAGCGTCGACTCGTTCCAGATGATCGGTGTCATGAAGAACAGCAGCTGCACGATCGAGGCCAGCAGCGGCCCGATGTCGCGGTAGCGGGTGGCGAGGATGCCGAAACAGATCGAGACCCATACGCAGTTCAGCACGATGAGCCCCAGTGCGGGGATCACCGCCAGGTCGGTCCACTTCCACGGCTTCGGATAGATGATCGCGATGACCACGAAGATGACGATGTTGTGGCCGAACAGGATCAACTGCCGCCACACCAGTCGATAGACGTGGACCGACAACGGGGTTGGAAGTTGTTTGATCAGACCCTCATTGGCGATGAACACATCGGCGCCCTCGAGGATCGAGGCGTTGATCAGGTTCCAGATGATCAGGCCGAGCGTGACGTACGGCAGGTGCTCCTCGAGCGGCAGCTTGAACAGCTTCGAGTACAGCAGGCCCATCGCCACCGCTGTGGTTCCGGTGGCGATGGTGATCCAGAACGGGCCGAGGACACTGCGCCGGTAGCGCTGCTTGATGTCCTGCCAACCCAGGTGCAGCCACAGTTCGCGTTTGCCGAAACCTTCGGTGAGATCGCGTACTGCCCGCGCCATCGTCTTGGAGTCGGATGCCGCGTCGGTGAAGCTCATCTCTGGAACCTTTCGCTTCTGCCCAGTCGCCGCAGGCGAATCCATTCGCGCAGACCCGCCGGGTCGCGGCGGGACACCAGAAAATACCAGCCGAACCGCACCCACTCCTGTGGCAGGAGTTTGCGCAACCCCGGCTGTGACAGCAGGTAGCCCCGGTTCCGATACGTGAAGAACCGCTTGGTCTCGTCGTCGGGGTACTGCGTGTGCATGCGGCCACCGAGGATCGGCTTGAACTCGTCGGTGCCACACGGATGCAGATAGCTCGCGGTCAGACACGTTCCGAAAGGCAGGCCGGAACGCACCAGCCTGCGGTGCAATTCAACCTCGTCGCCGCGGACGAACAGGCGAAGATCTGGGACACCGACGGCCTCGATCGTGGCGGCCCGGAACAGGGCACCGTTGAACAGCGAGGCGATGCCGGGCAGCAGGTCGCCTTCACCCTCGGTACGCAATTCGCTGACCAGCCGGCGCCACACCAGCCCCCGGCGCAGCGGGAACGCCAACCGGTCGGGATCGTCGAGATTGCACACCATGGGCGACACCTCGGCCAGGGTGTGCTGCTCGGCGCAGGCCAGCAGGGTCGACAGCACCGTGTTGTCGGCGGGCCGACCGTCGTCGTCGGCCAGCCAGATCCAGTCGCCCCCCTGCGCCAGGGCGTGGAGCATGCCGATCGCGAAACCGCCTGCGCCGCCGAGGTTTCGGCGAGAGCCGAGGTAGGTCGCCGGTACCGGCTGACCGAGCACCAGTTCGCGGACGGCCTCGTCGTTGTCGTTGTCGACCACGATCAGGTGGTCGGGGCGACGATCCTGCTCCACCACTGCCGCAAGGGACTTGGCCAGAAGCTCACGGCGCCGGTGCGTCACGATCACCGCGATGACGGTCTCAGGCGCTCTGCTTGCCGGTTTCTCGCGCAAGCGCTCGTCAGCCACGAGCCGTTTCCTCCAGCACCTCGCGCACGTGGCGCGCAGCGTCGGGGCCCTCGTAGGCGCCGACGACCTCCTCGATGCCGCCGGTCATCCGGATGGTGCCGTGGTCGATCCACATCGCGGTCTTGCACAGCCGGGCCAGGAACTCGTTGGAATGGCTTGCGAAGACCAGGATTCCGGACCGCTCCACCAGGCTTTGCAGCCGCGACTGCGCCTTCTTGAGGAACTCGGCGTCGACGGCCCCGATGCCCTCGTCGAGCAGCAGGATCTCGGGGTCGATGCTGGTGACCACGCCCATCGCCAGGCGCACCCGCATACCGGTCGAGTAGGTCCGCAGCGGCATCGACAGGTATTCGCCCAGTTCGGTGAACTCTGCGATCTCGTCGACCTTGGCCAGCATCTGCTTACGGGTCTGACCGAGGAACAGCCCCCGGATGATGATGTTCTCGAAACCCGAGATCTCGGGATCCATGCCGACGCCGAGGTCGAATACGGGAGCCACCCGGCCACTGACGGTCGCCGAGCCTCGCGTCGGCTCGTAGATTCCCGAAAGTAGCCGCAGCAGTGTGGATTTACCCGCGCCGTTGTGGCCGACCAGACCGACCCGGTCGCCCATTTTCAGTGACATCGTGATGTCGCGCAGCGCTTCGATGACGACGACGTTGGACTCGTTGCGCCCGATGGCGCCGCCGGCCTTGCCGAGGAACGCCTTCTTCAGGGAACGCGTCTTGGCATCGAAAATGGGGAACTCGACCCATGCTTCGTGCGTCGATATGTACGGATCAGACAACGGGTGACCTACAGGTACTGGCCGGTGCCGGGGTGGGAGCCACCGCGCTGCCCGCCGGGAACCTGCAGTCCCGGCGGCAGGGCACCCTGGCGCATCTGTTCGAGCTGTGCACGGGCGGCCATCTGCTGAGCGAACAGTGCCGTCTGGATGCCGTGGAACAGCCCTTCGAGCCAGCCGACAAGCTGCGCCTGGGCGATCCGCAGTTCGGCGTCGGACGGCACGCTGTCCTCGGTGAAGGGCAGCGTCAGCCGCTCGAGTTCTTCACGCAGTTCGGGGGCGAGGCCGTCCTCGAGTTCGCTGATGCTGGTCCGGTGGATGTCGCGCAGCCGGTTGCGGCTGGCGTCGTCGAGCGGAGCCGCGCGCACCTCTTCGAGCAGCTGTTTGATCATGGTGCCGATGCGCATGACCTTGGCCGGCTGTTCGACGAGGTCTGTCAGCGACTTGCCGTCAGCGTCGGCATCGGTCTCGTCGGCCGTGCTGGCGAGGATCTCGATGTTGTCATCGTCGGGGTTGATGGTCATGGCCTTCCCTTGGATCAGTTCTGCTCAGTTCGTCTTCTTCGCCGCGTTCTCGCCGTGCCAGCGGTAGATGCGGGCCTCACCGTTGTCGTAGATCTTCTCCCACGACCGTGAGCTGTCTAGCGACACTAGCCCGTCTGGCATGACAAACCCTCGGACCACCGGTGTGCTGGTGAGCACGTAGCGGATGTTGAGTGCCTCGACCGCCTCGGCAACCCGGGGATCCGTGTCGGCGTCATCTGCGTATGCCCAAAAAATGAACCGGTGATACCCGGGGCCCTGTTGCACCGGGTAGTCGTAGTGCGTCCACAGCGGGTGGAGCCCGGAAACCGCGTACATCCAGGCGGTGCCGTCGGTGTTGGCGTCGCCGATCAGCGTGGCGCGGGCGTCGGGCAGTTCTGCCAGGTAGGCGAAGGCCTCCAGATCCTTGCCGTCGATCATCACCGAGTCGTACTTCTGCCCGAACAGGTACTTGTGCCGGGGGAAGTAGTGCCAGGCCAGGCCCACTGTGGTGGCGACCAGCGCGACGGCGGCCGTCGTTCTGATCCACACCGGGCGGGCACCGGTTCGGCGAAGCGCCGCCGCCGCGAGCAGGACCAGGGTGCACAGTCCGATGGCGGCCATCGGCGCGTACAGCATCGTGACCACTGCCGACAGCCGGCGCGGGTCGCTGTAGAACAGGTCGCTGAACTTGCCGGTGATGGCGCCGATGGGGCCACCGAACGGGGCGCCGGAATGCACGATCGACACGATCAGGATCAGCCACACCGCCAGCGGCCACCAGATTTTCTTGATCAGCATGACCAGACCGCCGATGGCGGCCAGCGCGATCAGGGCGTTCTGGATCGGGAAGTCGTTGAGGTGGCGGGTGTGCTGGACGATCGCCGCGAACAGCGAGTGCTTCTTGCCGAGGTGGTTGACGAAGGCGTGCCCGACGATGATGTCGGCCTGTTGAAGGACCCCGAGAAACTGGGGAAGCATGATCAGCAGGGCCGGTACCGCGACGGCGGCCAGGGCCAGGAAGTCGGACAGCCGGCTGCGAACCGGCCGCCACAGTGCTTCCGCCAGCCACCAGACACCGACCAGCAGCACGGTCACCACACCACCGGTGAGGTGTACCGAGAAGACACCGACGGTGGCGAGCACGGCCAGGCCGATGCGATCTCGGTGGGCAGGTGTCGACGCGATGAGCGCGAACACCGGGACGGCCAGCCCGTAGGCCACGAGGTTGGGCATCGCCGCGACGTCGAATTCGACGTAGGGCACCGCGGTGAACGACGCCGCGAGCGCCGCGGCGGTGGCCGCGGCGACGGCCGTACGCATCTCGCAGGTGTGCGGTCGGACCATCTTCCACGTCAGGACCGCGGCGCTGACCGGGAAGAGCCAGACCGCCGCGGTGACCGAACTCACGGTGTAGGCGGTGGTGGCCGCGGCGCCGGTGAGCTGGCAGTAGACAGCTGCCAGGGCATGGAAGGCCGACGGGTAGTAGAGGGCCTCTTGGGTCTCGACGTTGCGCAGCTCACCCATGTGGGTCGGCGAGGCCTGGCCGGTGTCGAGGATCCAGCGGATGGTGTTGGCGTGCCACACCGAGTCCCAGGTACTGGGGATCGATTGCCAGTGCGCCAGGCCGGCGAACGCCGCGGCCGCGATCAGCGCAGCACCCAGGACCACGCCTGCGGCGACCAGCATCGCAGGCCGCGAGGCGGCGCCCGACGCCTCTGCGTCGCGGTCGCGATAGCGGCCGAGGGCCCTCCGCAACCCCGCCGCGACGGCAGCCACGATCGCTACAGCAAACAATGCTGTCCACGCGTTCCACGGCACGCCGACTGCCCCGAGGGGAACGATCGTCAACGCGACAGTGCCGTAGGTCAAGGCTGGACCCACTGCGACTGCCGCCGACAGGGTTAGTCCGCCCGCCCTGGCTATCAGCGCCCCGGGGATTACCAGCAACAACAGTGCGATTAGCACTCCGAACCCGAAGCCCACTGGACTAGTATGGCTGCCCAGGGTGACCCGGTCTGAGCATGGTCTCTTCAAGTGCAAACGTGCTTCTCGGGCACTCACCAAATCGTGTCGGTTTGTGATATTCGCGGACGCTCTAAGGTGGCTGGCATGGCATACGACGTCGCCCGGGTGCGTGGGTTGCACCCGTCTTTGGGCGATGGGTGGGTCCACTTCGATGCCCAGAACGGCATGCTGGTGCCCGATTCCGTCGCTACGACGGTGTCCACTGCATTCCGCGGCTCGATGCCAACGGCAGTGGGGCCGCACCCATCGGCTCGCCGCAGTGCGGCCGTTCTCACCGCTGCCCGCCAAGCTGTAGCGGACCTGGTCAACGCGGATCCGCGGGGCGTGGTGCTCGGCGCCGACCGGGCCCAGTTGCTGACCGCACTGGCCGAGGCGTCTTCGAGCCGGGTGGGGCTCGGCTACGAGGTGGTGGTCACCCGCCTCGATGACGAGGCCAACATCGCGCCGTGGCTGCGGGCCGCGAATCGCTATGGCGCCAAGGTCAAATGGGCCGAGGTCGACATCGAGACCGGTGAGCTGCCTGCCTGGCAGTGGGAAGGTCTGATCGACAAGCCGACCCGTCTGGTGGCCATCGCCTCGGCGTCGTCGACCCTGGGAACGGTCACCGATCTGGGTGAGGTGACCAAGCTCACGCATGAGGTCGGTGGCATGGTCGTCGTGGACCACTCGGCCGCGGCGCCGTACCGGCTGATCGACATCAACGAGATCGATGCCGATGTCGTCGCTCTCAACGCCGTGCCGTGGGGCGGCCCTCCGATCGGCGCCCTGGTGTTCCGCGATCCGTCGACCATCGATTCGTTGGCCTCGGTGTCGTTGAACCCGCACGCGACCGGTCCGGCCCGCCTGGAGGTGGGCATGCATCAGTACGGCCTGCTGGGCGGCGTGGTCGCCAGCATCGAGTACCTGTCCAACCTCGATGACACCGCCACCGGCTCACGCCGTGAGCGGCTGACGATCTCGATGCGCTCGGCCGGCGCGTATCTGGACCGGTTGTTCGAGTACCTGGTGGCCTCGCTGCGCTCGTTGCCGTTGGTGATGGTGATCGGCAGGCCGGAGTCGCAGATTCCGGTGCTCAGCTTCGTGGTGCGGGACATCCCGGCCGAGCGGGTGGTGCAACGGTTGGCCGACAACGGCATCCTCGCGATCTCGAACGCCAGCTCACGCGTGCTCGACGTGATCGGGGTGAACGACATCGGCGGCGCGGTCACGGTGGGGTTGTCGCACTACTCGACCGGGGCCGAGGTCGATCAGCTCGTCCGGGCCCTCGCCTCGCTGGGCTGATCGCGCTAGACCGTCAGGACGATCTTTCCTGACACCTCACCGGACGCCAGCAGCTCGTGGGCCCGCTGGGCCTGCTGGATGGGCAGTTCGGCTCCGATGATCGGCCGCACCCGTCCGTCGGCGATCATCGGCCAGACGTTTTCGATCACCGCCCGCACGATCTCGCCCTTGCCACCCGGCCCGTCGACAGGGCGCGGGCGCAGCGAGGTGGCGATGACCCCGGCCCGTTTACCGAGCAACTTGGCGATGTTCAGTTCGGCTTTGATACCGCCCTGCATGCCGATGATCACCAGGCGTCCGCCGGTCGCCAGCGCATCGACATTGCGGTCCAGATAGGCCGCTCCCATGATGTCCAGGATCACGTCGGCACCTGCGCCGACGGTCTCGGCGCGCAATCGTTCGACGAAGTCTTCGTCGCGGTAGTTGATCGTGATCTCGGCCCCGAGGTCGCGGCACAGGGCGAGCTTGTCCGCCGAGCCGGCGGTCACCGCGACCCGGGAGCCGAGCGCATGCACCACCTGTGTGGCATGGGTGCCGATGCCGCTGGCGCCACCGTGCAGCAGGACGAGTTGTCCCGCCGCCAGACCCGCCGTCATCACGAGGTTCGACCACACCGTGCACGCCACTTCGGGAAGGCCTGCGGCGTCACTCAGGGCAATGCCATCAGGCAATGGCAGCACCTGCAGGGCGGGTACCGCGACATATTCGGCGTAACCGCCGCCTGCGAGCAATGCGCATACCGGTTGCCCAACTGACCAGTCGGTAATATCGGCGCCGACCGCCGCGATGGTGCCCGAAACCTCCAATCCGATGGTTTCGCTGGCCCCTGGCGGGGGCGGATACTTCCCCGCCGCCTGGAGCAAGTCCGCCCGATTCACCCCCGCGGCGTGGACCCGGATCAAGACCTCGTCGTTTGCTGCCGTGATATCAGCGACGTTTTCCCAGGTCAGATGGCCATTGGCGGAGGCGACAATTGCATGCATTTTTTCCACGCTACAAGCCTTCTGTTTCCCGAGCGCAGCAATACTGACGTCCCTTACGATTGCGCCCATGGCGGGGATGATTGCGGGGCGCACGGCGGGTGACATGCCGGGCCTGGACATCGCCGAGCAGAGGTCATGGCAGAACTACCTCGACTCGGCGTTGCGAATGTATGCGACTTTGAATCGGTCGCTGGTGGACGCGCATCATCTGACGCTGAATGATGTGCGCCTGCTCGATATCTTGGACAAGTCGCCGACCGGTTCGGCGCGGATGGGTGACCTGGCCGAACGGCTGATGTCTCTGCCCAGCCGGGTGACCCGGCAGATCCGGCGGCTGGAAGTTCAGAACCTGGTGACCAGGTGTGCCAGTCCGGACGACGGGCGCGGCGTCGTCGCCACGATCACCGAAGAGGGCAGGGCTGCTGTCCGCGAGGCGATGGTGACCTACGGCCAGGGCGTCCGCTCGCACTTTCTCGGCAGGCTTTCCCGCCCACAGATCGCTGCGATGGGGGAGAACTGCCGGCGCATCAGTGTCGCTTTGAAGAACGGAGCGCCGCCCGCCCACATCGGCCGGGTGTGAAGGCCGTACTCTTGTCGGCGGTGGCGTGGCAGAGCGGCCTAATGCACTCGCCTTGAAAGCGAGAGACGGCTAACACCGTCCGGGGGTTCAAATCCCTCCGCCACCGCCATAAGGGCGTGTTTCCGATGCCAAGTCCGGCACGACCCGGCGGCGTACGCCTGATTCAGGCTGTGAGTGCCCGTAGATAGCGTCGGCGGAAGAAGCGCTGCGCGATCAGCAGTGCGGGGAACAACGGCCGCCATGGTCCCTCGGGTGCGGGCCGCGTCAGGGAACGCAGTGTCAGAAATACTGTGCCGGCGGCATTTCGGTGCACGATAAATGCCTCTTCGCCGCAGACCGGGTGTCCGAGTTTCGTGCCATAGGCGAACCCGCAACGATCAGGTTTGTCGACGACAGCGACGACTCGCACCGGTTCGCGCACGACGACGGGCCCCCATCTTGCCGTGATGCAATAGTCGGTGCCCTCTTCGGCAACACTGTCAGGTGTGACATCGAAGCCGCTGCGCCGCTTGATTCCCCACTTCATCACCTCGGCTGTCGCGAAAATCCACACCGCATCCCCGTGGCCGATGACGATCGTGTGTTCAAAGCGACGGAAGTTCGGTGGGTTGGCCGCCCAGGTGTCCTGGGCCGGTGCGGTGAGGCTTGCACCGGAATATGTCAGTTCAGCCGGAAATGTCGGCATGAGGCAAGAATACGGCTGGACTTGTTGGGCGGCCGAGGCTACGCAGGACCTTCGGTGGTAATTGCCGTCGTGTTCAGTACTGGCCCGCGAACACCTGATAGAAGTACGCGACGCTGTCGGTGTCGCCGTTGTCGACGCGTTTGAACGCTTTCCAGATCGGGCTGGCATGCGTTGTCGTAGCTGTGCGACGCACGGTCAGCGGCCCGAGGTTGCGCGCGAGTTCTGTTGGTGTGTCGACCCATTCGTAGCCCGCGTTGCGGACGAGTACTTCCCCGATGTAACAGCCGAAGACGAAGACCGTCTCGGCTACCGCGTCTGAGCCCGGTTCCCGGAAGCCCTCGAGGATGACGTCCACGCGTTCCAGAGAGCTTGGGCTGTAGTCGAGTTCGATGCCGTCGACGTTGAATGCGGCATCGACGGCGCGCTGTGCCAGTTCGGCGGCGTGCTCGGCGGTGGGTGGTGCGGGCAGCCGCAAACTGCGACCGGTCCACGCCGGCCCGGTCGGCCCCGGTGCCATCAGCGATTCGCCTGCGTCGAGTCCGAGGTCAGTACTTCGAGCATCCCCGGTCGCAGCAGATCGGCGATTCGGTCCCACGGCACGGTCACCACGACATAGTCACCCATCACGTGGGCCACTGACACATAGATCTGCAGCCCGCTCGGTGTGGGTAGCCAATTGTCGGCGATGTCCTCGCCCGACACCGAGCCCGCATTCAGCCGCCCACTGGTGTCCAACTGCGGCAGCAGCGTCCGCAGCCGGGCCTGCGCGGCGGCGCGATCCTGGTACAGGTCATCGACGGTGACCGGTGCCGCGGTCTCGGTCTGGATCACGACGGTGCCCAGACTCTGGTTGGGGTGTGCGGCTCCCTTGCCGTACCAGAGCAGCACGATACGTCCGGCCACGACGCCCGAGCCGATTCTGGTGACGCCGCTGCGGTACCCGCCGGGGAGCTCGCCGTCGTCGACGCTCATGTCGGCGGACTGTTGGGGCATCCCGGCCCGGGAGGCCTGCATGGCAGCGTTGAAGCGCGCGGTGACGGCGGGGTCGCCGCCGGACAGCTGAGGAATGGTCACCGATTTGCCCGGTTGCGAGCCGGGCTCGGTGATCGACGTGATCGTGTAGCCGTGCGCATCGGTGGCCAATGCCGCGCCTGAGGTGGGGTCGGGTGACGCGCTCGACGCCGTCGTAGTCGGCGTAGTTGTCGCAGCGGGCGTCGTGCCACCGGCCGGAGCGGACGGTGTCGATGGTTCGGTGGTGGGCCCGCAACCTGCGAGGGCGACGGCGGCTACCGCAGCAGCCACAACCAGTCGTGCCGGCAACATGAGGGCGAATCCTATCGGTTGGGTGCTGGAAATCACGGTGCGCCACAGTCGGTGGCCGCCTCCGATCAGAACGCGAGTTGCAGCGCGACGAGCGAAAGAAGCGCAAACGGTGCAGAGGCGATGAGCACCAGCACGATCGGTAGGACCATACGACCGGCGGCAACGGCCACCCAGGCGCAGCCACCGGCAATGATTCCGCCGACGGCGGCGATGCGGTTGCCCATCACGTCGGTCCCCGGTGGTGCGACGCCGTTTTCGAATTTGGATGCCATGTCCGTGTCGGAGAGCACCGAGAGCATCAGCAGATAGGCGACAACCATCGCAACGATGCCGACGAGCGACAGCGGCGCCGTACAACTGGGTTCCTGACTCATGACGTCATGGTGGGGCAGCCGGAAGGCAACCGGATCGGTAGAACTACGCGTCCTCAAGTTTTTTGAAAGTCTGCCGCCGGATTTTGAAGGCGTTGCCCGGTGACGGGTGGTTACGGTGACGGTGCGTCATACGAATTAGGCGACGTGGACGTGTGATCCGGTTGCCGCTGACTTGTTCGCGGCAACCGGATCTCTCCGCCTGCAGTGCCCGGAGTTTGCGCACCGGACCGGCCACAGTAGACGTTACGATCGTCGGGTGTTAGCTGAACGCCCTGGCGAGCCGCTGTCGTGTCGATGAAACACCCTGCCGGACAGGGCCACATCGGATGTGGCGGGTCCGGAGACGGTTTTCGCGAGCGTGCAGCCACAGTGCTGGGTATCGGCATCGAGTTTGTTACTCAGCGGTTCGCTGAGTCGGCCGACTGGTCATTTTCCGGTTCCGATCACAAGATTCTGCTCTGGCGCGGCGGCCGGGTGAGCTCCAAGGAGGTCGAGTTCGAAGCGGGTTTCGCCGACCGGCTCATCCCGCGTGCGAGCAGCGTGTGGGTCATTCCTGCCGAGTTGCGCTCGGCCGCTCTGGCCACAGGCACCGAATGCAGCTTCGTCCAGCTCACCTTCCCGGCCGCGACATTCGGACGTGGCACGCTGCGCCCGACCGTAGGTCAGCAAGATCCCTTGCTGCACCACCTGATCGAGCGCATCACCGGGATCGAGGGGCGCGACGACATGGCGGCACGGCTGCTGCAGCAATCCCTTGCCGACGGCCTGCGGCTGCATGTGCGCGACCGGTACGGCGAGGCCTCGCCGCCGCCCCGGTCGGCCCGGAGGGGCCGCGAGTTGAGCCGGGACGACCAGCGGCGCCTGATCGAGTTCATTCGCGACGCCGAGGACTCCGAGGTGAATCTCCCGACGTTGGCGGCCCTGGTGGGGATGAAGCTCGACGTGTTTCGGCGGGCTTTCGAGAAGGCGTTTCACATGACGCCCTATCAGTTCGTTCTGGATCAACGGATCGCCGAGGCCAAGCTGCTGCTGGATTCAGTGCCGATGTCGATCACCGAGATCAGCGGTGTGGTCGGGTTCTCGACGCCCAGCCACTTCTCCACGACGTTCAAACAGCGGGTGGGTGTCACGCCGACTGCCTATCGGCAGGCGATGTGGGGCCGCCGGGAGGTGTAAACGGTTGGAGCTCAGCCGAATACGGGAATGCCATTAGGGCCGATCTGCGGCGGCGGCATGAAACACGGAGGGATGCCCGGAGCGTACGGCGGCATGCACGGCTGCGGAAAGCACGGTTGCCCATTCCAGTACGACGGCTGGTTCGGCGGGCAGACTGTCATCGGATCGGCTGTGGCGATGGCAGTACCCGGCAGTGCGGCCGCGGCGGTCACGGTCGTTGCCGCGACGATCGTGCGAAGTGACGCCGCAAGCGCGGAACCCAACTTGAACAACGTCGTTGACGTCATACCTGGAAACGATAGCGGTTAACTGCTCGACGAGAACCGGTCTCCGGGTTCGCCTTACAGCGACGCGACCCGACACTAGGCTCGCTCGAATGTGTACGCGTGTCATGTGGCCCGAAGCGGGCGGTGCGGTTCTGGTCGGCAGGAACATGGACTTCCACAAGGACTTGATGACCAATCTGTGGAAACAACCCCGCGGCGTCAAACGGGATGACGGGGTTTCGGGCAAGCTGGCCTGGACTTCGAAATTCGGCAGTGTGGTCGCCACGGCCTTCGACATCACCTCCGTCGACGGGATGAACGAGGCTGGTCTGGCCGGGCACATCCTGTGGCTGGCCGAGTCCACTTACGGTGAGCCCGACGCCTCGCGGACCCAACTCGGCCAGGCCATCTGGTTGCAGTATTTCCTCGACAATTTCGCCACCGTCGCCGAGGCGGTCGCGTGGATCGCGCAGACGGACGTACAAGTGGTGCAGATGGACGATCCGACCGGCGGAGCCCGCCCCGGCCTGCACCTGGCACTCGATGATGCGTCCGGCGATTCGGCCATCGTCGAGTACGTCGACGGCAAGGCCCGGGTCTACCACTCGAAGAGCTACAAGGTCATGACCAATTCCCCGACCTTCGACCAGCAGTTGGAGCTGGTGAAGTCGTTCACCGGCCTGGGGGGCGATCAACCGATCCCAGGTTCCACCCTGGCCAGCGATCGGTTCGCCCGGGCCAGTTACTACGCCGACCGGTTGCCCGAGCCGTCCAGCCAGGTAGAGGCCATCGCGAGCATGTTCTCGGTGATACGCAACGCCGCGCAGCCGTTCCGCATCCCCGATCCGGGCAAACCGGATGCCTCGCAGACCATTTGGCAGGTGGTGCTCGACCTCACCAACAAGCGGTACGTCTACGAGTCCACCACCCGTCCGAACATCGTCTGGGTCGACCTGGCCGATCTCGACTTCTCCGAGGGCAGTCCGCAGCTCAAGCTCGACCTGATCGGCCAGCTCGCCGTGCAGGGTGGCATCGCCGGCAACGTGGCAGACAAATTCGAAGACAAGGGCGCCATGACCTTCCTGTCACTGCGGTTGCTGCGCCAATTGGAGGGGGCCGCGGCCAAGCCCGAGTGAGCGGCAGCCGGTCCTTTTTGCGCGACCGGGTTCACCGATAAGTAACCTACGGTTCCGTAACCTACGCTACCGTAGGTTAGGAACGGTGTGCCGCTGCCAACACGTTGGGAGGACTGTAAATGGACGCCCAGGCCGGATTGCTTCACGAGCTGGAGCCCGTCGTCGCGAGCAACCTCGACCGCCATCTCTCGATGGCGCGAGAGTGGTTTCCTCACGACTACGTCCCCTGGAGCAGAGGGCGGGACTTCGCCTTTCTGGACGGCGAAGACTGGCAGCCCGAGGACTCGCCGCTGGATCATGTCGCGAAGGTGGCCATGACGGTCAACCTGCTGACCGAGGACAATCTGCCGTCCTATCACCGTGAGATCGCGACGCGATTCTCCCGCGACGGCGCGTGGGGTACCTGGGTCGGGCAGTGGACCGCTGAAGAGGGGCGTCACAGCATTGCGCTGCGCGACTACCTCGTCGTCACCCGCGGAGTGGATCCCGTTGCCCTGGAACGTCTTCGTATGGCCCACACGGTTGCCGGGTATGACTCAGGCGACAAGACGCCGCTGGCTGCCATGGCCTACGTCTCGTTCCAGGAGCTGGCCACCCGGGTTTCCCATCGCAAC
Source organism: Mycolicibacterium fortuitum subsp. fortuitum (assembly GCF_022179545.1). Next base: position 6,027,316 of record NZ_AP025518.1, on the reverse strand, counting down.
ACCGGGCGCGCGTCCGGATGTCCGATCGCCGATCAGCTGCTCGCGCGGATAGCCGCTGACGAGAACCTGCACATGGTGTTCTACCGCAATCTCATGGCGGCGGCGCTCGAGATCGCGCCTGACGCGGCGATGACGGCGATCCGCGACGAGGTGGTGAACTTCGCGATGCCGGGTCTCGGGATGGCCGACTTCGCGCAGAACGCGATCACCATCGCCAAGGCCGGCATCTACGATCTGCGCGTCCACCACGACGACGTGGTGCAGCCGGTCCTGCGCTTCTGGCGAATCTTTGACCGCACCGACTTCGGCCCGGAGGGCGAGAAGGCCCGCGAGGAGCTCGCCCAGTTCCTGGCCGTGGTCGACGAGCGGGCGCGGTTCTACGAGGAGAAGCGTCAAAGCGTCGGCGCCGCGTCCTAGCAACAGAAATCCCCTGCGGCGTCCCCTAAACGTGTCGTAGATCACACCTCCGGAGAGATTCGTTCCGTCTTGATCTTGGGTATCGAGGAGTAGTTGGCACGAAACAGTTGTCGTAGGTCGGGACGAGCGTGGGTGGTCGGGTATGAATCGGGTCGGTCGTTGGTTGAGCGCGGTGGCGTCGGCGGTGTTCGTGGCGGGTGGTTGCATAGCCGCCGCCGGTCAGGCGTCCGCGGACCCCTGTGCCGATGTGCAGGTGGTGTTTGCTCGGGGGACGTTCGAACCGCCGGGTGTCGGCGGCGTCGGTGATGCTTTCGTCGATGCGTTGCGGGCGAAGTCCGGCGGCAAGTCTGTTGACGTCTATGCGGTGAATTACCCGGCGTCACTTGACTTTGCGACTGCCGCGGACGGTGTGGCCGATGCGAGCAACAAGGTCAGGGCCATTGCGGCGGCCTGCCCGGACACCAAGATCGTGCTGGGCGGTTTCTCACAGGGCGCGGCGGTGGCGGCCTACATCACCGCGGATGCGGTTCCGCAGGGGTTCGTGTTGCCGCCGAGCATCAGCGGCCCGCTTCCCGCTGAGGTGGCTGACCACGTCGCCGCGGTGGCGCTGTTCGGCAAGCCGTCGAGCGGGTTCCTGCAGATGATCTACACCGGCGCGCCGCCGATCACGGTCGGCTCACGGTACGTCGCCAAGACCGATGACCTGTGCATCCCGGAGGATCCGGTGTGCTCGCCCACCGGTAGCGACAACAATGCGCACAACCTGTACGCAGTCAACGGGTTGACGGACCAGGCCGCGGACTATGTGGTCGGCAAGCTCGGTGTCAAGCCTGCCGACCGCAGTGTCGATCAGGCCTCCGGCCGGTAGGAGCTCCCGAGTCGGCGCACGCTAGGGTTCGGGCACGTTCTCGGATAGGAGAGTCAGTGACGGAACAAGAGCAGCAGTTGACGCTGGGCCAGAAGGCCAAGCTGTACCTTCAGGCCGCGGGCGCGTTCGCGCGCAATCCCAAGGCGCTGGTCGCTCTTGTGAAGTACCAGCTGGCGCAGCGGAAGTCGGCCAAAGAAGCCGGCTGACAATGCCTTACGGTCAGGCCGCCCCCAATTGCCGGGCGGCCTGACCCAGCTGTTCCACTCCTGTGCTGATCTGGGACTCGGTGAGGTTGGCATAGCCGAGAATCAATCCGGGCGGTGCGGTCGCTGGGTCGGCGTAGCAGGGGGCCAGTGCTTCCAGCCGGATGTGTGACTCCGCGGCGCGACGGGTCAGCTCGTCGATGGGGAAGCCGAGCGGAAAGCGCACGGTCAGGTGAACGCCGGCCGCAGCGCCCAGAACCTCGGCCTGAGGCAGGTGCCGTGACAGCGCTGACAGCAGTGCGTCGCGTCGGGGCGGGTAGCGCCGTCGCATCTGACGGAGGTGGCGGTCGTAGCCGCCGGACGTCAGCAATTGGGCGAACGCGATCTGATCCATCACCGAACTGCCGGTGTCGGCAAGGCTTTTCGCGGTCCGCACTCGCTCTATCAGATGGGCGGGCAGCACCATCCAGCCGATCCGTAGTCCGGGCGCCAAGGTCTTGCTCGTCGACCCGAGGTAAACCACCCGGTCCGGGGCGAGGCCCTGTATGGCGCCAACCGGCGCCCGGTCGTAGCGATACTCGGCGTCGTAATCATCTTCGACGACGAGCCGTCCCGGCTCCGCCCATTCGAGTAAGGCGGTGCGGCGGGCGGCCGACAGCACGACCCCGGTCGGTGACTGGTGTGCCGGGGTGGTCAGCACGGTGGTGGCACCACTGGCAGCCAGGGCTTCGACGTCGATGCCGTCATCGTCGACCGGAATGGGGACCGGATCGACTCCGTTGTGTCGCAAGATCATCCGATGTAGCCAGAATCCCGGGTTCTCGACCGCGAGTGGTCCCTCCAGGCACCGGGCGAGCAGCGCGACGGCTTGGGTTGCGCCGGAACACAGGACGATGGCGCGCGGGTCGGCCACCACGCCGCGGGTCCGTCGCAGGTAGTCGGCTACCGCGGTGCGGGCCGCAGGCAGGCCGTGCGGTGCCACGTAACCGAACGCGCTGGATTCGATTTCGGCCAGACCCTGACGCATGGCCCGCAACCAGGCCTGCCTGGGGAAGCTCGCCAGATCCGGTGAGCCGGGGGAGAAGTCGATGTCGAAGCGGGGACGTCCCGGGTCGTGAGGACGCGGGTTGGCGGGGACGGGGGCGACGGCGGCCACCCGGGTGCTGCCGCCCTGAACGCTGTGCAGGAAACCCTCGGCCGCCAGTTGACCGTATGCCTCGACCACGAGCCGTCGGGACACTCCGAGGTCGGCGGACAGTACGCGGGTGGACGGCATGCGTGAACCGGGGGCCAACCGCCCCGAGCGGACGGCGTCACGCAGTCCGTCGGCGAGTTGGCGATGCAGCGGCGTACTGCCGGCCCGATCCAGGGTCACCAGCAGTTCCGGATCAGAACTGGTACCCGAATCTGCCATGGAACTGGAGCCTACTCGGAGACCACTGCGGCGTTAGCGTGATGACATGGCCAACGCCGCGCTACCGGTGACACACACCCGGAGCTACCCCGCAGTGGTCCTCGCGGTCTTCGGTGTCTACTCCGTGGCGCTGGGCTTGTTCATGCTGCTGGCGCCGGGCACTTTCTTCGACACCCTCGGAGCGTTCGGCACGCGCAACGACCACTACATCCTCGACAACGCATCGTTCGAACTGCCGCTCGGGCTGATGATGCTGGCGGCGCTCAAGTGGCCACGGTGGCGGGTGCCGGCACTGGCGTTCGCCACCGGGCACTGGGCCTTGCACTCGTTGAGCCACCTGATCGACACCAACCATGCCGCGGGCACCTGGGTCGGCTGGCTGGAGGCCGCGGGACTGGTCCTGACCACAGCTCTGCTGGCAATAGCGTTGCGGAGCAGCATTTCCGACGACAAGGCAGGAGCACGATAGATGCGTGTCCTGGTCGCAGGGGCAACCAGTGTCCCGGGGATTCCGTTGTTGCGTGAGCTCAACGCGCGCGGGCATGACGTGATCGGCGTGACGCGCTCGTCGGGTAAAGCTGACCAGATCTCGGCCGCGGGCGCCAAGCCGGTGGTGGCAGACGTGCTCGACGCCGGCCAGATCGACTCGGTGCTCGCCGAATTCGCGCCGGAGACGGTGGTGAGCCTGCTGACCACGCTGCCGAAGTGGGGACCGAAGCGGCCCAAGGACTTCGGTCCTGCCACCGAACTCTGGAGCCGCGGAGCCCCGAACCTGGTGGCAGCGGCCCAACGCGCCGGGGTGAGGCGGGTGGTCGCGGAATCGGTCATCTTCGCCTACGGCTACGGCGCAGACGGACCGCCTCTGATCAACGAGAGCGATCCGTACCCGGGGCCGCCACCACCGCGCGGGTCCGAATTCCTTGAGGCGCTACGCGGCATGGAACGCACCGTGTTGAGTTCAGGCGAGCACAGCGGCACAGAGGGAATCGTGTTGCGGTACGGCGTTTTCTACGGACCCGGCGTCATCCACGACGAGCTGTTCCGCCGGCTTGCGAAGTGGTGGGCGCTGCCCGCGCTGACCGGCCCCGGAGTCCTGTCGTGGGTACACATCGACGACGTTGCCCGGGCCACCGCCGACGCGCTCGACAAGGGCCGGGGTGGCCAGATCTACAACATCGTCGACGACCGTCCACAGTCGTTCGGCGATTACGCCAGAGAGCTGAGCCGAAAGCTGCATCGGCCGCGACCGATGCCGATCTCGCATCGCTTGATCGGACTGGTCGCCTCGTACCCGGCGACCGCGTTCGGGCAGGCCTGGCTTCCGCTGTCGAATGCGAAGGCCAAGGCCGAGCTCGGCTTTACGCCTATTCCCCGGTGAACTGGGGCGGGCGCTTCTGGAACATCGCGGTGACCGCTTCGGCCAGATCCTTCGACGGCAGGAACGCTGAGTTCCACGCGGCCACATAACGCAGGCTCTCGGACACCCTGGCGGTGCGCTGCTGGTCGAGCACGTCCTTGACCCCGGCGACGGTCAGCGGCGGGTTGGCGGCGATCTCAGCGGCAGTGGCATGCGCGGCCGCCAACGAGGCGTCGGCGTCGTCGTACACATCGTTGACCAAGCCGATCTTCTCGGCACGCGCAGCGTCAATGTCCTTGCCCGTCAGCACCAGCTCCCGCAGGTGCCCGTCGGACAGGATCAGCGGCAGGCGGGCCAGGCTGCCCACGTCGGCGACGATCGCCAGCTTGGTCTCGCGCACCGAGAACTTGGCGTCGGTGCTGGCGTAGCGGATGTCCACCGCGCTGATCAGGTCGACGCCGCCGCCGATGCACCAGCCGTGGATCGAGGCGATGGTCGGGGTGCGGCAGTCGGCGACAGCAGTGATGGCGCCCTGCATCTTGCGCAGTGTGGTGTGGAAATCGGCCCGGGCCTTCGCGCCGGCGTCCAGTCCCGGCATCGTCGCGCCCATGGCAGGCAGGTCCAGGCCGTAGCTGAAGTTCTTGCCTGAGCCGGTCAGCACGATCGCGCGTACGTCCGGGTCCGCGTCGAGAGTGCCGAACACGTCCGGCATCTCCGCCCAGAACGCCGGACCCATCGCGTTGCCCTTGCCGGGACCCAGCAGCGTCACCTGGGCGACGTAGTCCTTGATCTCGACGGAAACGGACTCGTACGTGTCAGACATGGAGTGGACACTACCGAGTATGGATGAACTCGATAGCGCCGAGGCCACCCTCGACGTGCTGCAACGCGTGCTGAGTGGCGTCACTACCGGTGATCTGTCCCGTCCGACACCATGTCGCGAGTTCGACGTGGCGGGGCTGACGGACCACTTGCTGAACTCCATCACCTTGATCGGCTCGGCCGCCGGCGCGCAGTTTCCCGACCGTGACACCGAGGCCTCGGTGCACGACCAGGTGCTCGGCGCGGCGGGTCCGGCCGTGGCGGCGTGGCGCCGGCGCGGGGTGGACGGCACGGTGCCGTTCGGTCCGGGGGAGGCACCGGCGCGGATGATGGCACGGATCCTGTCATTGGAATTCCTGGTGCACGCCTGGGATTACGCCGCGGCCACCGGGCAGACAGTGGACGTGCCGGATGATCATCCCCAGCGTGTCCTGGAGTGGGCGCGCGGAATCATCACGCCCGACGGGCGGGTGCGCGCCGGTTTCGACGACCCGGTCGAGATCGGCGATGGTGCGCCCGCCCTGGACCAGCTGCTGGCCTTCACCGGCCGCCAGCCGCAGGACTAGACGCGCTGCAGGTAGAAGTACAGGTACCGGCCGTCAACCACGGCGGCCTTGCCGTTCATGATGCCGACCACGGTGTTGTCGTCGACCACTTTGAAGTGGTCGTGCACGGGACGGCCGTCGTAGACCATGGTGGCGGTCACCTCGCCGCGGAACTCCTCCAGCCACAGGCTGGCCTCGCCGTTCATGGCCTCGGTGTTGGAGAACTTGTTGCCGTCGGCGTCCAGGCACACGAGCGGCTGCGCCTCGGCGGCCGAGCGGAACGTCTTGCCGAACCAATTGAGCCGGTTCATGAATCCGTTGGCCTTGTGGCCGGTCTGGAACTCGCCACCCTTCCACTCGCCGAGCATGAAGTCGATGCTCGCGGGCTTCAGCAGCGCCCAGAACGCGTCGAGCTCGGCGTCGGGGATCTGCCCCTCGCGGCTGACGAATCCGTCGAACGTGCCGCGTACACCGTTCACTTGGTCTCTCCTGTCCGAGTCCCGGCGTCGCCCTCGATCCAGCGCTGGGCGAATTCCAGGAAGGCGTCGTTCTCGTGCGGGGCCCCGATGGTGACTCGCACGCCGTCTTCACCGTACGGGCGCACGATGATCCGGTTGTCGGCGGCCCTGGCGACGAAGTCCAGAGTGCGTTCGGCCAAAGGTAACCAGACGAAGTTGGCTTGCGACGGCGGGAGCGTGAATCCGGCGTCACGCAGGGCCGCGCTGACACGGGTGCGCTCGGCGACGACGGCGTCGGTGCGGGCCAGAAGTTCGTCGGCGGCCTCGAGCGAGGCGATGGCCGCGGCCTGGGACACGCTCGTGGCGCTGAAGGGCACGTAGACCTTGCCCAGGGCGGTCACGATCTCCGGATCGGCGACGGCGTACCCGACCCGCAGGCCGGCCAGCCCGTAGGCCTTCGAGAAGGTGCGCAGAACAACCACATTGCGGTGCGAGCGGACCAGTCCGAGGCTGTCGGGCAGCAAGCCGTCGCGGATGTACTCCACGTAGGCCTCGTCGAGCACGATCAGGATGTCGTCGGGCACCGCCGCCACGAACCGGGCCAGCGCCTCGGGCTCGACCACGGTGGAAGTCGGGTTGTTCGGGTTGCAGACGAAGATCAGCCGGGTCCGGTCCGTGATCGCCGCGAGGATCGCGTCCAGATCGTGAGTCTCGTCACGCAGCGGCACCGGAATGCCCGTCGCCCCCGCGGTGCGGATCTGCAGCGGATAGATCTCGAAACTGCGCCATCCGTACACGACTTCGTCGCCAACGGTGGATGTGATTTGTATCAACTGCTGGCACAGGCTCACCGAACCGCAGCCGACAGCCACATTCTCCGGGGCGAAGCCGACGTGCTTGGCGAGGTGTTCGCGCAGGTCTACGTACCCGTTGTCGGGATAGCGGTTGATGTTCTCGGTGGCTCGCAGGATCGCCTCGCGCACGCTCGGCAGCGGCGGATGCACGGTTTCGTTGCTCGCGATCTTGATTGCGCCCGGAACTGTTTTGCCTGGTGCGTACGCCGGAAGGTCGGCCATTTCGGGGCGCAAACGGATACTCACTTGGCCAGAATAGGGGAGGCTGTGTACTGTGTGCCCTCGGCGGTTTCGGACGACAGGACGGAGTCCGGTACCCTCACAGAAGTTCAAAGGAGGCGTGCCAGAGCGGCCGAATGGGACTCACTGCTAATGAGTTGTCCCCCTTACCGGGGACCGGAGGTTCAAATCCTCTCGCCTCCGCCACGGTTGACTTGTCAACCGCACAACTGAATAACGACAGGCGCCCGTAGCTCAACGGATAGAGCATCTGACTACGGATCAGAAGGTTAGGGGTTCGAATCCCTTCGGGCGCACTCTGGAAAAGTCGAGGCGCGGTCTGCGGACCGCGCCTCGATTTGTTTGTCCTGTTCGTCGAGATCGACGTCAGGGCTGTGATTCTTGCGACGCCACGACCGTGGTGTCGATCTCGGCGGGTGACGGGCGGGGTCGAGGCCCGATGGGGACTAGTCGGACGCGACGGCAGTGGCGATGTCCACGGCCATCTCGCGCAGGACATCGTCGGTGACGAACTGGCGCGCGCTCTGCCGGTTCAATCGGAGCACCGACACCAGGAGTTCGATGTGGCCGGCCACCTGAACCCGAGCCAGCTCGGGCGGCAGGTGCAGGCCGTGCAACTCGGCCAGGAACCGGCGCAGCACGGTGACGCGATCGTTCATCCACGGCGACCGGCCGGCCATCGTGGATGTCGAGGTCCGCAACTGGTGGGTTTGACGTTCAGACGCGGCCGGGCGCACCCGTGCCCGGACCCGCACGTCACCGTGCGGTGAGTTGCATCCCGTGAATGCCGCCGTGCGCATGACCCTGGCCGTTGCCATGGCGTGTCTGTGACCCATCGTCCCCGTACCTGCCGACAAATGTTCTTTGCCAGTTAACTTTACGGGAACGTCTCAGGTTCAGCTCAGGTTCGAGGCCGGGGCCTCAGTTCCAGAGCACCGCGATCGCCGACGCGAGCAGGGGTAAGGCACCCGCGGCGATGAACAGTCCCATGACCGGTTGGCCGCCGGCGCGACGCTGGCGGGCCGTGCCGATGCCCAGCACGGCACCCAGTGCCACCAGGATGATCAGCTTGGTGCCGATCTTGGGGTAGTTCAGCACGATGCCGGCCGGCCACGGCGCGGCCAGGGCCAGACCGGTGATGAGGGAGAGCGTCATGCCGTAGGTCATCACCGGGGTGATCAGGAAGCGACGGGCCACGGCCTCTGCGATCCAGGCGCCGACCATGACTGCGAAACCGAGGAGATGCGCATAAACAACTACGTTGCGTAGTAGATCCATGGTCGGAGTGTAAGCCGTGCCGGATCCCGGGTTCACCCGCATCGGTCACGTAGGCTCGGCTGGCATGCGGCTGCTGCTCATCGCCGACACCCATGTACCCAAGCGCGCCAAGGATCTCCCGGCTCAGGTCTGGGATGAGGTGGACCAGGCGGATGTGGTTGTCCACGCTGGTGATTGGGCCGATCCCGCGCTGCTCGACGCGCTCAGTTCACGTGCGGCGCATCTGATCGGCTGCTGGGGCAACAACGATGGCGCGGAGTTGCGTAGGCGGCTGCCCGAGCGCGCCGACGTGACGCTGGACGGGCTGCGATTCACGGTGGTGCACGAGACCGGTGCGGCCACCGGCCGGGAAGCACGCATGGCCAGGGACTATCCCGGAACCGACGTCCTGGTGTTCGGGCACAGCCACATCCCGTGGGACACCACCGCGAAAACCGGCCTGCGCCTGCTGAATCCGGGGTCGCCGACCGACCGGCGGCGCCAGCCGTACTGCACGTACATGACGGCGCGCATCACCGCCGGGGTGCTGTCCGACGTCAGTCTGCACACCGTGGACCGGCTGTGAGGAGCGGCTAGACCGCTTCGCCCTCGCAGATCAGCGCGATGTGCTTGGTGGCCCAGTTACCCAGCGGCTCAAGGGATTCGAGTAGCTCCCGGCCGGCCGGTGTCATGGAGTACTCCACCCGCGGGGGCACCTCGTGATAGCTCTCTCGGTGCACGACGCCATGGCGCTGAAGCTCTTTGAGGTGCTGGGTCAGCATCTTCTGGGACACCCCGGGCAGGCTGCGGTGCAACGCGTTGAAGCGTTTCGGCCCTTCCTGAAGCTCCCACAGAATCAACGGCTTCCACTTGCCGTCCACCACGGCGAACGCCGCGTCGAGTCCGCAGGTGTACTTGCCCAGCTGGCTCATCTCAGAATCCTTGCAGTTCAAAGCCAATAGTTTCTAAAAAGTAAGTATCGCACTTTTTAGTGAGTACTTGTCGGATGCTCAGTGTCTCTCCAACGATAGTGGCATGACTTTCACACGCCATTCGGTCAGTTTTCTCGGTCTGGGTGACATGGGCTCGGTGCTGGCCCGTACCGCCATGAACGCGGGCCACCCGACGTTGGTCTGGAACCGCACCGCCGCGCGGACCGCCGCGCTCGTCGAGGAAGGCGCCACCGCGGCAGCCGATCCGGCGCAGGCCCTCGACGCCGACCTCATCGTGGTCTGCCTTTTCGATCAGGCCTCGGTGCATGAAGTTCTCGACCCGGTGGTGCACCGGCTGGCCGGACGACGGCTGGTGAACCTGACCACGACATCACCGAACGGTGCGCGCGAGCTGGCTCGCTGGGCCGCTTCCCACGGTGCCGAATACCTCGACGGCGGCATCATGGCCACGCCCGAGATGATCGCAACACCGCAGTCGGCGATCCTCTACAGCGGCTCGGCCACCGTGTTCGAGGAGCATCGCGAGCTCCTCGAACTGTGGGGTGCTACCGAATACTTCGGTGATGACGCAGGCATGGCGTCGCTGTATGACCTCGCACTTCTGTCGGCGATGTATGTGATGTTCGCGGGCTTCGCGCACGGGGCCGCCATGGTGGGAGCGGCGGGAGTGTCCGCGAAGGAGTTCGCCGCCCGCACCGCGGCGTGGCTGCCTGCGCTCATGCCCGCGATCGGCGAATACGCGACGGTCATCGACGGCGGGGATTACTCGGTGCCCGGCCAGCAGAGCCTGCACTTCTCCGACCTCACCGACATCATCAACGCCAGCCGGGACCAAGGGATCAGCACCGAAGTCGTCGACATGGTGCAGCGGCTGATCCACCGCCAGATCGACGCGGGCCACGGAAACGACGGCTTCCCCCGCATCATCGAGAGCATCAAGAACGGAGACGCCGCATGACCGCGACTGTGAGCGTGCTCGGCCTGGGGCCGATGGGCCAGGCGCTGGCAGGCGCTCTGGTGTCGGCGAAATACCGCACCACGGTGTGGAATCGGACTCCGGGTAAGGCCGATGCGCTGTGTGCCCGCGGCGCGATGTGGGCGGATACACCCGCGCAGGCAGCTGCGGCCTGCGACCTCATCCTGGTCAACGTCGTCGATCAGGCGGCTGCGGACAGCGTGCTGACCGCAGCCGGAGACGCGCTCGCAGGACGGGTGGTCGTGGGCTTGTCCTCCGATATCCCCGATTCGGGGTACCGCACCGAGGCGCTGGTGACCGCCCGCGGCGGACGCTATCTGGACGGGGCGATCATGACGCCGACAGGCACCATCGGAACGCCCGCCGCCAGCATTCTTTTCGCCGGACCGCGAGACCTCTTCGACGCCCACCGGGACGTGCTCGAGGCGTTGGCGACGGTCAGTTGGGTCGGTGCGGATGTGGGTCGCGCCGCAGCCTTCGACATGGCCCTGCTCGATGTGTTCTGGACTTCGGTCAGCGGGTTCGTGCATGCCCTCGCGATGGCCGGTGCGCATGGCATCCCACCGACAGAGCTGCTGCCGCACGCGAACAACATCGCCGCCATCCTGGCGCCGATCTTCGGCGAGATCGCCGAACGTGTCGAGGCCGACCGGCACGGTGGCGCCAGCGCGTCGGTGTCCTCGGTGGCAGCGTCGGTTCGGCACCTGATCGCGGCCTCGGCTTCGGCGGGTCTGGATGCCGGCGCGCTCGAAGCGTTCCGGGGTTATGTGGATGCCGCGGTCGAGGCCGGGCACGGCGCCGATGAGATCAGCCGGATCATTCCGGCAAGCGTGACCGCGCCGTCACTTTGAGGTGGCACGCTCGTCGGTATGGAGCAGAAGCAGCCCGCCGCCGTCATCGAGGCAGCCCACCGCGCGCACCTGGGGAATCTCCCCTTCGAGGACACCCGTGATTTCGAGGACACCGACCGCGGCTTCATCGCCGCCCTCGAACCGTGCGTGGTGAAGTCCGCCGACGGAACTGTGGTGTGGGACAACGACGCCTACTCGTTCTTGGACGGGGATGCGCCGACATCGGTACACCCGAGCTTGTGGCGTCAGTCGCAACTGTGCGCCAAGCAGGGCCTCTACGAGGTGGTCCCTGGCATCTACCAGGTACGCGGACTCGATATCTCGAACATCAGCTTCATCGAGGGTGACAGCGGTGTCATCGTCATCGATCCGTTGATCTCCACCGAGGTGGCCGCTGCAGCCATCGGGTTGTACCGCGAACACCGCGGGGACCGGCCGGTGGTCGCCGTGATCTACACCCACAGCCACGGCGACCACTTCGGTGGTGTCCTCGGCGTCACGTCGCAGGCCGACGTCGACGCGGGCAAGGTTGCGGTGCTGGCACCCGAGGGCTTCGTCGAACACGCCGTACTGGAGAACGTCTACGCCGGCACCGCGATGACCCGCCGCGCCACCTACATGTACGGCACGCGGCTGGATCGCGGGCCGCAGGGGCAGGTGGGTTGCGGCCTCGGCCAGAACACATCCACCGGTGAGGTGGCGCTCATAGTGCCGACCATCGACATCCGCCGGACCGGTGAGACCCACACCATCGACGGTGTCGAGATCGAGTTCCAGATGGCGCCCGGAACCGAGGCGCCCGCGGAGATGCACTTCTACTTCCCCAAGTTCCGCGCGCTGTGCATGGCCGAGAACGCCACCCACAATCTGCACAACCTGTTGACCTTGCGGGGCGCGCTGGTGCGTGATCCACATGGCTGGGCGGGTTACCTCACGGAGGCCATCGACAGCTTCGCCGACCGCGCCGACGTGGTCTTCGCCTCGCACCACTGGCCCACCTGGGGCCGTGAGCGGATCGTGGAATTTCTTTCGCTGCAACGGGATCTGTACGCCTATCTGCACGACCAGACCCTGCGTCAGCTCAACCAGGGCTATACCGGGGTGGAGATCGCCGAGCAGTTCCAGCTGCCGCCCGCGCTGGAGCAGGCCTGGCATGCGCACGGCTACTACGGCTCGGTCAACCACAACGTCAAGGCGATTTATCAGCGCTACATGGGCTGGTTCGACGGCAACCCGGGCCGGCTGTGGCCACACCCGCCCGAAGCGCTCGGACCGCGTTATGTCGAGGCTATGGGCGGTGTGGACCGGGTCGTCGAGCTGGCCCGCAAGGCGTTCGACGAGGGCGATTTTCGATGGGCGGCAACACTTCTGGATCACGTGATGTTCACCGATGCCGAGGATGAGCCGGCTCGTGCGCTCTACGCCGACACCTTCGAGCAGCTTGCCTACGGTGCCGAGAACGCCACGTGGCGCAACTTCTTCCTGTCGGGAGCCACGGAACTGCGCGAGGGCAAGTTCGGTACCGCCGGGCAGGTCACCGCGCCGACGATGCTGGCTCAGCTGAGCCCCGAGCAGATGTTCGACGTCCTCGCCATCAGCCTGAACGGGCCGCGGGCCTGGGATCTGGACCTCGCGATCGACGTGACGTTCCTGGACACGTCCACCAATTACCGCGTGACGGTCCGCAACGGAGTATTGGTGTACCGCAAGGCCGTTGCCGATGAGGGCAGTGCGCAGACCACCGTGAAGCTGGCCGACAAGTTGCGGCTGCTGGCCTTTGCGGCGGGCGACGCGACGTCGCCCGGACTTGAGGTCGCCGGTGACACCGATGCCCTGCCTGCGCTCCTGGCGGCGCTGGACCGGCCCGACCCGAACTTCGACATCGTCACGCCGTGAAGATGAACGGGCGTTTACATATATAGACACGAGGTAAAAACTTCCAACTTGTATTGACAAGTTGCGGTGATGTGGACCACAGTGTCCGCATGGGAAATCACAGCTACGACGTCGTGGTGGTCGGCGCAGGCATCGTCGGCCTGGCCCACGCCTATCACGCGCATCAGCGGGGACTGCGCGTCGCCGTTGTCGACCACGCCGACGGTGTCGTCGGCGCGTCGGTGCAGAACTTCGGCCACGCCTGCATCACCGCGCAGTCCGGTATCGCGCGGGACTACGCCCGCAACGGACGCCGACACTGGCTCGACCTGTCCCGAAAGGCGGGGTTCTGGTCCTCGGAGTCGGGCACCTTCTGCGTCGCCCGACATGACGACGAACTCGCGGTGATGGACGAGTTCGCCGCCACTCGTGAGGAAGGCGAAGTGCGGCTGCTGAGCCGCGATCAGATCCTCGAGCAGATCCCCGTCGTGGCGTCCGGAGTCGCCGGTGGCATGTACCTGCCCAACGATCTGCAGGTCGACCCACGCACCGCTGCGCCGTCGATCGCCAGGTGGCTTGCCCGCGAGGGTGTCGAGTTCCATTGGCGTACCGCAGCCGTCGGGTTCGACCCGGGCGTTGTGCACACGTCGCGAGGGCCTCTGCATGCGGGGACGACGTTCGTCACGGTCAACTGCGACGTCGACCGGTTGTTCCCCACCCTGGCCGAGCGTGACGGCCTGCTGCGCTGCCGGCTGCACATGCTGCGGGCCCGGCCGCCGCTGGCCTTCGCGCTGCCTGCGCCGCTCTTCACCGGATGGTCGCTGCTCAGGTACTCCGGATTCGAGGGGCTCCCGAGCACCGCGGCGGTCGCCGAACGACTGCGCACCGAGCATCCCGACTACGTGGCGATCGACCTGCACCAGATGTACACCCCCCAACCCGACGGCTCACTGCTGATCGGTGACACCCACTACCGGGACATCTCCGCGCCGCCGTTCCAGTCGGAAGAGGGGTTCGAGGTGCTGCTTCGAGAGGCCCGGAAGTTGTTCGGCGTCAACGATATCGAGGTGATCGAACGCTGGCAGGGCGTCTACACCTCCGCCCCCGATCAGGAGTTCCTCATCGAGCAGCCCATCGAGGGCACCCACGTCGTCACCGTCACCACCGGTATCGGCATGACCACCAGCATGGGCCTCGCCCACGGCAGCGTCGGCAACGCGCTGGACCGACTCGTCGCAACCGTCTGAACGATCCAACTCGAAGGGATAAACCAATGGGCACCACAGCAACTGATCCGATCAGCCTCGTCGTCTTCGACATGGCCGGCACCACGGTCGAGGACAGCGGGCTGGTTCAGCAGTCCTTCCTGGCCGCCGACAGCCACGCCGGGCTGTCCAAGACCGACGCCGACCGCGAGGAGATGCTGCGCTACGTCTCCGACACCATGGGGCAGTCCAAGATCGTGGTGTTCCGGCACCTCGCCAAGGGCAATGAGGAGCAGGCGCAATCGGCGAACAAGGAGTTCGAACGGTGCTACGCCCAGCTGGTCGCCGAGGGCAATTGCAGCCCGATCCCAGGCGCTGAAGATGTCATTACATCTTTGCGGTCCAGTGGCATCAAGACCGCGCTGACGACCGGCTTCGCCAAGGAGACCCAGTCGGCCATCATCCAGGCCCTGGGCTGGCAGGACCTCGCCGACGTGGTGCTGTGCCCGTCGGCGGACGTCCGCGGCCGGCCCTACCCGGACATGCCGTTGACCGCGCTGATGCGGACCCGGACCGATTCGGTGCGTTCGATGATCGTCCTGGGCGACACCTCCTCGGACGTCATCAGCGGCTTGCGCGCCGGGGCCCGTGCCTCGATCGGCGTGCTGACCGGAGCCCACAACCGGGCCCAGCTGTCGGAGGCGGGAGCCACCCACATCCTCGACAGCGTCGCCGACCTTCCCGCTCTGGTGGCAGCCCTGCGATAGCCCGCGCAGACCAAACAACCCTGCGGCGGTCGGTCGTAGGCCCGGCCTCCCGACCGCCGCGTCCTTTCTGCACCCGTTCTCGTACGAGAAACCTGCCTTTGACGTTCGGCCACATCCGCTCGGCAATCTGCCCTGGCCCGTCAGCACTCCGCCTGCCTGCAGCACGCCCACCAGAGGTGCACTCTCATGACCCAAACCGCGATCCCCGCTACTTCCACAACGATTCCGCGCTATCAGCGCTGGCGCTTCCAGATCTTCGCCGTCACCTGGATCGCCTATGCCGGTTTCTATTTCACCCGTCAGGCCTTCTCCGTTGCCAAGCTCGGCATCCTCGAAGACCCGATCCTGAGCACGCACCTGACCAAGAGCACCCTGGCCAATCTCGATGCCGCTTATCTGGCGGCCTATGCGGTGGGCCAGTTCGTCTGGGGGCAGGTCTCCGACCGGTTCGGCCCGCGGGTGGTCATACTCGGCGGCCTGGCGATCTCGGCGATCGCCACCGTGTTCATGGGGCTGCTGCCCGCGCTCGTGTTCCTGCTGCCGCTGATGATCGTGCAGGGTCTGGCCCAGTCCACCGGCTGGTCCCCGACGTTGAGCAACATGGCCCAGTTCTTCTCCATCGGTGAGCGGGGCCGCGTCCTCGGATTGTGGAGCACCAACTACGCATTCGGTGGGCTGGTGGCCGCGCCGATTCTGGGCTGGGCCGCCTACGACGTATTCGGTTCATGGCGGGCGGCGTTCTTCACCGGGGCCGCCATCGTGGTCGGGGTGTTCGTGCTCGTACTGCTCTTCCAGCGCAACCGGCCGCAGGATGTCGGGTTGCCGCCCATCGAGGAGTACCGGGCGGCCCAGGATGCCCGCGAAGGCGTCGAACTCGATGAGTCACCCGAGGCCGAGGCGGTTGCCGAGCCGAAGCCGTCGTGGCGGGAATCGCTGAAGGCGGTGCTGGGTGACAGCATGGTGAGAACCCTTGGCGCGTCGTACTTCCTGCTCAAGCCGGCGCGGTACGCGATCCTGTTGTGGGGCCCGGTCATCGTCGCCGAACGGCTGGCCGACGGCGACAAGTTCCAGGCCGTGACCATCCCGGTGGCGTTCGGGATCGCCGGTGTCCTGGCCCCGATCCTGCTCGGCCGGATCTCTGACCGGGTGTTCAGCGCGCGACGCGTACCCGCTTGCGTGATCAGCCTTGGAATCTTGGTGGCCGTACTCGCGCTGTTCGGCCCGCTCACCGCGACCGGCAGTGCCTGGGTCATGGTGGTGGTGCTCGGTCTGATCGGTCTCAGCGTCTATGGGGCCGACGCGATGATCTCCTGTGTCGCCGCGGTGGACTTCGGAACGTCCAAGCATGCCGGTACGGCCGCCGGTTTCATCAACTGCTGCGGTTCGGTGGGAGCCATCCTCGGTGGTTTGCTGCCCGGATATCTGAACACTTCCACGTTGTTCTACGGCTTCGCCGGTGCGGCACTGCTTTCCATGCTGCTGCTCATCCCGCACTGGAACCGGATGCCCGCCGCCGACTGATCCCCGCGAGCAGACGTGAAATCCCCCGAAATCAGCGAATTCCGGGGGATTTCACGTCTGTTCGGCGGGGGAGAATTTGGTGCGGGCGTTGACGATGCTGAACGTGACCACGTCGGGCCGGTAGCGATCATCGGCGCATTCGAACACCACCCCGTGCTGGTCCCGCGAGACCCGTCGCTCACGGAGCAGCGGGCTGCCCGGCTCGATCCCGAGATTCGCGGCATCGTCGGGTCCGGCGGCCACGGCGTCGAGCACGTGTTCCATCGAGTCGAAGTACACGCCACGGCTGGCCAGATAGTCGGTCATCGAGCCCGAGTCGGTGTCGAAGTCGAACAGCAGCGAACCCACGGAGTCGATGAACGTGCTGCGTTCGATCATCGCCGGTTCGCCGTCGAGCAGGCGGACGCGCAGCACCTCGACCACGAAGTCGTCAGCGGTCAGACCCAATGCCTCGACGGCCGTCTCGGAGGCGCGCCGGCGCGCCACCTCGATGGTGCGGTTGCCCGCGGTGCGTCCGACCCGCTCGGCCCACTGGGTGAACGGCGTGAAGGTGTCCAGCGTCTGGGTGGCGTCATGGCTGCGGACCACCGCGGGCTTGCCGCGGGAGACCCGGATCAGGCCTTCGTTCTTCAGGGTGGCCAGGGCCTGGCGCACCGGCCCGCGGGACACGTCGAACTCCGCGCACAGTGCGCTCTCGGTGGGCAGCGGTTGGCCGATGGCGTAATCCTTGCGCCTGATGCGCTGACGCAGCTCGGCGGCGACCTGCTCATGGCGTGACCGGGGCCCGGCCATCTGCATCACCCTCCGGTCAAGTTGTCATGACAAGTTTGCCATGCGGCCACACTACCGTGCCGCGCTCAGGGCAGGCCGCCGTCCACCCGCAGGATGGATCCGGTGGTGAAGCTGGATGCGTCCGACATCAGAAACAGTGCGGCCCCGACGATCTCGGGCGGATTGCCGGCCCGCCGCAGGGCCAGGTGCCCGAACGGATCGCCGGCCATGTCCCAGGCCTTGCTGACATCGGTGAGAAACGGCCCGGCCATGAGGGTGTTGACGCGCACGGTCGGACCGAATGCCTTGGCCAGCCCCTCGGTCATGGCATTGAGCCCGGCCTTGGCCGCGGCGTAGGGGAGCATGTACTGGTCGGGCCGCAGGGACCCGGAAGAGCTGACGTTGATGATGGCGCCGCCACCATCGGCCACCATGCGCTCGCCGAGCAATGCCGAAAGCCGGAACGGGCCTTTGAGATTCAGGTTGAACACCGAGTCGAACAGTTTCTCGGTGACCGCTCCCAGTGATTCGTACAGCGGTGACATGCCTGCGTTGTTGACCAGTACGTCGACCTTGCCGAACCGCTCGTACGCCGCGTCCACCAGACCGTCGAGCTGATCCCACCGGCCCACGTGCACCTGATGGGGCAGCGCAGCGCGACCGGTGGCCGCGCTGATCTCCTCGGCGGTGGTCACACAGGAGTCCAGGTTGCGGCTCGCGATCACCACGTCGGCACCGCATCGGGCGGCGCCCATCGCGATCTGGCGGCCCAGTCCACGGCTGCCGCCGGTGACCAGGACCACCCGGTCGGTGAGGTCGAACAACTCGTCGGCGTATCCCATGTGATGACCCTCTCCGGCCGGCTTACACCGCGGCCCTATGGTGGCACGGTGCAACTGCTTCTGGTCCGACATGCTTTACCGCTGCGCAGCGAGCCCGGTCAAGGGTCCGATCCCGACCTGTCCGACGAGGGCATCGCCCAGGCGAAGCGTCTGCCCGCCGCGCTGGCCCGGTTTCCCGTCAGCCGGCTCGTCAGCAGCCCGCAGCGACGTGCGATCCAGACCGCGGGACCGGTCGCCGAGGAACTCGGGCTTGAGGTCGAGGTCGACGAGCGGCTCGCCGAGTACGACCGCGACATGTCGCATTACGTGCCGATCGAGGACATCGCCAAGGAGAACCCCGAGGAGCTGGCCCGGCTGGTGAACGGTCACCTGCCCAGCAGCGTCGACGAGAAGGCGTTCATGGCGCGGATCAGCGCGGCGGTCGAGGACTTGGTGGCCGCAGGCGACCATGACGGCACCGTCGCGGTGTTCAGCCACGGCGGGGTGATCAACGTGTTGCTGCACCAGATCCTGCAGACCCAGCGGCTGTTGTCGTTCCACGTCGACTACGCCTCGGTCACCCGGTTACTGTCGTCCCGCTCAGGCAAGCTGGCCGTCGCCTCGGTCAACGGCACCGAACATGTATGGGACCTGCTGCCGCGAAATGTCCGGTGGTAAACAGTGACGGTGACAAATCTGGAGGGCCTGGACCTCACTGCCCTGGACCGGCATCTGCGCTCGGAGGGCATCGCCCGCAGCGGCGAGCTCCGCGCTGAACTGATCGCCGGTGGCCGTTCCAACCTGACGTTCCGCGTGCAGGACGACGCATCGGCGTGGGTGCTGCGCCGCCCGCCGCTGCACGGTCTCACCCCGTCGGCACACGACATGGCCCGCGAGTACAAGGTGGTGGCGGCCTTGGCCGGTACCGCGGTACCCGTTGCCCGCGCGGTGACGATGAGCAACGACGACTCCGTGCTGGGCGCGCCGTTCCAGATGGTCGAGAACGTGGACGGCCGGGTGGTCCGCAGCGCATCCGAGCTTGCCGAGCTGGGCGACGAGACCGTGATCAGCGACAGCGTCGACGCCCTGATCCGCGTGCTGGCAGACCTGCACGCGGTGGACCCCGAGGCGGTCGGTCTCGGCGACTTCGGCAAGCCCGCCGGCTATCTGGAGCGTCAGGTGCGTCGCTGGGGTTCGCAGTGGGATCTGGTCCGGTTGCCCGACGATCCCCGCGACGACGACGTCAAGCGTCTGCATCAGGCACTGGCCGATTCGGTCCCGGCGCAGAGCCGCAACTCGATCGTGCACGGCGATTACCGCATCGACAACACCATCCTGGACGCGCACGACCCGACGAAGGTGCTCGCCGTGCTGGACTGGGAGCTCTCGACGCTGGGCGACCCGTTGAGCGACGCGGCGCTGATGTGCGTCTACCGCGATCCGATGTTCAACCTGATCCTGAGCATGGAAGCGGCGTGGAGTTCACCGCAGATGCCGTCGGCCGACGAACTGGCCAACCGCTACTCGGTGCAGTCCGGCCAGGAACTCGCGCACTGGGACTTCTACATGGCGCTGGCCTATTTCAAGGCTGCCATCATCGCCGCGGGTATCGACTTCCGGGCACGTCAAGGGTCCGAGTCGCCGGGCGGCACCAGCGTCGGTGCTGCCGTCGCACCGGCGATCGCCTCGGGGCTGCGCGCCCTGAGCTGACTTCTCAGCCGCGCTGAGCGGCCTTGAAGTTCTTCTTGGCGTTGCGGCGCAGCTGGAAGATCCGCGCGGAGCCGGCGGCGACGGTGAGCAGTCCGCCGGCCACCGCGGCACCCAGGATGGCGACCCCGGTCGGCAACGACCAATGCCAGGCCAGGAACGACATCGGGACCGGCTCGGTGTTCTGCGCGATGAAGATGAGCAGCACGATCAGGACCAAAAAACCCAGGATCAATGCTGACCACAGGGCACCGGCGCGGGTCAGTTTGGGCTCGGCGGCCTTGCTCGACTTGGCGGGGGGCCTGCCGGCATCGGGAACTTTGCCCGGGTCGGGCGTCGGCGGCACCGGCGCATGAGGTGTCGGCTCAGGCAGATCGGGCGATGCAGACGGATCGCTGGTCATACTGACATCTTTGCCCGTGAAGGCCTCATTGCAAACACCATGAGGTAAAGCGCGGCGGCATGTCGGGTGTGCCGTTAGGGTCTGGAGAAAGGCTGACCGCCGAAAGGACGTGCGGATGCACCGCAAAACCCTGGCGTTCCTGGCGATACTGCTTGCGGTTCTGTTGTCCGGTTGTGGAAGTGCCAATCCGTTGGGCGGTGGACCGATCTCGGGCGACCTGAAGACCGTGACGGTCGGATCCGCCGACTTCCCGGAGTCCAAGATTCTCGCCGAGATCTATGCCCAGGCTCTGGAGGCGAACGATTTTCAGATCAGGCGTCAATTCGGTATCGGCAGCCGTGAGACGTATGTGCCTGCCGTGCAGGATCACTCGATCGATCTGATTCCCGAGTACACCGGGAATCTCCTGCAGTACTTCGACGCTGAGGCCACTGCCACCACGCCGGACGAAGTGTTGATCGCACTGTTCAAGGCGTTGCCCGGCGACCTGTCGATCCTGTCGCCGTCACCGGCGGAGGACAAGGACACCCTCGCGGTCACCGCCGCAACCGCACAGCGCTGGAATCTCAAGACCATCGCCGATCTGGCCGCGCATTCGGCGGAGGTGAAAGTCGGTGCGCCATCGGAGTTTCAGACCCGCCAGACGGGCCTGGTCGGGTTGAAAGCCCGTTACGGGCTGGACATCGCCCCGGCCAACTTCGTCGCGATCAGTGACGGCGGCGGGCCGGCCACCGTGCAAGCCCTCAACAGCGGGGCCGTCACGGCCGCGAACATCTTCAGCACCTCACCGGCGATCGTCCAGCACCATCTGGTGCCGCTGGGAGATCCCGAGAATGTCTTCCTGGCCGCCAATGTCGTTCCGCTGGTGGCCTCGCAGAAGATGTCCAACGAACTCAAGACCGTGCTCGACGCGGTCTCGGCCCAGCTCACCACCGAAGCCCTGATCGAGTTGAACACCGCGGTCGAGGGCAATGCCGGCGTCGACCCCGACGAGGCGGCCGGAAAGTGGATCAAGGACAACGGATTCGACCAGCCGGTGGTCAAGTGATGATCACCTTCACTGACGTCACCAAGCAGTACCCCGACGGGACCGTCGCCGTCGACAACCTCAATCTGGAAGTGCCGCAAGGCACGCTGACGGTGTTCGTCGGTCCGTCGGGCTGTGGCAAGACCACCTCGATGCGGATGATCAACCGGATGATCGACCCCACCTCGGGCACCATCACCGTCAACGGGGACGACATCAGCACGGTGGATCCGGTCAAGCTGCGGCTCGGCATCGGCTACGTCATCCAGAGTGCCGGGCTGATGCCGCATCTGCGGGTGGTCGACAACGTCGCGACCGTACCGGTGCTGCGCGGTGAATCGCGGCGCAGCGCCCGCAAGGCCGCGCTCGGGGTGATGGAACGGGTGGGGCTCGACCCGAAACTGGCCAACCGTTATCCGGCGCAACTGTCGGGTGGTCAGCAGCAGCGTGTCGGGGTGGCTCGCGCACTGGCCGCGGACCCGCCGATCCTGTTGATGGACGAACCGTTCAGCGCCGTCGACCCGGTGGTGCGCGAGGATCTGCAGACCGAAATCCTGCGATTGCAAAGCGAATTGCGCAAGACCATCGTCTTCGTCACGCACGATATCGACGAGGCGGTCAAGCTCGGGGACAAGGTGGCGGTATTCGGCCGCGGCGGAGCGCTACTGCAATACGCCGATCCCGCCTTCGTCCTGTCGAATCCGGCCAACGAGCTCGTATCGGGATTCGTCGGGGCCGACCGCGGCTACCGCGGGTTGCAGTTCTTCCATGCCACCGGCTTGCCCCTGCACGAGATCGAGCACGTCGACGAGGACGACATCGATGCGCTCGACCTGAGCCCGGGCCAGTGGCGGCTGGTCATCAAAGCCGGCGCGCCGTTCGCGTGGATCAACGCCGAGGGTGTCGAGGTGCATCGCAAGGGCAATGCGCTCTACGACAGCACCATCGGCGGTGGGTCCTTCTTCCCGCCCGACGGCAACCTGCGCCAGGCACTGGATTCTGCGCTGTCCTCACCGAGCGGGCTCGGTGTGGCGGTCGACGAGGACGGGAAGCTGCTGGGAGGTGTGCGCGCCGACGACGTGCTCGAGGCGCTCAAGGAGCAGCGCCGCGTCCCGGAGCTGGGGTAGTCGTGCGGTATCTGCTGAACCATCTCGATGACCTGTGGGTGCTGACTGTCGTGCACCTGCGGTTGTCGTTGGTGCCGATCGGGCTCGGGCTCCTGATCGCGGTTCCGTTGGGTGCGGCCGTACAGCGCACCACCGCGCTGCGGCGGCTCACGACCCTGACGGCCAGCATCATCTTCACCATCCCGTCGTTGGCGCTGTTCGTGGTGCTACCGCTGGTCATCCCGACCCGCATCCTGGATGAGGCCAATGTCATTGTGGCGCTGACGCTTTACACCACGGCGCTGCTGGTGCGGGCGGTGCCAGAGGCGCTCGACGCGGTGCCCGAACAGGTGCGCGACGCTGCGACGGCGATCGGCTACCGGCCACTGGTGCGGATGGTGAAGGTGGAGCTTCCGCTGGCCATCCCGGTGCTGGTGGCCGGGCTGCGGGTGGTGGCGGTCACCAACATCTCGATGGTGTCGGTGGGTTCGGTGATCGGTATCGGCGGGCTGGGCACCTGGTTCACCGAGGGCTATCAGTCCAACAAGAGTGACCAGATCATCGCCGGGATCATCGCGATCTTCGTGCTGGCCGTGGTGATCGACAGCCTGATCATGTTGGTGGGCAAGCTCATCACGCCCTGGACGCGCATGCCGCGGGGCCACCGGGTGAAGGCGGCCGCATGAACTTCCTGCAGCAGGCACTCGACTTCATCTTCACCGCAGCCAACTGGGGCGGGCCCGCCGGCCTGGGCGCCCGCATCATCGAGCATCTGCAGTACACCGTGGTCGCAGTGGCCGCCTCCGCGCTGATCGCGATCCCGGTCGGACTGCTCATCGGGCACACCGGGCGCGGCACCTTCCTGGTGGTCACCGGGGTCAACGCGTTACGCGCCCTACCCACGCTGGGCGTGCTGCTGCTCGGGGTGCTGCTGTGGGGGCTCGGGTTGGTGCCGCCGACGGTGGCCCTGATGCTGCTGGGCATCCCACCGCTGTTGGCCGGCACCTATGCCGGTATCGCGAACGTGGATCCCGCGGTGGTGGACGCGGCCCGGTCGATGGGTATGACGGAGCGGCGGGTGCTGCTCGGGGTCGAGGTGCCCAACGCACTGCCGTTGATCGTGGGCGGGCTGCGCACGGCGACGCTGCAGATCGTGGCGACAGCGACGGTGGCCGCATACGCGAGCCTGGGCGGGCTCGGCCGGTATCTGATCGACGGCATCAAGGTGCGGCAGTTCCACATCGCGTTGGTGGGTGCGTTGATGGTGACGGCACTGGCCTTGATTCTCGATGCCGCGCTGGCGTTCGCCGTGTGGCTGTCGGTGCCCGGTAGTGGCCGTTTGGGAGGCCGGCGACGGATTCCGCAGCCGTTGCTCGGCGACGAGGTGGCGCTCGAGTCACGGCCGGCGGGGAGTTCCGGACTCGGCTACGAACGCCCGGTCTCGTCGCATACGGTAGAAGGGTGAGCGACCAGAAGGACAGTGCCTGGCCGGCGGTGTTGACGTGGCGGGCGCACGATGAGCCGCGGATGGAATCCGCACGGGTTCAGCTGTCGGGCAACCGGATCAAGGCGTACGGCCGGATCGTGGCCGCCGCGACCGAAGCCCACCCGGCGTTCTCGGCTTCCTATGACCTGGTCACCGACGAGACCGGGGCCACCAAGAGGCTGTCACTCACCGTCACCCTGGCCGAGCGTGAACGCCAGCTCTCCATCGCCCGCGACGAGGAGAACATGTGGCTGGTTCAGGACCACACTCAGACCAAGCGTTCGGACTTCGGTGGTGCGCTGGATGTCGACGTGGTGTTCAGTCCGTTCTTCAACGCGCTGCCGATCCGGCGGACGGGTCTGCACCAGCGGGCGGAGTCGCTGACGTTGCCGGTGGTCTACGTGCGGTTGCCCGACTTCGCGGTGGAGACCGCGAACATCAGTTACAGCAGTGCTGGGCCCGGCGTTCCCGGGGTGAGGCTGCGCTCGCCGTTGTCGAACACCACCGTCACGGTCGACTCCGACGGCTTCATCCTTGACTACCCAGGACTGGCAGAGCGGATCTGATCACCCCGCCGGCCCGCCCGGCGGCGGCCAGTTCGGCCCGCCAGTTGTCGGTGCCCACCACCGTGGTGATGATCTCGGGGCGGCTGAAGCTGTCGTAACGCATCCGCGCGGCATGGCCGGCCTCGACCAGGTCGGCCACCGAACCCGTGTCGGCCAGTGATTCCTTCGCCCTCGTCAGCAGCTCGATGCCGTGCTCGAGGGCGGGCAGAAGCTGCTCGGCGTTGGCTTCGCACATCGCCCGCACGAGATGCGGCGCGGTGGCCGCCACCCGGGTGCCGTCGCGGAACGATCCGGCGGCCAGGGCGAAGGCCAACGGCACCTCGCCGGCGATCAGTGCCAGCGTTTCGGCGAACAGGTGGGGCAGATGCGAGATCGTGGCCGCGGCGGCGTCGTGTTCGTCAGAGCGGGCAGGTACCACGACGGCATGACAGTCCAGGGCCAGTTGGGCCACCTGTGACCAGATGCGGGCATCGACGTGATCGTCCACGCTGACCACCCATGCGGCGCCGGTGAACAGGGCGGCGTCACCGGCCGACCAGCCGGAGTGCGCGGTGCCGGCCATCGGATGCCCGCCGACGAAGTTCTGCAGCAAGCCGAAGTTGCCGACTTCTTCCAGGACCGCGCCCTTGACACTGGTGACATCGGTCAACGGGCACTGGGGTGCGGTGCTGCGGATGTGGTCGAGCATCTGTGGCAGAGCCGGCATCGGCACCGCCAGCACGATCAGAGCGTTGGCCTCGGCGGCCCGGCTCAGCGCGTCGTCGAGATTGGCCGTGGCGTCGAACCCGTCGAACTTCGCGGCCGTGACGGCCTCGATCGACCGGTTGTAGCCGAAGACCTCGCGACCGGCCGCGGCGGCGGCGCGCATCAGCGAGCCACCGATCAGGCCGAGGCCCAGCACGCACACGGGTGTCTTCGTCACGCATCAAGGTTGGCATACCGCCCCGGCCGGGGCCGAGGGTGATCCCTGTCAAAATTGCTGGTCGGCGACTACCGTAGGCGGGCATGGAGGCACAGCGTGCGCCGGCAGACCTGCCCGATGGCTTCGGAGTGGCCGTTGTCCGGGAGGACGGCAAGTGGCGGTGTGCGCCGATGCGTTCGTCATCGTTGAAGAGCTTGACCGCAGCCGAGACCGAGCTTCGTGAGCTGCGCAGCGCGGGGGCGGTATTCGGCCTGTTGGATGTGGACGACGAGTTTTTCGTGATCGTACGGCCGGCGCCGGCGGGAACCCGGTTGCTGCTGTCGGACGCGACCGCGGCGCTGGACTACGACATCGCGGCCGAGGCGCTGGAGAACCTGGACGCTGACCTCGAAGAGGAGGATCTGGAGGACGCGGATCCGTTCGAGGAGGGCGATCTGTCGGTGCTGTCCGACGTCGGACTGCACGAGGACGTGCTCGGCGTGATCCTGTCCGAGACCGACCTGTACGCCGATGAGCAGATCGGGCGTATCGCCCGCGAGATGGGTTTCGCCGACGAGCTGTCGGCGGTGCTCGACCGGCTCGGTCGGTGAGTGCCTCGGACGAAGCGCTGATCCGCACGGCGTTGGACGCTGCCCGGACGGCCGGTCCCCGTGATGTGCCGATCGGCGCCGTGGTGTTCGCCGCCGACGGCACCGAGCTGGCCCGGGCCGCCAATGTGCGCGAGACCACCGGTGACCCCACTGGCCATGCCGAGATCGTGGCGATGCGCGAGGCGGCGCGGGTGCTCGGCGACGGGTGGCGGCTGGAAGGCGCGACGCTGGCGGTGACGGTCGAGCCCTGCACGATGTGCGCGGGTGCGCTGGTGCTGGCCAGGGTGGCCCGGGTGGTGTTCGGGGCATGGGAACCCAAGACCGGAGCGGTCGGCTCGCTGTGGGATGTGGTCCGAGATCGCCGGCTCAACCACCGGCCCGAGGTGGTCGGCGGGTTGCTGGCCGACGAGTGTGCGGCCCTGCTCGAGGAGTTTTTCGCGGCCCAGCGCTGAGTGTGCGCCGGCGGCGCCGAGTGTGAACTGGTGGCGACTCTGCGGCCGGGTTTCCGCCCACGGTGCACACTCGCTGGCCCGGTGTGGGCTCAGGCCGCGATTATGGCTTGCGGCGCTCGACCGGTAAGCTGCCACACGGTGGCGTGTCCGAGCGGCCTAAGGAGCACGCCTCGAAAGCGTGTGACGGGTAACCCCCGTCCGAGGGTTCAAATCCCTCCGCCACCGCCATAAGCCCGCTTCCTGTTATCGCAGGTAGCGGGCTTATGTCATCGGTGAGCCGGTAGACACCGCTGCCACGCACCCGGGACGAGCGTGCGCGCGGCGACTTCAGTCCTACAGGCGCCTCCACGGCGCGAACGCGTTGCGTTGCCCGCGCAGCGCCGGCTCAAGCTCGGGATAGTGACGCAGCAGCACCGAGACCATGTCGTTGCGGTCGATCCAGTCCATACCTTCAGGCGTGTAGACCCGCGGGGTGAAGTCCACGGTGTAGAACCGGTCGCTCTTGAGGCGCCGGCTCGCCATCAGCACGAAGATCCGGAATGCGGTGTCGCTGAACCCGAATCCCTCCGGCAGCTTCTCCCCGAACATGCCGACCATGGTGTCGACCTTCTCGATGTCGCCGCCGTAGATCTCGGCCATCACGGCGGCAGTCGCCGCGTCGCCGCCGCTGATCTCGTCGAAGCTCGTCGCCGGGGCGAGCCGGAGTGCGCGGCGGAAGTCGTTGTAACGCGGCACACCTCGTTCGCGGGAGCGCAGGATATCGGTGGCGATCATGTCCAGTGCGTGCTCGTCGACCCGCTCGAAGTCCCGCATGAAGGTCGGGCTGTTGTGCAGGGTGACGGCACCGGGATGGGCGACACCCAGTGAGTAGAGGCATTCGGC